>CADBOG010000107.1 GCA_902796265.1 uncultured Bacteroidota bacterium
ATCTAAAGTTTCATGAGTCTGTTCTGCATTATAGTAGCAGACAAAATGATTTGGTATAATATCATATATTGCTGGAATAATCTCCTGACCAAGAAGATTTATAAATCCTGTCTTGCGATTCCTGCATACAGATAATAATTCCCCTTCTGTTGTATGGTCATTTATATATTCGTAAATAAAGGGTGCAATTACATCACCATCTTCATCAATTAAACCCATTTTGCCATTGATACATGCACGAAGGACTCCGGGATAGACATACGTAAGTAGATCGTATTTTGCAGGAATTATTAATTCACACTTGGTATTTATCAATCCATATTTGAATTTGTTTACAATAATGGCATAACCATGGTCAAAAGAACCAATTTTAAAATAATCTGATGGAACTGTTATTTCATGATCATAAGGATAAATACCTCGTATTGCTTTATCCCTAATGAGTTCTATCTTTTTTTTGCGTATAATGTTTTGGATTTTAGACTTATCAATTTTTTTGTTTCGTTCAATTGCCTCTGATTCATTCTTATACTTTAACTGAATGATTACCTTTCCATTTTTATCTACAACTCCATATTTACCATTTTGAGAAACAATTGCTGTTCCTCCTAAATACTCTCCCCAAGCACTAATACTATCGTAAACTACTGGGACAATCTCTTCTCCAACATCATTTACACACCCATATTTTCCATCAATACAAACACGTGCAAGTCCTTCTGAAAATAAAGTTATTATCTTGTCATATTTTAATGGAACAATGATGTTGCCGTAAATATCCACAACACCTGATTTCCCTTCATACTCTTTGATAATAGTGTGACCTCTTATATCAAAAGGTTTTATTCGTTCGTATTTGAAAGGAAAAACGACTCTTCCTTCGTTATCAACAAGTCCATATAGAATACCTTTACGTTTTATCCTTAACATTTTACTTGTATCCATTATGCTGACTTTTTGATTTGGTTGTACAAATACTCAACACCTTTTGTAGAGACTCTAATCATCTCTTTTCCGTAGTTAATTAATTGTGGCATAGTATTATATTTTTGTACTATATTATTGTCTCAATGTGCAAATTTACAAAAAAAATCCACAATTTTTCATATTATAATGTGCAAATTTACAAAAAAATCCACAACCCTTAATATTATGGTGAATTAATTAAAGAAGGTTATGCGGATTAGAACATGCAATCGCTGAACCATTGCTCGTATCGACGTTTGAGGTCTTCTGTTGACTCGTCGGGATAGGATTGCTTATGCCGCCTTTCTATGGATGCAAGAACTGTGTCGTCGTACACCACTGGTTTTTCAACATACCAAGACTTTATTACATCAATACCACCATCGGTTCTGACGGTTTTTAAATCGTACTTCACCTTCCTTTTTAGTTCCTCTGAAAGTAAATCCACGAGTTCCTCCCTGTCGAGAAACATGATTCTAATCCACGAATTGTCTTTTTGGCGTTCCTCCTTCGGAAGATGTTCCGATATCAAACGGAAAAGGTAATGCCTGATGGAACCATGTATGCAAAACCTATAATCACGACTGCGTCCTTTGGCATAATTCTTTATAACCCACAACAGATCGCCGCCGAGATTTACAAAACCTGCAAGATGTATCAACTTTTCATCCATGGAGTGGAATCCGCTCCATTCGAAGGAAAAGTCGTCCCAGTATTCACGGTTTGCCAGTATTATTGCATACTTGTCTATTTCAACGTCGTAGGGCTTCATGTAATTAGTACTCATAATTCTAGTTTTTTTTCATTTGCAAAAATACAAACGGAGTGTGCCAAATCATGACATACTCCGAATATTGTTTTCCATCTTAGACGTAGGGGAGGATTTTTAATGTTGAAAATGCTTGACGTTTAGTTTTTTGTGAAATAGACGCCGGCGCCGTACAATGGCACATTGGTCATCCTCTCTTGTTCCCTATAGGGACTCATGGAGAAACGTATGCCGTGCATGTTATCATTCTGTTGGAGGAATGTGCTTAACGACTTCGATTTCAGGTTTTCTTCCGATTTCACTTATTTCATAATGCAAAAAAACAAAAAAATGAACGAATATTTATGAAATAACACAAAAAAATGAACGAAAAAGTGAAAGGTTGATACAAAAAAATGAACGAATATTTTGAAATCTCACAAAAAAATGAACGAAAAAGCGTGAGGTTGATACAAAAAAATGAACGAAAAAAGTATTGACGCTTTACGTTTTTATGAATGATTCGTTAGTTATTGCATCTTTTGCGGAACAAAGATGTCATATCGGAACCTTTACATTATTCTATCGCCGCAGAAATCTTTCCGCTTGCACTTGGCGCAATGAGCACCCGTCCATACGCTGTCGAGGTGGTCGGCGGCGGCATCTACTATCGATGGCTCGTCAGTAAGAATACCAGCTTCGAAGTTTCGGTTGCCTTCGCCTTTCATGCCTATGCCGGCGCCAGTCAGGTTGGCTGAGCCGATATAGGCCGTCGAGCAGTCGAATACCAATATTTTGAAATGGACGCGAGGGCAAAGTTTTCGTTCGAGTTTTGACCACAAACCAGGATACTTGTCGAAGTCGGCTCTGAAATTCTCGCCTGGCTCTTTGGCATGAAGCAGTCGAACCTCGACTCCACGTTTTAGCAGCTTGTCCAATATGGACAGGAAGGGCACCACATCCTTTCCGCTGCCAACATACAAGTCCTTGAGGTCGGCCGTGCCTATCCACAAATCGTGTTTGACCTTTTCGCAAAGCGATAGGACTTCGGTATAATGGTCTTTGTCGGCAATGTATTTTATCATCTTATCTGCTTAGCTTGTTCCATTGGTGGGAGCTGCCTTGGGAGCAGCCGAGAGACACCATTGGGTTATATGCGCTTAAAAATGTCGTGTTAATTCAGTTCAAGACAAGGTAAATGTTACTATTCCTCCTTTTCGAAGCCTTTCATCGTCAGTGTGCCACCATAGTTGCGGTCGATGTCAAGATACCAGTAGCATTCGCCACCAACGCTTGGTTCCTCTTTTGGAACCTTGAACATGCGTCCGCGACTGGTACGCCTTGCAGGAAGCCCCCAAGGTGTTTGCGTTCCATTGGAAATGAAACAGATATGGCCGACAAGCATCACATAACCTTGTATGTCGCGGAAATAGTCCATATCGGACGGCAGTTGAACGTAGTATTGATTGTCTTGGTATCCTTTTCGGAAACAGACATCAATTAGACTGTCAGGCACCTTGCCACCGTTTTCCTGTCTGAAAGCCTCAATTTTCTTAACAGCGTATTTGCCTGCTTGCAAGTGCTTTATTGTCCATTGGTAAGGAGTGTTCTCAACTTCAAATAAGAAAATGACAATCCATAGCGTGAAGAACGCTATCAGCCAGACGATGAATCCGCCGAGTGTAGTGAAGTTGCCAAAAGCAGCGCCCCACAGATGGCGTCGGCGTGGAGAGACAATCTTCTTTGAGTGTTCTTTAGCGTGCATAGAGAATCTGTTTTTTTTTATTTGTAGCAGAATGCAGCTTTTTTTTACAGGAATAACATTTTTCTAAAGTTTGACAAGTTAATATTTAAAGGTGACATAACGGCTTATGCAAAAAACTAATCTTTAGTAATTTTGCGGTGTGAAACAAATAAAATCACCTCTATGTCAGAGGTGCAAAAATACGAGTTTTTTCTCAGAGATTGAGACTTTTTTCAAAAAAAGTGGAGATACTCAATAGCCGAACGATGATAGACAATTACGGCGATGTACTACGGGTGAGAGGCTCAGCGACCAGCAAATCATCAAAGACAAGACGCGACGAAACGAAATGGGCCTTGTAGAGAAGAAAAGTTTAATTATCAATTGGTTGTTAAAAACAAAGCGTTCCAGTTCCAGTTGTTCCAATAAAAAAATGTGAGACAGTTACCCCTTTATATACTATATAACTAATTAATATATAATATATTATTTATAGAATTAAGGGGATTGGAACACCTCAAAAAAATAACTGGAACAACTGGAACTGGAACAAAAAGCGAAAAAAAACGAATCAATAATTCTCTAAAAAGCAAAGAAACAATGAAATACGATATCAGTAAACAGTCGGCACCCAAGATGCCGAACCTCGGAAAAGGGACAGAATGTATCAATTTACTCCTCTCGCAGGCATCAAAAGACATGCATGAACCCCTTGTTCCGATGCTTTTCCCCGTTCTTGGCGCACATATATGCGGTTCGGAATTTCAGTACCCAGACCTCAGTTGGAAGGAACTTTGTGGCCAAATGGCCAACTTGGTGGCAGAAAGTGGGGGTAACAAGGGCCAATTTTCGAACGATCGGAGAAGACGGGATTTTACATCTAGACAGAAAAGGCTAGGGGCTCCTTAACGACAGGTGACCAAGATGTCGATTTTTATAAATTTGCGGTTTAAGACCCGCTTTTTGCAAGAGGAAACGTTCTTGCAAAGTGGTATTTGCGTAATGAATGCGGAACAATCGAGAAAAAACGTCATCAATCGGGAACTATCGTCATCAATCGTAAAACCCATATAGAAAAAGTTTGTATTTTTGCATCGTGATTTCAGTAACCCATATTCCTTCAAAAACCACATTTCCAACTCTAACCTAACTCTAACCTAACTCTAACTTAACTCTAACTTAACTCTAACCCCAAAATGTCACACAAATCTGTCAGTTTTTTTGCTATTTGTAGTTTTTGGCACGGTTTTTGCGTTTATATTAATGGGGAACCATTTAATAAAGATTATATGAAAACATCAACTCTTAAACAACTACGTAACGCCTTATCGGGCTTTAAGAAATTATTATTGGCGCTTCTCTTCGTGCCTGTTGCCAGCTGGAAGAAACTATTAGTGGCGCTTCTCTTCGTGCCTGTTGTCAGCTGGGCGCAATGTCCTGATGGGGAACGGATGTGTAGCATTACTATATTGGGTAACGACATCTTTGGCGACGGATGGAGTGGTGCAGGTATCGAGGTGTGGCAAGGTTCCACTCTGCGTGGATTTGCTACCCTGCAGCAAGGCTACGAGGGTGACATCGACATAGCAGTATGCTCTGGCGACACCGTCCGCCTGGTGTGGGTGACGGGTCAGTTTGACAACGACATCTACTTCTCTGTCCTCAATGGCGACGGCTCTATCATCATCTCTGAGGCTGGTGGCAGCGACTATGCCAACGGTCAGGTTATCACGAGGTTTATGCCTGCCTGCGCTCCTTGTGTGCGTCCCTCTAACTTGGTCTTTGCTCCCGACAGCATGAGCTGTCTTGCTAGCTGGAACGGCAATGGTGAGTCGTCTTGGATTGTATACCTCGACAACGTCTTCCAAGGCGTCGCCAACACCAACAGTTGGCTCTTCAACGGCTTGACTCCCAACACCTACTACAACGTAATGGTTGCTGCCATCTGTGGCGACAACGACACCAGCTTTGCCATAGCAGGCACTTTCCGCACCTCTTGCGGTCCTCTGCCGATTCCCTATTTCAACACTTTCGACAACGAGACCTACGACCTGCCACCCAGCTGCTGGAATACGGTGATAGGATACAACGATGCCCCTAAGGTGTTTGACGATATGGCTTATTCCGACAGCTTGTCGCTCTATTTTTCGGCTGCTGCCGAAGGCGCTAACCTTATAGCTACGCCTGTGATTCCCTTGCCGGGCAACCAAATTAATGTCACTTTCCATGCCTTTATCGAAACGGGTATCCCGATTGGCAACATCAACCTCTTCAATGCCGAGCTGCAAGCCGGTGTGATGAGCAACCCCAACAATGCGGCTTCGTTCATTCCCTTGCTGACCATCAATCTGATGGATAACCAATGGCACGAATACGAGTACAACACCACGACGCTTCCGTCCGACAGCAGCTATTATGTCGCCTTCCGCTATACTGCCGACAACAACCTTATAGGCAACGCCGCCATCGACAATCTGCATATCACGGTCAACAACGGCTGTTCGCGACCTGCATGGACGCGTATCGACTCGGTGGCTGCCCACAAGGTGTGGCTCCGCTGGGGCGAGGTTGGGGGCGCCAGCGCCTACAATGTCTATGTGGGCGACATGAACGACCCGACGCAAGCCTCACTCTTCACGACAGTATATGACACGGTTTGTGTCCTCAACGGCTTGATACAGAATAGCGACTATTGGGTTTGGGTGGCTACCGCTTGCGGCGATTATGAGTCTGACTACAAGCCTTTCGCCTCATTCCATACCACGCTCACCTGCGCTCCTGTGGTCGACGCGCGTGTGGCCAACATGGGTTACCATACCGCTGCCATCGCTTGGCAATATGACAACCTGCACGGTATGCCGACTGCCGGCACCATCGTTGAGCTCTATGATTTGTCCGATTTGTCGTCGCCGATGCTTCAGGATTACACTTCCGACAACTATTACACCCTCACCGGTTTGCTGCCAAGCCACGCATACAGAGCTTTGATTTACAATACCTGTCTCGACAACGAGGAGGACACCGCCAATGTGGTGACCGTCGATTTTATGACCGAATCGTGCAGCGATGTTGTCGGCAACGGACTTCACGGCACCCAATATGTGAACAACAGTAATTTCACCCATTCCTATATCCAGAGCCTCTTCCTGGCTTCGGAGATGCCTGCCATCGACACCATCCGCGGTTTGGCTTTCCATTTTGGCGGCGGCAACGGTCAGGAAATAGACTTTGATGTCTACCTCGGGCAGACGAGCCTCCAGTCGCTCAGCACATCGTCGTATGTGCCTTTCAACGCCTTGACGCACGTCGGCACCATGGCTGTGCCTTCGGGCAGCGAGGAGGGTTGGATAATGCTCGCTTTCGACCAGCCCTTCGTATGGAACGGCAGCAGCAACCTGGCTATTGTGACGCATAACAGTTCGGGAGTATTCCATATCAATCCCAGCGAGTGGTACTATCACACGACGGCTGGTGCTCAAACTGTGGAATGGAACAACTACTCGGCCATATCGCCTGCCAACCCGTCATCATATTTCAGCAACTCGTATAGCGGCGCACCCGATGTACGCTTCATGTCTGACTGCGAAGCCAGCGGATGCCTTCCTCCCGTGATAAGCCACATTGACAGCGACACGAGCAGCATCATGGTGCAATGGGTGGTTGAGGTGCCGGCTCCTGTTGCCCTATGCTACCGCAAAGATATAGAGACCGTTTGGCACTTTTGCACCATTCCTTCTACTTCGCAAAATAGCAACTATACCATCACCGGCACAACGCCATCGACGCAATACATAGTGCGTGTCGGAGCCATCTGCGACGGCGACACCTTGTGGGATATGGCCTCGGTGGTGACACCCAGCAATATCGACACCAATGCCTGTATGGCTCCTGCCAACCTCCGAGTCGAGAACACCTCGGATGCCGGCTCAATAGCTGTCAGCTGGAGCAGCGATGCCTCGAGTTGGGAGGTAAGCTGGGATACCGCAGGAGTGGCTCTTGCCCAGATGGCACACCATCAGGTTATCGGCGACACCACTTTTGCTTTCCCGCAGCTCACCAATGGCGGCAAATACAGATTCTTTGTTCGCAGCATCTGTGGCGGATTGCACAGCACATGGAGGAGCATCTCGTTTGCTGCTGGTACTGTCATTATGGCTGCCAACAGCCACGACTCGATAAGCCGCTGCGGCGTGGTGGTATATGACGATGGTGGTGCCTTTGGTGACTATAGCAGCAACAACACCTCGCTGCTGGTTGTCAACCCAGAGTCGCCTTCGTCGGCTGTGGTCTTCAAGGGCGGCACGTTCGACATCAACCCGTGGGGCGGCGACCTGCTACGCATCTTTGAAGGTCAGGACACCAACGGCTTGCTGCTTTATGCCAACTACGGCTACTATTTCCCCACATCGCTCGACACCACGATTGTCTCTGAGCTTGGCTCGATGACTGTGGTTTTCCAAACCAACACCTTCAATATCGCCAGCGGCTACGAGCTCTTCTTCCAATGCCAGCCCTCGACAGGTTGTCGCCGTCCGCGCAACCTCACGGCTTCGGTAGGCAGCGACGATGCCGTCACCCTGACGTGGGAGGGCAATGCAGCCACTTACGACATCTATTATCGCATTGTCGGCAACCAGCAATGGATTGTCGAGCACAGCACTACGACGAGTTTGACACTCACGGGTCTTGCTGCCGGTACCAGATATGAGGCCACCGTGCAGGGTCGCTGCTCGACGGACGACATTTCGCCCATGAGTGAGACGATGGTCTTCAACACCGCCTGTGCCGCTAGGCCTATTGCCGCTGCCGCTTCGGTTGTAGAATCGTTTGAGGATGTTGATGCACCTCCTGCCTGCTGGTCGCTCCAGTATGCCGACGGCGGAGAGAACAACCCCATCGTCCACAGCACCGACAAGCGCTACAGCGGATTGCGGAGCCTACGTTTCAGCTCCTACAACGCCAGCAACGACTACAGCCAGTCGCTCATCTCTCCGCTGCTTGCTCCCAGCGACAGCATCACGCTGAGCTTCTACTACAGCGACCAGATGTACGGCAACGAGAAGATGAGGGTCGGTTTCTCGACTACCGACAACAATATCAGCAATTTCCAATGGGTCGACACCATCTCGAGCCAGGGAACGCCGTGGGTGAGATATGAGCGCGACTTTCCACGCGAAACCAAGTTCTTGGCCATCAACTACATCTCGAACTACTCTTATTACGCATATATTGATGATGTGGAGATTTCGCTTGTCTCGAGTGCCCGCTGCCAATCGCCGGTCATAACCAATATCAACGATAATGCCGAATCGATTACGGTGTTCTTCAACACAACGGGCAACACGGAGGCTTATATAACTGACGCTGCGTGGAATGACGATGTCAATGGCGTCTTCATTAACGGAGAGAGCTACACCTTCACGGGTCTTTCGCCGCGAACCACCTATACCATCGGCTTACGCAGCCGTTGCGACAATGGGCTTGTCTCGGAATGGGTTACCCGCACGGTCACTACCGCCACTTCGCTATGCACTCCTCCTGATGCATTTGCCCTTGACGAGGTCGGCTACACATCTGCCACCTTCAGCTGGAACACCACGGGAGCATCTTCATGGGAAATCAACATCTTCAACACCGTCTTCAACCAGAGCTACATTGCCGACGCATCGCCGTTTACTGTTGAGGGGCTTACTGCCAACATCGGCTACCAGGCAAAGATACGTGCCGTCTGCAATGGCGAATATGGCGAATGGAACGACTCTGTGATTTCGTTCGTTACGCCCGAATGCGAAGCGGTGTCGGAGGTGACCTGCAGCCCTGATGGCGAGAATGCCATGATTGTCACGTGGCATGGCTCAGCCGAGAGCTATGTTATTGAATACGGTCCTCAGCATTACCCTTCAGGTATGGGTGTAAGAATAAACGATGTGTCGGGATCGCAGTATCGTATCGAGGGTCTTGAAGCAGGCATGACATACGACGTCTATGTGGCTGCACGTTGTGCCGAGGGTGTTGTCAGCAACTGGAGCCAGCGAGTATCATACACGGTGCCATCCACACAAGGTGTTGTGACTGCGGAAGAGGATAGCCATGTATTCATCTATCCCAATCCCAGCAAGGGCGATGTCACCATCGAGGCTCCTGGAGCCAAGGAGATTGTCGTTGTCGACCCTCTTGGCCGCATAGTTCGCAAAATAGATGCTGTCGGCAATTCAAAAATCCACCTCAGCAACCTTAACAAGGGTTTCTACTTCATCAAGATATTTCACGAATCCTCCACTATTGTCAAACGCCTAGTAATCAAGTAGCAAAAGCTCGTGTAGACAGGCGTTTTCGAGTACGAGCAAATAAGAGATTTGCGATATTTTCATAAAAATAAACGGTTCCATGTAAGATTTGGAACCGTTTTTACGTATTATATGTTGATGACGCGAAATGGCAACATAAAAAACGAAGCTTTTGAAGCTTTCATACAGATACACCGCGATGCAATCAGGCATTATTGCTGGCAGTATGCCGGTGGCGATGATGAACGCTGCAAGGATTTGGTGCAGGAAGTGTGCATTGCTTTGTGGCTGCACTTTGACGAGTTGCGAGATGATGCCAACAAATGGCAGCAAAGGGCATGGGTTAAAAAGATTACTCACTCGAAGCTTGTCGACCTATACCGACGAGGTGAGCGACTGCCATTGGTGTCACTTACCAATGCCATGTCTGCCACTATCCCTGATTCCAATAGCTCATCAAAAGAGGAAGATTTGGAGGAAATAATGGTTGCTCTCAACCCTGAGGAAAGGGTGTTGGTACGAATGTATATTGATGGGTATCGTGGCGAAGAAATTGCTGATATTATGCGTCTTAAGCGTGGTGCTGTCTATCAGCGAATGTTCCGTGTAATGTCGAAAGTAAGGAAAGTGATTGTTGTTGTACTTGTTGCTTTTGTGGCAACTGCAATGGCGTTGGTTGCTGTGCCGCAATTGAGAGAGTGGGTGATTCCATCATTGGGGAGAGGTGACGCTCATAAGGAGGAGAACATGGTACCACAAAGACAGATGGTTCCTGTGGCAGACACCTTGCCTGACAGTGCGTCATTGTGTGGTGGACGTGATGGAAGGAATGAGCGAGATGAAACTATAGGCAAAAGAAGTTTTACGCTAACGCCAATGCCAACATTGTACGAATTGAATGACACTTCTCGACCTATGATAACGTCAACGAAAGGGATTTTGTGTGGATGTCATGTCGTGTATTCGCCCAATGTTAGTGGCTCCATGATTGGCTCTGTGGTCGGCCACTTAGATTGCGACACCAACGATGACGAGACAAAGGAGATGTCTGAGGTTTCTATTCTTGTTAATGGTAACATCATTGTAGTGGAAGATGCCTATAATGAGCTGGTGAGTGTATTTGATAATCAGGGACGCATTGTTGCATCAACACAATGCAACGGTCATTGTTCGATTATTGTCAATCCAGATGGCTTAACCGGAAGGGGCACGAACTCTATTCCATATTGGGTTCAAGTGGGGTCTCGTGCACGTGAGAGAGTTTACCTTCAATTCCCCTCATTGAACACCGGATTCCCGATTACGTATTAGTTACAAATCTTAAAAAAAAAATACTTTTATGAAAATTAATTATTATGTTGTTACCTTATGTATATGCTGTTTGTTGCCGTGGGAGGCTATTGGACAACAGCATGACAGAGTTGACAAAAATGAGGATAACTTCGTATTTGATGGAATTGTATATGGTATTACATCTAATCAAACTGTTGAAGTCTTGCCCTATTATCAGCTCGAAGAACCTTATAGTGGCTCTATATCTATTCCGCAGACAGTTGAGTATAATGGCTCTGTATACACAGTTACCGCATTGGGTGAACAGGCGTTTGAGAGCTGCACCGGCGTTACTAGCCTTACTTTGCCAGCTACTATCCGCAGCATTGGGTCGCATTGTTTCTATAACTGCAGCTTTACGTCATTGCTGTTACCCGACTCGTTGCGAAGCATCGGTGACCATGCCTTTCTCTATTCCAATGTTGCTTCGCTGCATTTGCCGGCATGCTTCAGGGATTATGACAATTGCTCTTTTTGGGCGAGGAGCCTTACTTCAATTACTGTTGATGAAGCCAATCCCCATTTCTGTTCTATCGATGGTTGGCTTTACAGCAAGGATAGCATTACTCTCTGCATTGTGCCTGATGGTGTCTCTGGTGTTATCAACGTTCCTCCTTTTGTGAGGCATATTGGCAAGATGGCTTTTGCTTTCAACAGCCGAGCATCTTCTATATGGCTGCCAGAGGGTGTGACAAGCATAGGGGATTTTGCCTTCAACTGCTGCTCGGCAGTCGACAATATAGTAATACCTTCTACTGTCAGCAGTATCGGCATCTGTCCATTTTCGTACTGTCCACATCTCGACAATCTTTCTATCGCCGAAGGCAACTCTCATTATGTGATGGACGGTTTGATGATTTACAGTAGTGGTTACGACACGTTGTTCTCGTGCCACAAGTCGGGAGCTACTGTGTCGTTGAACTCCAACTTGAGAGTTCTTGGCGGATTTGAGAACAATACATGGGTGAGGAATATCGATATTCCTGAAGGAGTGACCGACATAACAGACAACTGCTTTAACGGCTGCACTTTAACCACTATCGCTTTGCCTGCACACATGAACTCTATTGGCTCCATGGCTTTTGCAACCAACGATAACCTTTCTCATATCACCATGCCTCATACATTACTCATGATGGGCAAAGGGGCTTTCGAGTGGTGTATGGCTCTTACCAGCATTGTCATCCCCGATTCACTTCGCGTAATCCCGAAAGAGGCTTTCAACTCGTGTCCTCGTCTCCGTAATGTGGTGTGGGGAAATGCTGTTGAAGAAATTGGGTATGGAGCTTTTTGGGCGATGGCAGCCACAGCACTAGAACTGCCATCGACCCTAAAGAAACTTGATGACTATGCTTTTGCTGCTTGTGCCAACAATCTGCATAAGATTACCATTAACAGCCAGTTGGACACTATGGGTGAAGGGGTGCTACGTCATGCTAACCTCGACTATATTCGTTTCTGCGTTGGGAATCCTCCTACTGTAAAAGGCGAAGGTCCACTCTTCGATATTGGACGCCTTGACAGTATCGTCATCCCGTGTGGCAGCCTTAATGTATGGCTGTCAGATAGCTATTGGAGACAATTTGCCGACAAGTATGTAGAAAGTTGCAATGCGATTGATTCGTATGCATCAAATGATAAAGTATACGTGAGTAATGGCGAAATCATTGTTGAGGGTGCCGAAGGAGAGACGGTAAGGGTGTTTGATGTTGCTGGCAGATTGATAATGGCAACGGATATTGTTGAATCATATACCAAAAATGGCACTATGAGACTCCCCACGGGCATTTACTTTGTCCGCATCGGCAATGGCACAGCACATAAGGTAATAGTTTCGCGATAAATCAACCTCTCTTTTTCTTGCTTGTTACTTTGCTAATCCAATAACTTATTGCGAGCAGCAAAGCGATAGTGATGAAAATGATTGCTTGGGAGAGGAGTATCTCGCCAGGTTTAAGGCCAATGTAACCCCATGTCAGAAATAATGAGATTATGGAAAAGAATAATGGCCATATTATGAAGCAGATGAGCGTTCGCCAGATGGTGCCCCACAGCGAGTATCCGAAAAGCTGCTTATAGCATATCACGTAATGGATTGGTATCAAGAGAAGAAGTATGGAGGAATTGAAGACATTAGTGAAAAAGACGATGATGAGCAGGGCAGAGCTTTCGAAGATTTGGATGTGGATACTTTCGGGTAGAGAGTGGTGGTTGTGGCGATGGGAGTGGCGGAAGAGAAGCCATGTGGGGATGATGAAGAACATGGACATGAAAAGCATACTCAATGCAGGATTGTTGAATATCCAGTTCCAGATTGAGTTGACAACAACGCTGCTGGAGATTTCGGTTGTCCCACTAATGTCGGCTTTGGAAGGAGCCAAGAGATTGGTTAGAAAAGAGTAGAATACGGCGATGATGAAGAGCATGCTGGCAGGGGGGTGGCTCACCTGACGACGACCATTGATGTAATCGCTTATCATGTATCCGGGGCGCCAAATCAGCTGCCAGATGGAGTAAGGCAAGGATTTGTCATCGAGGGCAACGACATTGGTAATGTTTTGCCATACAGAGCGCCAAGTGATTCGTCCGACGTTGGATTTCTGACCGCAAAGAGGGCAGAAATTGCCTTCGAATTCGTTTCCGCAGTTGGCGCAATGGTGCTTCTCGTTATTGGTGGCGGAATGGTTGGAAGAATTGTGTGCAGGATTTTTCTGCCACTCGTGGAATCGGTTGATTAATGCTTTTATATCCATTGGATAATAATAAGAAAGGGGTGGACATTGTCTACCCCTTTTATTGACGGTTATAAACTAAGTTGTGACTATTGCAACCGATTTGGGTTGAATGAAACGATAGTCGCAAGGTTTATGAGAGCTGTGTTATGCTTTCAGAAGGAAGTTGAGGTCGGCATCGAGGGGAAGCTCCTGGGTGTTCTCGATTTTGGTCTTGAAGACCTTCATCTTGTTGGGCTTGCCGATGAGAGAGAGCTTGCCGTTCTCGAGGAGGAGGGCGGTAGCCTCACGGATGGCAGCGACGGTGGCTTTGGGGTTTACCATGATGTATTCCTTCAGGCGGTCGTCGCGTGTCTCGCCACCATGCTTGGGGTCGAAGAAGTCGGTGTAGTGGGGATTGATTTGGAAGGGGACGATACCCATGCAGTCGAAAGAGGCGGGCATGACGATGGGCATGTCGTTGGTGGTGCAGAGAGTGGGGCCAGCGACGTTGCTACCAGCGCTCCAACCCATATAGGGCATGCCGTCGAATGCACGCTGACGGATGGCTTGCATGAGGCCGGTGCGCTGGAGTTCGCGTACAAGATGGAAGGTGTTGCCACCACCTACAGCTACGCAATCGGTGTCGTATACTGCATTGACGGGCAGCGCCTTGTGGTGGACAGAGGTGAGCTTGACGCCGAACTCTTTATAGACGGCAGCCACCTTTGCCTCGTAGGCATCGTAGCTCTTGGTAAGTCCGCCAGGGGCGAGGGAAACGCCTGCGTAGGGGACGAACAATACTTTCTTTACATTATGACGATTGCAGAAATCGGCAATCATATCTTTGCACCAGCCGAGGTAGGCTTCGCCGCGCATGGTGCTGTTGCTGATGAGGAGAAGATTTCTTTTATCCATGGTGAAATATGGGTTATGTTTATTACAGGTCGAGGGTTGCGTAGGTGGCGTTACGTTCGATGAATTCGCGGCGAGGGGGTACGTCGTCGCCCATGAGCATCGAGAAGGTGCGGTCGGCGCTTGCGGCACTAGAGATGGTTATCTGACGGAGCTGGCGGTTTTCGGGATCCATTGTTGTTTCCCAGAGCTGCTCGGGGTTCATCTCACCAAGACCTTTGTAGCGCTGAACGCTGACGCCGGCTTCCTTGCCGCCGCCAAGTTCCATGATGGCACGCTCGCGGTCTTCCTCTGTCCAGCAGTAGATGCTGCGTTTGCGAGCTTTGACGGCATAGAGTGGGGGAGTGGCGAGGTAGACGTAGCCATTCTCAATGAGTTCGGGCATGTAGCGGAAGAAGAAGGTGAGCATAAGGGTGTCGATGTGAGAGCCATCGACATCGGCATCGGTCATGATGATGATTTTATGGTAGCGGAGCTTCTCGAGGTCGAGAGCTTTGGAGTCTTCGCTTGTGCCACGTTTCACGCCGAGAGCCGTGTAGATGTTGCGGATTTCCTCGCTGTCGAGTGCGCGGTGTTCGAGAGCTTTCTCAACGTTAAGGATTTTGCCTCGCAACGGGAGGATGGCTTGGAAACGGCGGTCGCGACCTTGTTTTGCAGAACCACCTGCGGAATCTCCCTCGACGAAGAATATCTCACATTCTGCGGGGTCACCATCTTGGCAGTCGGCAAGCTTGCCAGGAAGACCACCTGTGCTGAAAACGGTGCCACGCTGCACCATTTCGCGAGCTTTGCGGGCGGCCATACGTGCACGGGCAGCAAGGATGACTTTGTCGACAATCATCTTTGCCTCGTTGGGATGCTCTTCGAGATAGTTCTCGAGCATCTCGCTGACAGCGCTGTCGACGGCACCACGCACCTCGGTGTTGCCAAGCTTGGTCTTTGTCTGACCTTCGAACTGAGGCTCAGCTACTTTGACGCTGATGACGGCAGTAAGACCCTCGCGGAAGTCGTCACCGCTGATTTCGACTTTGGCCTTGGCAAGGATGCCTGACTTGTCGGCATAATTCTTGAGGGTGCGGGTAAGACCGCTGCGGAAACCGGTGAGGTGGGTACCACCTTCATGGGTGTTGATGTTGTTGACGTAGGAATGGAGGTTCTCGCTGAAGGAGGAGTTGTATTGCATGGCAATCTCGATGGGGATGCCTTGGCGTTCGCCTTCGATATAGATGCATTCGGGCATAAGGCTGTCGCGTGTCTCGTCAAGATATTTGATGAAGTCGCGGAGGCCGTTTTCGGAGAAGAAGCGCTGCTTGATGGTTTCACCCTTTTCGTCGCGATTGCGGCGGTCTTCGAGGTTGAGTTCTATACCTTTATTAAGGTAGGCAAGCTCGCGCAGACGGTTTTCGAGGGTGGGGTAGTCGTACTCGGAAACGGTGAAGATTTCTGGGTCGGGATGGAAATGGATGCGAGTGCCACGTTTTTCGGTTTCGCCTACCACCTTGACAGGGTAGAGCGGAAGACCACGTGAGTATTCCTGACGATAGATTTTGCCGTCGCGATAAACCTCGGCAGTCATGCTGTCGCTGAGGGCATTGACGCAACTGACACCAACACCGTGAAGACCGCCGGAGACCTTATAGCTTCCTTTGTCGAACTTGCCACCAGCATGAAGGACAGTCATGACCACCTCAAGGGCGGAACGTTTTTCCTTTTCGTGCATGTCGACGGGGATACCACGTCCGTTGTCTTCAACGCTGATGGAGTTGTCCTCTTCGATGGTGACATTGATTTTTGTACAGTAACCTGCGAGAGCTTCGTCGATGGAATTGTCAACGACCTCATAAACGAGGTGGTGCATACCACGGAAGTTTACGTCGCCGATATACATTGCAGGGCGCATTCTGACGGCTTCGAGGCCCTCGAGAACGGTGATGTTATTAGCACTATAATTGCCTTGATTCGTGTTGTTTATCTCTTCACTCATTGTTTAAAGTACCTTGTAGTTTTAAATTGCAAAAGTACTAATTTTTTTTGTAACGTGATAAAAAAGGAATGATAGTTTTCAACAATATGTTGAAAATGGGGGTTTCAGGTTTCAGGTTTCAAGTTCCAGGTTCCAAGTTTCAGGTAACGAGCCGAGCACGGCTCGATTTGTGGATTTCATGTTTCAGGTTCCAGGTTTCAGGTTTTAAGTTCCAGGTTCCAAGTTTCAGGTAACGAGCCGAGTACGGCTCGTTTTGTGGATTTCATGTTTCTAATCGCTAATCAGCTATATGGAAAGTTTTTTTCATAATAATCAAAAAAATGTGTATTTTTGCAAAAGTTATTGTAAGTTTTTCATGTTGAGGAAATTATTCATATTGTTGACAATGAGTATTTTCTGCGTGTGTTGTTATGCGCAGGAGTTTCGTTGTTCTGTGAATATCAACTACCAAAAACTGCAATCGACTACACAACAATACGAAACGGGCGACATAAAAATTTTCGAGACAATGAAGAGAGCTATTGAGGATTTCATCAATGGTCGCCATTGGACGAATTTGGAACTTGAACAAAATGAACGCCTCGATTGCTCAATCAATATCGTTCTATCGCAACGCACTTCTGCCACCGACTTTGTAGGGCAGATTTCTCTTCAGCTGAGAAGACCTGTGTTCAATTCGAACTATACGTCGGGTTTGTTCAACTATATGGAGGGCGCCAACGATATGACTTTCTCGTTTAACGAGAGTCAACCTCTTGAGTTCGATCCAAATACCTATTATGACAATCTGTCGTCGGTGTTGGGCTTTTACTGCTACATTATGCTGGGTATGTATTTCGACTCGTTCGGACCTAACGGCGGTGATGCTTTCTTTGAGGTGGCTCGCAACATTGCTCAGACGGCCAGCACCTCACCCAACAAGGGATGGAAGGCTAGCGATAGCCAGAAGTCGCGCTACTGGTTTATGGAAAACCATACCAACTCGGCTTACGAGGCGATTCATAGCGTATACTACTATTATTATCGCATGGGGTTAGATATGATGACGAAGGATCAGCCGACGGCCAGACAAAATATCATCCAGGCGCTGAAGTATCTGCAGCAGGTTCACAAAAAACGCTCTAACCTGCTGGTTGTGACGCAGTTCATTGATGTGAACATTGCTGAGATTGTGTCGATATTCACTCCTGCTCCCGCTGAGGAACAGAAGACAATTTATATGATAATCAAAGAGGTAAGCCCGATAAATATTACTAAGTTGAAAGATTGGAACGTGAAATAATACCGTATTGTGTTTTTATATTGAATCATTATTTTAACCTTAATATATCATGACCCAAATACCTATCCAAAAAGAGGTAATCGACAAGATTGCCGCCGAAAACAAAATAAAGAATCCCGGTAAAGCCAGCATCCGTGAGATGCGCAAAATGATTCAGGACGTTGAAAAAGAGACTGGCGTCCGTTTCGTCAAGATGGAGATGGGCATTCCCGGATTGCCTGCTCCTCAGGTGGGTGTACAAGCCCAGATAGAAGCTCTGAAGAGCGGTGTTGCCAGCATCTATCCTGAGATTTACGGTACTGCCGATTTCAAGAAAGAGGCTGCCCGTTTTGTGAAGAATTTCCTCGATATCGATGTCACTCCCGACTGCTGCGTCCCTACAGTAGGTTCGATGCAGGCAGGTTTCGCTAGCTTCCTGACTTTGACTCGCTATGATGCCAAGAAGACGAAGGTCCTCTTTATCGACCCTGGCTTCCCCGTTCAGAAGCAGCAATGCCGTGTGCTTGGCATCCCGATGAAGGCTTTCGATGTCTACGAGTATCGTGGCGACAAACTTCGTGACAAACTGGAAGAGGAACTGAAGGATGGCGATGTGGCATGCATGATTTTCAGCAGCCCCAACAACCCTGCATGGTTCTGCTTCACCGAACATGAGTTGCAGATTATCGGCGAGATGTCGCAGAAGTATGGCGTGGTCGTCATGGAGGACTCTGCTTATTTCCTGATGGACTTCCGCAAGGATTACAGCGTTCCCGGCAAGGCACCTTTCCAGCCGACAGTTGCAAAATATACAGACCTTTATGTTATCATGATAAGCGGCTCGAAGTCGTTCAGCTATGCTGGTGAACGTATAGCCATGATGGTTTGCTCTCCCAAGCTGTTCAACATGGAGTGCCCTGATTTGGCTCGTTTCTACAGCCAGACACAGTTGGGTCGTGCTCTCATCTTCGGTACCCTCTATTGCCTCTCAAGCGGTACTGCACACAGCGTTCAGTATGCTATGGCTGCAATGCTGAAGGGCGCCAACGACGGTACTTTCAATTTTGTGAAGGATATCAAAGAGTATGGTGAGAAGGCTGGCATCATGAAGAAGATGTTCACCGACAACGGATTCTTCATCGTGTATGACAAGGATATGGGCGAAGATATCGGCGATGGTTTCTACTTCACGTTCTGCTATCCTGGCTACGAGGGTGTTGACCTGCTTAACGAACTTATCCGTTACGGTATCAGCGCTATTGCTCTTGATATCACCGGTAGTTTGAAACAGGGTATACGTGCTTGCGTGGCATTGGTGCTGCGTGAACAGTTCCCCGACCTCAAGTATCGCCTTGAGAAGTTCCACGAGGATCATCCGATTAAATAAGAATCGGATATTGAATAATAAAAAACAGGCTCATAATTGAGCCTGTTTTTATTTTGGGTTGTTCGGTGACTTAGCTTCTAGAGGTGCCGGTCTTTTTCTCAACTTTTATGTAGTTGGGCATGGGGACGACATAGGTGCCGACGTTGAGAGAGGGCTTGATGCGAAGACCCACCTTCGAGGAGGTACCATCATTCTTGAAGCTGCCGACAAATTTCTTCAGCGAGCTGATGCCTTCCTTGCTGAACATGCTGTAGAGGTCGGTGTTGACACCAAGAGGCACGGTGGTAGTTTTTTTCTGCTCGATGGTGTAGTTCTTGCTACTGTTGCCTTGTGCGAATTGGGAGTTGTCGATGTCGAGGATCCAATCCATGGCTGTAAGGGCGGCGGTACGCTCGGTGGGGTTTGTGATGTCGATATTGACATCCATTGCCATTGGGACAGTTTTGGACAAGAGAGCTTGGGTAAGCTTGAGGACATCGCCAGCGGTGATGTTGCCGTTAGTGATGTTCTTGACGTTAACGCCAGCTACTTGGAGGTTGTCGACATTCTTTAGGCTGTACTCGCAATTTACGAGGTTGGCGAGGTTGGCTGCTTGGTCGACAGTTTGGAGAAAGAAGTCGCAAGCGGTGAGTGAAACGCAGGCAGCTGCGATTGCGAAAAAGCGTATTAATCTTTTTTTCATAATGTTAGATGTTTATTCGTTTTTTGTTTTCAAAATGCAAAGTTACAAATATTTTCTAATACAAGGGCAATAAAGTTTAAAGTTTAGAGTTTATAATAATTGTTTCAAGTTTCAGGTTTCAAGTTTCAGGTGGCCTATGGCATTAAAATAAGAATTGAGAATTGAAAATTGAAAATTGAGAATTGAGAGTTTATGGTTGCCTAAAAAAAATATTATGATTTTGTCAACTTTTTTGTCTTTAGATGTCACTATATATACAGAACGTATAAATATGGTTATGGATAAGCTGTTCGGTTGTATGGGAAAACGATTGAGCATATTAGCTGTATTGCTTCTGCTGTTGTTGCCGATGCCGCTATTGGGGCAGAATATGTCAACGATAGGGAACGACTATTGGTTGTGTTTTCTCAATAACAATAGTACATTATATACGGGTACGAAGCATAGGATTTTTGTTTCGAGTGCAAACAATTGTTCTGTTACTGTAAGCAATCCTAGGACGGGGTGGTCAACGACGCAGAATGTCACTGTCGGAGCTGTGACTACTATTGAGGTGCCAATGGAGCAATGTGAGAATACCCAGTCGGAAGTTGTTGTTGACAAGGGTATACATGTCACATCAACGGGTATGATTTCCGTCTATTCATCAACGTTAAGCACAGCAACATACGAGGCTGCCAATATTTTGCCTACTTCTACATTGCGAGATGATTATGTTCTGCTTACTTATCCTGCCGACAGATATGGATGTGTGTTTGCCATTGTTGCCACAGAGGATAATACAACAGTTGATATTGTGCTTACAAGCCCTACCTACAATGGGGCTTCGGCAGGCGATACACTCACTGTTAATTTGCAATATGCAGGACAGGTATATCAAGTGTTTCAGCAATATGAGAATTCGAGTTATCCGATGAACAATTTTAGGGATATAACGGGTACGAGGGTACATTCGCGTAATTGTAAACCCATCGCGGTTTTCAATGGCGATGTGTGTGTGTATATACCCTATTTCATAACAGGACAGACATGCGACTTGGTATACGAACAATGTATACCTCCCGAATATTGGGGCCGCAAATATATTGTACCTTTCTTACCTTTTAATTCTTATGATGGACATCCAAACTATGTGCGAGTTACAGCACTATATGATTCAACCCTTGTGACTCGTAATAATGGGGAGTCAGTTTTGGTGAATGCGGGAGAGTCGTATGATTTTCAAATTATTAGGAATAATACAACTGTTGCTGATGTCGTTGATGCCTCGTTGCCGGTATCGGTGAACCTTTATTTCGCTAGCTCGGATAATACTAATGGTGACCCTTCAATGCTCAATATCTCACCTATAGAGCAGAGGGTTGACAATGTCACATTTGTGTGCCGCTCGACGCAGAATACACAAAACCATAAGGTTAACGTAATATTGCGAACGGATGAAAGGCATCTCTTTCGACTTGATGGATCGGCACATTCGGATGAATTCTCAGTAGTTACTGAAGATATTACATACTCTAGTGCAATCTTCAATCTTTCGGCAGGCAGCCATACAATGAGCATGAATGGTGGTTCGGGTTTTGTTGGCCATGTTTTTGGCATTGGTAGGCGAGAGAGCTATGCTTACTCGGTGGGTTCGAGATTATATAGCATGACTAATACTTTGTATGTGAATGATGTTCAGGTGCGTCAAAGCGATACTGTTATGGGGTGTAAAGGTGATACGCTAGCTTTTAAAGTGAAACATGACTCCAATATTAATTATGTTGTGTGGAATATTGACGGAACTTTTCTGGTTGGAGATTCGGTCAACTATACATTTCCTACTTTAGGCACAAGAGAGGTTGTGGCATATCTTAGTCGAACAGAGCCTACTTGTTTCAGTACTGATGACACCCTTCGCACTTTTGTAAACATTCATGGTCAAGATACAACGATGATGGATACTGCTGTTTGCAACTTTCCGTTCGTTTGGTTTGGCAACCAATATACTGAGTCGGACACTCTCGAGCATCATCTGCAAAATACCTTCGGGTGCGACAGCTTGCTGCTGCTTAATATTGAATTGACCGACGAAGGAAAGGACACCACGATATTGGATACTGTTGTTTGCAATCTCCCGTTTATTTGGTTTGACAATCAATATACTGAGTCGGACACTCTCGAACATCATCTGCTAAACGCCATTGGGTGTGACAGCTTGCTGCTGATGAATCTCGTAGTAGGGGAAAATGATACTGTGAGAATTAGAGTTGATGGTTGCGATAGCGCCAATTGCTTTGATAATTATTACTATAATGATACTTTAGCTGTCGCTAATTTGATGTCGAATGCTGGATGCGATAGTGTTGTATTTGCCGATGTTTATATACATCCTTCGTATTATCTTATTGCCCGAGAGACAATTAACCAATATGACACTTTGGTGTGGATTGATGGAGATAGTTATTGGTCGGAGGAACAGCATCCCGAAGTGGTGTTGAGGAGCCGCTATGGCTGTGACAGCACCTTGCGGCTTTCGCTGACAGTAATACCATACGAACCGCCAGCAGAACAGGACAGTTCGAGTATTTGGGTACCCAACTGCTTCACTCCTGATGAGGAAACGAACAGTCAATTCAAGGTGTTTGGTAATGATATTATAGAGATGCGCGTGTTTATCTTCAATCGTTGGGGGTTGATAGTGACTGAATTTGATGGACTTACGGAAGGATGGGACGGAACATACAAAGGAGAGAAGTGCAAGCAAGAGACGTATGTCTATTTGATTGAATATAGAATAAAAGCCATGCCCGCAGTAATTCAAAAGAAGGTGGGAACGGTGCTGTTGCTGAGGTGAAAAAGCAATCGTTTTGGTGGAATGGGAAAAAAAGTGTAACTTTGCAAACCTCTCTTTTCTTAAAGAGAGAGGGTATTGGTTTTATAATTAGAAAGTTATGAAGAATATTGCAGTTGTGCTAGCAGGCGGAATGGGGAAAAGGATGTGTTCGCAAGTTCCGAAGCAGTTTTTGATGCTGTCGGGAAGGACGGTTATTGAATATTCTATTGAGAGATTCAATAGTCATCCTTCGATAGATGAGGTGTGTGTGGTGATACATCCTGAATGGAGAGAAAAAATGGAAGGCATCATAGAAAAGAACTGTTGGCAGAAACTGAAGAAAGTAGTTGATGGGGGAGAAGAACGGTATATGTCAACACTCAATGCCGTGATGGCATATATTGATGAGCCGGATGACACAAATCTGCTTATTCATGATGCTGCGAGACCTATGGTGTCGTCGGAAATCATAGACAGGGTGGTGGCGACATTGCAGACACATGAGGCGGTAGGTGTGGCGGTGCCGAGTACGGACACGGTATGGGAGGTTCATCCCGATTTCAATGGCGACATGAAGTTGAAAGACGGTGAGTTGCCACGTTTTATTGCACGCATACCCGAACGCAAACTTATGTGGAGGGCTCAGACACCCCAGGCATTTCGACTGCCCTTGATACGCGATGCATATCAGCGAGCATTGCAGGATGCAATGTTTCAAGCCACAGATGATTGCGGAGTTGTCCGCAAATATATGCCAGGAACAAAGATAGCGGTGGTAGAAGGTGAAGAGATAAACATGAAAGTTACAACGCCCCAAGACATTGATTTCTTGGGCAAATGTTTAGAAAATAATAATTGTCCTAATAAATGAGCAAAAAAACAGTTTATGTCGGCATGAGTGCCGATATGATCCATCCGGGTCATCTGAATATTATACATGAAGCTGTCAAATTGGGCAGCGTGACCGTCGGAGTTTTGACCGATGAAGCTATAGCAAGTTACAAACGACTCCCATATCTCACATACGAACAACGAGCTGAAATAGTGAGCAATATCAAGGGAGTAGATAGAGTTGTGCCACAGACAACCTTGGATTATGTACCCAACTTGAGGGAACTGAAGCCTGATTTTGTGGTGCATGGCGACGACTGGAAAGAGGGCGTACAAAAAAAGACACGCCAGCGCATCATAGATGCTATGGCAGAATGGGGCGGCAAGGTGATAGACATTCCTTATACCCAAGGTATTAGCAGTACTGCTATGAACCAGCGCCTAAAGGAGATTGGTACCACTCCTGAGATTCGCATGAAACGTTTGCGTCGCCTTATTGGAGCCAAAAAGATTGTGCGCATACTTGAGAGTCATAGTGGATTGACAGGTCTTATCATTGAGAATACTTCGGTAGAGGTCAATGGCAAGAAGGAGGAATTTGATGGAATGTGGGCTTCGAGTCTTACCGATAGCACGAGCAAGGGCAAACCCGACATTGAAGCTGTCGATATCACTACTCGTCTGCATGACCTTAATGATGCACTTGAGGTGACCACCAAACCTGTTATTTTTGATGGAGATACAGGAGGAAAGATAGAACATTTTGTTTTTACTGTACGTACCCTTGAGCGACTTGGAATCTCTGCCGTTATCATTGAAGACAAGGTTGGATTGAAGCAAAACTCGCTATTCGGAACTGATGCAGTACAAACACAAGATACAATTGAGGGTTTTTGTGCAAAAATCAAAGCTGGCAAGAACGCTCAGATAACTGACGATTTCATGGTGATTGCCAGAATTGAGAGCCTTATTGCAGGTAAGCCGATAGAAGATGCCTTGGAGCGTGCATACGCTTACGTTGCCGCAGGTGCTGATGCCATCATGATACACAGTAAGAACAAGGATGGCATGGATATCAAGGAGTTCTGCCTTCGTTTCAGAGAAAAAGATGTAGAAACGCCTATCGTGGCGGTTCCTACAACCTACAACCAGTTTACAGAAGATGAGCTTGCCTCGTGGGGCATCAATGTGGTCATTTATGCTAACCACATGCTAAGAGCTGCCTATCCGGCAATGGTTGATTGTGCCAAAAGTATACTTATGCACCAGCGTAGCCTTGAGGCTAGTGAGCAGTATTGTATGCCAATCAAGGAGATACTCACCCTTATTCCTGGTACAAAGAAATGATTACGCCTCAGTTTTTTATAGAAACACTACAGAAAGAGGGGGTGGAGTTTTTTACTGGTGTTCCCGACTCCCTTTTGAAAAATGTGTGTGCTTATATAACCGACCACTTTGATTCAAACCACAACATTATTGCTGCCAATGAGGGAGGTGCTGTGGCTTTGGCAGCAGGTTATCATCTGGCCACAGGTAAGGTGGGTTGTGTATATATGCAGAATAGCGGTGAGGGTAATGCAGTTAATCCCCTTGCATCACTAACTGACGGCGAGGTGTATCATATTCCGTTGTTGTTGCTAATAGGATGGCGTGGACGCCCTGGTGTACATGATGAGCCTCAGCATGTGAAGCAAGGTAAAATAACCACTGGTCTCCTCAACGTAATGGGTATCAACTATGAGGTTCTGTCAAAAGAAGAGGATCAGGCGACCAAGCAGATAGGTAAGGCGATGAATAGCATACGAGAGTCGGGTAACGCTTTTGCTCTTGTTATTGAGAAGGATACGTTTGACAGTTATACTCTTCAGAATGTTGAGAAGAACGATTATCCAATGAGTCGTGAAGAGGCAATAAAGATTGTTGCCGCCAGCATACCTTCCGATGCAGTTATAGTTAGCACCACAGGCATGATTAGTAGAGAACTATTCGAGTATCGCGCTGCTATGGGGCAGGGACATGAACGCGACTTCCTGACAGTCGGTTCGATGGGTCATGCCTCGATGATTGCCCTCGGCATAGCATTGCAGCACCCCGAAAGAAAAGTGTACTGTTTTGACGGAGACGGTGCAAGTATAATGCATTTGGGCAATATGGCTATCGTTGGCAGTAAACATCCAAGCAACTATGTGCATGTGGTCTTTAACAATGGTGCCCATGACAGCGTTGGAGGACAGCCAACTGTAGGTCATAGCATTGATTTAGTGAAGATTGCTTATTCTGTAAATTATGAATACGCATCATGTGTAAGTACCACTGAGAAGCTTCAGGAAGCCTTGAAAGAAAATCAATCCGAAGGTTTGCGACTGTTGGAAATCAGAGTCAAAAAAGGAAATCGAAAGGATTTAGGTAGACCGACAACAACACCTGTTCAGAACAAAGCAGCATTGATGGATTTTTTGAAAAAATAGTTATGCAACAGATATTAAAAGGATATGAGAACATAGAAAAAGCCTTGAAAGAGGTTGGAAGCGAGCGATATCTGTTGGTATGCGACGCTTCGTTCCCATTTCTTCCAATCAAAGATGTCTTCAAACCAGCAGCGGTATTTGACCAGTTTACACCCAATCCACTATATGAGCAAGTGTGTAAAGGTGTGGAACTGTTCAATAGGGAACAGTGTGACACTATAGTGGCAGTTGGTGGTGGCTCGACGATTGATGTAGCCAAATGCATTAAGCTTTACTGCCGTATGAATACTGCAGTGAACTATCTGCAGCAAGAATGCAAAGACAGTGGTATCCCGTTGATTGCCATACCTACTACGGCAGGTACAGGGAGTGAAAGCACCCGATATGCTGTCATTTATTATGAGGGCAAAAAGCAGAGTGTCACACATGAAAGTATCATTCCCAATTATGCGATTTTAGAGTCGATGTTGCTCAAGAGTTTGCCGTTGTATCAGAAAAAGTGTACTATGTTAGACGCTTTGTGCCAATGTATAGAATCACTTTGGAGCGTTAATTCGACAGATGAAAGCATGGTGTATGCAAAGAATGGATTACAGATGATTATGGAACATTGGCAAGGATATATTGAGGATAACAACGAGGAAGATGCACGGTATGTCATGATGGCTGCAAATTATGGTGGACGTGCAATAAACATATCCCAAACAACTGCACCTCATGCCATGAGTTACAAGCTTACATCTATGTATAAGTTGCCACATGGACATGCTGTTGCACTTTGTTTGCCGGAAGTGTGGATGTATATGATGGAGCATCCCGAGGAATGCAAAGACCCAAGAGGTGTTGACCATCTGGAATTCATCTTCGAACAATTGGGACGAATAATGAGATGCGACAGCGCCGAAAAAGGGCTGATGATGTTCCGAACCATCATATCGTCACTTGATATGGCATTGCCACATGGCAACGACAGGAAAAAAGAAATAGACATATTGGTGAAATCTGTAAATCCCGTTCGACTGAAAAACAATCCTGTGCCGCTGACAGAAGATGTCATACGACAAATATATGAACGAATAGTATTGTAATGGAAGACTTGTCAAGATATAACCCAGAAGGTTCACAGCTGAGAAAAGCACAACAACGAATGGTGGAAATAGTCAAGGCTATTGATGCTATTTGTGTGCGTCATGATATCCCTTACTGGTGCGATTTTGGTACTATGTTGGGTGCTGTTCGACATAAAGGCTTTATCCCATGGGATGACGACTTGGACATTTCGCTTATGGAAAAGGATTACAAGCGTTTGCTGCCGTTGCTTGAGAAAGAATTGCCCGAGGAATTTAAATTGCAATATCACGCCAATGAGAAGCATTTCCCATATTCTTTTGCCAAGGTTGTGGACACCAGAAGCCAGGTGAATCAGATAGCACCATGGGCCAAGGAGATTAAGTATCAAGGTATATGGGTCGATATTTTCCCTATGGTTAGGGGTGTTGCTTGGTTGCGACGAGTCGTTGAGCCGTTTTATGGCCGTTGTTATCGGCATGTGCGTGGCTTTGATGATAACAAAATCAGTCGCTTCGTTGCCTATCTTTTATATCCTTTTGCTTTGATGGCAAAAGGGTTGTCTTGGATTATTTGCAGGTTTGTTTCAAAGGACAATTTCTTGTCCGCATACGGCGTTGGCAGCGTGCCAGTACATAATCGTACTCGTCACATCAGTCAAACGATTCCGCTGCAAAGATTGCCGTTTGAAGGTGTGATGCTTCCTTTCCCTAAAGATGTTGATGCCAGTCTTCGAATAATGTATGGCGACTACATGCAGCTGCCACCTGTCGATAAACGGGCAGTTCATTTGGATAATATTACCTTTTTCGACTAATGAATATACTTTTTATTACCAACAAGAATGTCAATCCTATTATTGGTGGGATAGAGCGTATCACGTATGTGCTCGCTGTAGGGTTTGCAGAATTGCATGGACACCGCTGTTTTTCGGCATTCACACAAAGGCTTGACAATATAACTACTCCCTTTGAAAAAGAACTGCTTCTTGAATCTGGTCGCGAAACCGAGATGCTAGCTGACTTTATTCGAGAGAACGGCATAGAGGTGGTGATTGCACAAGGCTCGGATGCCGCCGTCAATGCCATTGTAGGGCAGATTCATGATGCTGTTGCCAGCGTGGCTGGATGCAAGATGATTTTTGTATTCCATAACATGCCTGGGTTTGAGTACACCAAGATGTCAATGGATGTGCTGTGCTACCGCATCATGCATGGACAGGATGTTGTGTACAATCTTAAATATCTAGCATTTCAGACTTTTCAAACTATACTTCGTCCATTGATAAACAAGCAGATGCATGGCAAGTACCTTCCTGCCTACAATGCTGCCGACAAAGTGGTTCTGTTAACAGAAGGATTTATACCAGGTTACGCCCGTTGTGCGGGAGTTCCCGTGGATGATAAGTTCTGTGCTATCAGCAACGCGCTCACATTTACCGACCGTTTTCCTATAGAACAGTACGACGAAGAGAAACGTAACGAAGTGCTTTGGGTGGGAAGATTCGATGACAAGCATAAACGGCTTTCTGAAGCCATACACATTTGGAAGATGGTTGAGGAAGAAGGGCGTTTCCCCGACTGGAAACTGCGTGTTGTCGGCTACGGCCCCGATGAGGGTTACTACCACAAACTTGTCAAACGGCTCAAATTACACAACGTAAGCTTTGAGGGAAAGACGGAATCACGTCCCTTCTATCGATCTGCATCGCTTTATATGATGACATCGGCCTTTGAGGGCTTTGGACTTGTAATCACTGAAGCTTTGCAGTCAGCCGCCGTACCGCTGGCCTATGACACTTTTGCATCGCTGCATGACATAATAGTTGATGGCCACAACGGATACATTATCGAAGACAAAGACCGTCGTGCATACGCTGACCGATTACAGCTTCTGATGGCTGATGCGGATCTGCGACGCAATCTTGCACAGCAGGGTTTGACTTTTATCGATAAGTTCAGTACAGAGAACATCACAAAACAGTGGAACCAATTGTTTAGTTCCTTACGATAGGGGGGGGATCCCTACACATTTACTACTATTGGACGGCCACAACAGAGGGCGTAATAAAGAATTACGCTTGTGTGCGTTTTCCTTTATTAGTCTTCACGATATATGCTATTGCCATCAAGATGAGAAGCAGCGTGACGATGGATATGATCAGGTTGGCAGTATCGAGCTGGTGAAGGCGAGGTGCTTCGTTGCGGAACTCGATGACATGGTCACCGGCAGGGATAAGCATAGCGCGGAGGATGAAGTTGGCACGTAGATATTCTGCGGGTTTGCCGTCGATATAGGCAAACCAGTCGGGAGCATAGTGGATTTCGCTGAAGACAGCCAACTGGTCGGTAGAACTGTGGGAGACATACTTGCGATAGTCAGCGCTGGCTATACGCTGAGGCTCGAGAGCAATGGTTGCAGAGGAGTCTTTGGAGAATTCTGTATTTTGAATATTGAATTCAGTTGTGTTTATAACAGCTGTTGTGGCAGGGTTGATATCGTTTAGTGCAAGGATTTCCTCATTGGGGTTGGTAACGGATTTAATATTGTTCACGAACCAGCAGCTGCCAAGGGCATCGGGATTACGCTGCACGTTGCCGTCTTGAGTGACTATGTAGCGTGCGTTGAGCATATTGAGGATGCGGGGATTGATGTGACGGCTGATGTAGAAGTCGATGAGGTTCTGGTAGCGGCTGAGTTTTGCAGCACTATAACCACCAATCTGGTTGTGGAAGGCACTGGGTTCGGAGTCGTTGAAGGTGTTTGTCGCTAAGTTGAGTACGCGGTAGTCATGGTCGCCATAAGCAGTTGCCTGTTTGTCAATTTCAAAGTCGTAAGGTTTGCGGCGGAGGGCTACGGAATTCTCTTCGACGAAATTGTCGTTGTCGAGGTAGCGGCGATCGACACTCCAAAGGTCGATGACGATGAGAAGACCTACGAGGGACATCGAGATTGCGGCATTCTTAAGTTTGCGGTTATTGTAGAGCCAAATGGCACCTGCGGCAAGGAGTATGAAGATGATAGAGCGCCATGAGTCGGCTTTGAGTAGTGCGGCACGATCTTGTGCGGCAGCATCGGCAAGGTTTTGTGGAAGCTGGCTGTCGGAGGCACCAGAGTAGGGGAAACTATGAGAGGCAAAGAGGACGATGACGATGAGGGCAAGGAGGGAACCGGTAACAATATAAAGATTGCGGTTGAGACGCTTGCGAGCCTCTTCGTTGTCACCAATGGAAAAGATATGTTTGAGAGCAAGTACTGCCATGATTGCCATGCAGACATTGGCAAGTACAAGGCTCATGCTTGGCGTACGGAACTTGTTGTAGAGAGGCATGTGGTTAAAGAGCCATTCGTTGAAGGGCATAAAATTGCGACCCCAAGACATGAGAATGGCAAGAATTGTTGCTATGAGTAGCCACCAGCGCTCAGGACCTTTTACTACAGTTAGCCCCAGCAGGAAGAGAAGAATGATGATAGCACCAAAATAGACAGGGCCACTAGTGAAAGGTTGGTTACCCCAATATAGAGGTGCACTGTCTCCCCATGGATATTGGTATTGTGGAAGCGAAGAGCGGAACGTCTTATAGAACTGAGAGCTTTCGGTGTTGATAGGTTCAGCACTGCCACCACCTAAAGCACCAGGCACGAGGAGTGTGTAGGTTTCGCCTACGCCATAACTCCAGGCGAAGGCATAATCAATATCGAGTCCTGAAGGGGTGTTTTCTGGAGCTTTACTATCACTTTCACCATATAGGTCTGAAGGGGTGACAGTCAGCTCGTTGCCTCCACGCATAGTATAGCGAGCGTATTCTTCGTTGACGAGGAGAAGTCGGATGTTGCAGCCGAAAGCAAGAGCGGCACAAATGAGGAGTATGCCTGTGTTGATGGCGAAAGGCGAAAAACGGTGTTTGATTATAGCATAGATGAGATAGGCCACACCCATTATAATGCAAGCTATTGCAGTATAGAATGTTATCTGTATATGGTTAAAGCTTATCTGTAAGATGAGTGCAAGAGTGAAGAGTATAGATCCCCAGATGGTACGAGTTATACGTGACCGTTTCTCAAGTGTGTCGTCGATGGCAGTTCGGAAGACGAGGAAGAGTCCGGCGAGGATTGGAGCCATCATGCTCATTGCCCAAGCCTTGGTGATGTGTCCAGCCTCGATGATAATGATGTTGTAGCTGGCGAGACCGAAGGATAGGGCTCCGATGAGTGCAATCCATGGTGAGACACCGAAAGCCAACATGGCTACATAAAATGCAATAAGATATAGGAATATGACACCAATATTGCGCTCAAGACCGACATGGCGCATGATGACAGTGCTGCGCAGAGGCATGAAAACCGACTTAGGAGCATCGCTTACTATCTGATAGCCAGGCATACCACTGAACATCGACTCGTTCCAGTTGGGTATGTGTCCAGCGCGTTCTTTTTCCATACGCTGGGTGTAGGACATGGCGTCGCTCTTCTGAATATCGCCTTGGCGTATGATTTTGCCGCTGAGGGCGGGGGAGAGGTAAATACATGCCACAATGAACATGATTACGATGGTAAGGGCATGAATCCAAAGTTTTTTATTGCTTTTCATGAGTTATGAATATAGGATTTACGTTGTGAATTGCTTATAATTAATAAGTTCGTGTACAATATTAATTATTGTTCAAAAGTGCAAATTTAAATGTTTTTTTTTGTTTATCGATGATGATAGAATTTTTTTGTAAATTTGCAATTTGATTTTGTGTGTTGAATGAGGCGTAAAATGAAATCAATCAAAGGATTGGTTGAAAAATAAAACATAATAAATCATATTAATGATAGATATAGAATCATCGTCGAGAAGGAAAGCGCTGGACAAACTGATTGTTGTTGGCGACAGAGTGCTGATACAGCAGGGTACTGCATCGCAGCGCACGAAGAGTGGATTGTACCTTCCTGCAGGATATCAAGAGAAGGAGGACATCCAATCGGGTTATATCCTAAAATGTGGTCCTGGATATGCATTGCCGAATGTGGATAATGATGAGCCGTGGAATCCTAAGGACAAGGAACCCAAGTACTTGCCACTCCAGGTAAGACCTGGCGATTTGGCATTGTTTATGCAGAAGAATGCGGTTGAAATAAAATACAATGGCGAAAAGTATTTCATCGTGCCACAAAGTGCGATATTGCTTGTGGAGAGGGATGAGTTTTAGGGTATAAGGTTTCAGGTTTCAGGTTTCAGGTTTCAGGTTTCAGGTTTCAAGTTTCAGGTTTCAGGTTTCAGGTTTCAAGGTTGACTCATACAATTCACTAGACGACAATAGACATTCATTAGTCACCAATCACTAATATCTAATTACAATTCACTAATAACTTTAGATTATGACATCAAACGAAATAAGAACCAGTTTTTTAAAGTATTTTGAGAGCAAGGGTCACCATGTTGTTCCTTCTGCTCCTATGGTAGTCAAGAATGACCCCACTCTGATGTTCACCAATGCTGGCATGAACCAGTTTAAGGACATTTTTTTAGGCAACAGTGCATCACAGTATGCAAGAGTGTGTGACTCGCAAAAATGCTTGCGTGTCAGCGGCAAACATAATGATTTGGAAGAGGTGGGTCATGATACCTACCACCACACAATGTTTGAGATGCTGGGCAACTGGAGCTTCGGCGACTACTTCAAGAAAGAAGCCATCGCCTTTGGTTGGGAGTTTCTGACAGAGGTAATGAAGATTGATAAGAACAATCTGTATGTCACTGTGTTTGGTGGCGACGAGAAGGAAGGCTTGGCAATGGATGGCGAGGCATACGAGTACTGGAAAGAGCATATTGCTGAGGAGAGGATTTTGAAAGGCTCAAAGAAAGACAACTTCTGGGAAATGGGCGATCAAGGTCCTTGCGGTCCTTGCAGCGAGATTCATGTAGACCTTCGCAGCGAAGAAGAAAAGGCCAAAGTGCCTGGTGCTGAACTTGTAAATAAGGACAACCCTCTGGTTATTGAGATATGGAATCTTGTCTTTATGCAGTATAACCGTTTGGCAAATGGCACCTTGGAGCCGTTGAAAGCCAAACATATAGATACCGGTATGGGTTTCGAGAGACTTTGTATGGTTATGCAAGGTAAGAAATCGAACTATGATACTGATGTATTCCAACCTCTGATTCAGGCTATTGCAAAGAAAGCAGGATTAGAATACGGCAAGAACGAGGAGGCCGACGTTGCTATGAGAGTATGTGCTGACCACTTGAGAGCAGTAAGCTTTTCTATTGCTGACGGGCAGTTGCCTTCTAACGCAAAAGCAGGTTATGTGATTCGTCGAATCCTGCGTCGTGCGGTACGTTATGGATATACTTTCTTGGGATTCAAAGAACCTTTTATCAATACGTTGGTACCCACGCTGGTGGCACAGATGGGCGACCATTTCCCCGAATTGAAGAAACAACAGGATTTGATTTGCAAGATTATACTAGAGGAAGAGCAGTCGTTCCTGAAGACTTTGACGGGTGGTATTAAGCGCTTTGAAGATTATATTGAGAAGGCTCTTGAATGTGAAACATCATGTGAGGCTTGTGAGCAGAAGATTAAAGTAGACAAGGTTATTGATGGAGCTTTTGCATTCGAACTTTTTGATACATACGGTTTCCCCATCGATTTGACACAACTGATGGCTGCAGAGAAAGGCTGGACAGTTGATATGGACGGTTTCGCTAAAGGCCTTGCCGAACAGAAAGACCGTTCGCGTGCTGCTGCAAAGACCGAAAGCGATGACTGGGTTGAGGTTGAGAAAGGCGAACAGGAGTTTGTGGGATATGATGAACTGACATGCGATGTGAAGATATTGCGTTATCGTCACGTCAGAGCTAAAGACCGCGAATTCTATCAGCTTGTCTTCGACCGCACACCATTCTACGGAGAGGGTGGTGGTCAGGTTGGCGACTTAGGTACCATTGGTGCAGGCGATGAGGTGATTCCTATTGTTGACACTAAGAAGGAAAACAACCTAATTGTGCATATTGTCACTAAGTTGCCCAGCGACCTCAAGGCTACATTCAAGGCAGAGGTCGACAAATGCCGCAGGTTTGCAATACAGTGTAACCACTCTGCCACACACTTGTTGCACAAGGCTTTGCGTAATGTGCTTGGTACACATGTTGAGCAGAAAGGATCGAGTGTTGACGACCAGAGGTTGCGTTTCGACTTCTCACATTTTGCAAAGCTCACTAAGGAAGAGATTCGCGAGGTCGAGAAACAGGTGAATATTGATATCTGGCATGCAATAGCTCTTGAGGAGCATCGTGCTATGCCTATCGACGAGGCTCGCAAACTTGGTGCAATGGCACTGTTTGGAGAGAAATATGGCGAGAAGGTTCGCGTTGTGAAGTTTGGCGACAGTGTTGAGTTCTGTGGCGGTACACATACAGACAACACTGGTCATATTGGTTTGTTCCGTATTGTCAGTGAAGGTGCTATAGCAGCAGGTATGCGTCGTATTGAGGCTGTAACTGGTGCTGCCGCAATGCGTTATGTTGACGACATGCAGGATCAGTTGGAAAATGCCAAAGGTTTGCTTAAGAATCCTAAAGACCTAGGTGCTGCCATTCAGCGTATGCAAGACGAGGCAGCAGAACTGAGACAGCAAATTGCTGCATTCCAGAAAGAGAAGGTTGCATCTATGTGTCGTTCTTTGGCCGATGAGCTGTCGAAGAATCCTGTTCTTGTAAAGAGGATGGATTGCGATATCATGCAGCTGAAAGACGGAGTCATGCAGTTGAGAAGTCAGTTCCCTGATATGGCGCTGGTGCTTGGTAGTGTTGTTGCCGATAAACCTCAACTGATGATAAGCTTTGGTGAAAACCGCGTTGCTACTGGTAAGAATGCAGGCAACATAATCCGTGCTGCAGGCAAGGAGATACAAGGCGGTGGTGGCGGTCAGCCGGGATATGCCACAGCAGGAGGCAAGAATGCTGCTGGATTGGACAACGCCTTGAAAGTGGCAAAAGAGGAAATCGAAAAATGAATATGGAAGATATCTTGCAAGGTTCGCTGAGACGGTATCATATAGAGGCCGTGGTAGATGACAATCCTTTAGGGATTGTCTATAGAGCTTTTGCCCGTCGCAAGATGGGGGAGGGGATTCATCGTCGCTATTTCGCCATATTGGAAAAATGCGAGAATGTGTCCCTTCCCGACTTCAATGCAGCCGTGCAGGAGACCATTCTCACAGCGCCATTCAAGATGCATGTCGAGGAGAAAATATCCGAAGGAGGCCGCTATTATGTAGTGCTTGCCAAAGGTGAGGCTCCGAGGACCGTCAATCCGACTTGGAAGAAGCTGCAGAACAAAGGATACTTGATGCTATTCCTTGCTGCGTTTATACTGATATTGCTGATAATACGACTTTCACAATCTCCTAACGATGATGCTCAACCTATTGTTTCAGATGAGCATGCAATTGAGTCAGTCGATTTGTAAAGACAATGACTTCCTGTTAGTTTTGTGATTGATTTATGAATCGGGATTAGTCAATTTTTGTGAAGACTGCTTCGGGGACATCGCGGTCGGTGTAGTGGCGTGAACAGGTGGTCTTGGAGTAGTTTTTGTCCCAGTAGATTCGGGCGTTAATATAGGCATTTTCTTTAAGGATGCGGTCGGCACCGTATACGACAACAACATTATGGTAGTTGTCGCCAGTACGTGTTGTATAGTCGCCGCCTATGGAGTCGGGACTTGAAATCTCGATGGCATAACCCATTTCCGAGATGCCATTGCATATCTCATAATCAACCACTGTGCCAGTTATAGCAAAATCGTCATGTTTCACACATGAAGCGAGGAGAATAACGGAGAAAAAGAATATGAATTTTCGCATAATGATTAGGTCAATCAGATATTTGGTTGTTCTAAAACTCAGATGTTCGGATGATATGATTTTCGAATAATTAGCTATTCGGATGTTATGATTTATTGAATAATCAGATATACGTGTTTACAAAAGTTTAGATATTTAGATTCATATTAAAACTAATATCACACTGGTACGTCGAAGTCGCGGAGGGCAGCATTGAGGGATGTCTTTTTGTCGGTGCTTTCTTTTCTCTGTCCGATGATGAGGGCGCAGGAGACGGAATAATCGCCAGCGGGGAAGTGCTTGACATAGCTGCCTGGTATCACCACACTACGTGGAGGTACATATCCTTGATAATAGAGTGGTTCATTGTGGGTTACATCGATGATTTTTGTGCTAGCAGTTATAACAGTTCCTGCACCAAGCACCACCTCGTAGCCGAGATGTACCCCTTCGACAACAATGCAACGAGAACCAATGAAGCAATGGTCTTCAATAATGACAGGAGCAGCCTGAACTGGTTCGAGGACACCTCCAATGCCTACTCCACCGCTGAGATGTACATTCTTGCCTATCTGTGCGCAACTGCCAACAGTTGCCCATGTGTCGACCATAGTTCCACAATCGACATAAGCACCGATGTTGACGTAGCTTGGCATCATCACAACCCCTTTTGCAAGGTAGGCTCCATAGCGAGCAACAGCAGGAGGCACCACACGGACACCTTGAGAGGCGTAGTCATGCTTGAGAGGAATCTTGTCATGGTACTCGAAAGGACCAGCTTCAGTTGTCTCCATGCCGCAGATGGGGAAATAAAGAAGAACAGCTTTCTTGACCCACTCATTGACGTGCCATGCGTCACCAACTGGTTCAGCTACACGGATTAGACCCTTGTCAAGTTGGTCGATGACTTTTGAAATAGCTTCACGCACTTCGGGATTGGCGAGGAGATCACGGTTCTCGAATGCCTGTTCAATAATATCCTGTGTTGTCATATATTTTTTCTGATTAGTTGCAATAAAATATGATTGTTTAACGTTATTTTGCATAAGTTATTATTTTGAACGTTAATTTTTATAATAGAATCAGGTGATTTCAGACAATTATTTCCGATAAAAACTGAATCTATTATTGTTTTTTGTTCGACGTATAAATCACCATGTGCGGTCAGATATATCTTGTACCCGATTACTTGAAACTTGAAACTTAAATCCTTAGAAACTGTTTTGATTTTAACCAATAAATCTGTTAAGCATAAGTCTGATGAAAGCAACTTGCACCATAGCTTGCGCTGAATTAGC
>CADBOG010000108.1 GCA_902796265.1 uncultured Bacteroidota bacterium
GAGTAGTGAAAGCACTTCGAAAGGAGTATGGCCTTACACAGGAGGATCTTGCCATGAAGTCGGGAGTCGGCCTTTGTTTTGTGCGTAATCTGGAGCAAGGAAAGCCATCGCTAAGGATGGATAAGGTAAATCAGCTACTAGATTTGTTCAATTACGAATTAACAGCCACCAGAAAGCAATGAGACAAGCAGATATATACCGAAAAGGAGTCCTTGCCGGTGGTGCAAAAAAAGAGGTCTTGGCGATGCCAAGACCTCTTTTACTTTATTTAAATTTAAGGATTACATCAATTTTTTAATTTTGTGGATTACATCAATCCTTCTATGTCTACGATGATTTTTTTGGCTAATGCGTCGGCCTCCTCGGCGGTGTGAGCCTCGCAGTAGATGCGGATGATGGGCTCGGTGTTGGATTTGCGGAGGTGAGCCCAGCTGTCAGCAAAATCAATCTTGACACCATCGATGGTGCTGACGCGCTCGTTCTTGTATTTTTCTGCCATCTTGCGGAGGATTGCGTCGACGTCCATGTCGGGAGTGAGGTCCTTGCGGTTCTTGGAGATGACGTAGTTGGGATATGTGGCGCGGAGTTCGGAAGCCTTGAGGCCGCGTTTTGCCATATTGGTGAGGAAGAGGGCAACACCAACGAGAGCATCGCGACCATAGTGGAGAGCAGGATAGATGACACCTCCATTACCTTCACCACCGATAACGGCGTTGACTTGTTTCATCATTGTGGTGACGTTGACCTCGCCAACAGCAGAGGCGGAGTAGCTATGTCCCATACTTTCGGTGACATCGCGAAGGGCGCGAGTGGAGGACATATTGCTTACGGTGTTGCCAGGAGTGTGCTGGAGTACGTATTCGGCAACAGAGACAAGCGTGTATTCTTCACCGAACATGTCGCCGGTCTCACATACGAGAGCAAGACGGTCGACATCGGGGTCGACAACGATACCGAGGTCACATTTCTTGGCGGGAACCACAGAGGCGATCTCTGTGAGGTTCTGCGGTAGCGGCTCGGGGTTGTGGGCGAAATGGCCTGTTGGCTCGCAGTTGAGTTCAACAACCTCTTTTACGCCAAGGGCGCGGAGAAGACGGGGAATGGCGATACCACCAGTGGAATTGACGGCGTCAACTGCAATGCGGAAGTTGGCTTTAGAGATAGCTTCGGTATCGACCAGGGGGAGAGCGAGGACGCGTTTGATATGAGCGTCGATAGTGTCGAAGTCCTCAGTAACGGTGCCGAGGTCATCCACCTCTGCAAAGCGAACCTCATCGCTGTCGGCCAGGCGCAGTACCTCGTTGCCTTCAGCTGCATCGATAAATTCGCCTTTGGCGTTGAGGAGCTTAAGGGCGTTCCAGTGTTTGGGGTTGTGAGAGGCGGTAATGATGATGCCACCGTCGGCATGCTTGTCAATCACGGTCATTTCCGTTGTTGGGGTGGTGCTGAGACCAGTCTCAATGACGTCGATGCCCATACCCATGAGGGTGCCGACCACGAGGCGGTCGACCATGGCTCCGGAGAGACGAGCGTCGCGTCCGACAACCATGGTGAGTCGTTTATTGGGTTGTTGCCTTTGGAGGAAGGTTGCAAATGCGGAAGTGAATTTTACAACATCGATAGGGCTGAGACCCTCGCCCGGACATCCGCCAATGGTGCCTCTGATGCCGGAAATGGATTTGATTAATGACATTATCTACAATGTTTTATATTTAACTTCTAGTTTATTTTGCGGTTGCAAATTTACATATTTTTTCCGATTTCAAAATATTATCATGAAAAACTTTTCCGACGCCTTTGTTGAGCATTCGTCTTGCTGAGTAATAATTGTAGATAATTTTGCTGTTTGCTAAAAAAAATCCTTGCATTTGGGTCAAGTTTTAAAATAAATATGTAAATTTGCTTTTTAAAATATCAATGTGTCTTTGCTCTATCCGTTTATTATTCAGCTTCTAAACCGAAGTTGGATGGTTTTCGGATAGTTAAAAACCTATATAGTAAAACCACTAACGATTGTCTTTTTAACTCTTAACTCTATTCTCCATGCACATCGCAATAGCAGGAAATATCGGCTCTGGCAAAACGACGCTTACAGACAAGCTCGCTAAGCACTACGGCTACGAGGTGCTCCTTGAAAGCATGGATAACAACCCGTATATCAATAGTTTCTATGAGGATATGCGTCGTTGGAGCTTCAATTTGCAGATTTATTACCTACATACACGCTATCGTCAGCTTCTGGACATGAAGCAGACGGGGCTTGACTTTGTGCAAGACCGCACGCTTTACGAGGATGCCTATATTTTTGCTCCCAACTTGCAAGCTATGGGTCTGATGAATAGCCGTGACTATGATAACTATATCGCTGTCTTTGAGTTGTTGGAGTCGTTTATCGACCCGCCCGACTTGCTTATCTACCTGCATGGTGAGGTGACATCGCTCATCAAGCAGATACAGAAGCGCGGACGCTCGTATGAGAGCTCTATACGCCTCGACTATTTGACAAACTTGAACGAACGTTACGATAATTGGTTCGACTCATACGACCGCGGCAAGGTTTTGAGAATCAATATTGACGAGCTGAATTTTGCCGACAGTCGTGAGGATTTGGGAACAGTTATCAATATGATTGACGCCGAATTTAACGGGCTCTTCTGATTAAAGTAGGCGTAACTTAATTAAACGAAAATTCATTATTAACAATTTAAATCACCATAATCATGAAAATCCTTGGCATTATCCCTGCGCGCTTCAATTCCACGCGCTTCCCTGGAAAACCTCTTGTCATGATCAATGACAAACCGATGATTGAGCACGTCTGGAACGGTGTGAAAGGCACAGGTCTTGTTGACCGCGTTGTTGTCGCTACGGAGGACAAGCGTATAGTAGATGCTGTCCAGGCCTTTGGCGGCGAAGCTGTTATGACAAGCAAGCTTCATAAAACCGGCACCGACCGTTGCGGCGAGGCCATTCAGAAGATTGGTGACGATATAAACGACTATGATGTTGTCATCAACATCCAGGGTGACGAACCCAAGGTTGCAGCTGAGCATATCAAATTGGTCGTCAAGGCATTTGAAGACCCCAACGCTCAAATTGTGACCCTTAAGAAGAAAATAACCTCGTTGGCAGAACTCAACTCGACAAATACCGTCAAGGTGGTTTGTGCCACAAATGGTGACGCACTCTATTTCAGCCGCCAGCCGCTTCCCTATATGCGAGGCATAGCCAAAGAGATGTGGCTCCGCAAACGCGTCTGCTCCTACTATAAACATATAGGTATATATGCATTCCGTCGTGAGGTGTTGCAGCAAGTTGTGCAGCTGCCACAAACACCGCTTGAGAAATGCGAATCGCTAGAGCAGCTTCGCTGGATGGAGAATGGCTACAGGATTACTGTGAGAGAAACCACGAAGGAGTCGGTAGCCATCGACATTCCAGAGGACCTGCTAAAACTCAAATAGTTAAGTCAGATACTTTTGATAACGCTTAAACAGAAAAAGATTCTTTAATCACGAATCATCAATGAACATTACTTCCTATCTCGTCGAATATCTTAAAACTGGCAAACCCGTCAGTATCAATGGCGTTGGCGTTCTTGTAGAGCAGGAGATACCCGCTTTCTTTGATCGTGCAACATCCACCTTTTATCCCACGCGCCGCACCATTGCAATCCAAAACGATCCCGTTGCCGACAGCGACTTTATCCAGTTCCTTGCCAACAAGGAGTGTGTCTCCACCTCGACGGCGTCGCAGATTTGGAAAAATTACACCGATGCTCTCGTCGCCAAGGTAGAGAGTGAAGGAAGCTGCCATTTGGGCGATTTGGGTATTTTATCCAAGAGCGACGGCACCTGCCTGTTTGAGTCAGACGAATCCACAAAAGATGCAATATCCAACTTTGCACCTGTTCAGGGTGTGAAGACCTCTGTGGTCGACGAAAGTAATAGTCCATTTGATATTTTTGACTCCCCCAATACTCCTCGAAGCTCTGCATTCTTGTCATCGACACCCGTTCAAGAAGTGATTCCTGAGCCGGAACCTGAGCCAGAACCGAAACCAGAACCCGAGCCTGAACCTGAACCGGAGCCGATTACTGAACCCGAACTCGAACCGGAGCCGGAACCTATTAACGAACCTGAGCCAGAGCCCGAGCCGGAACCCGAACCTATACCTGAACCTGAACCGGAACATGAGCCAGAGCCAGAGCCAATTTCTGAACCCGAGCCGGAACCGGAACCCGACCATATTTCTGCACCTTCTTCAAACAACGATAAAGAGACTCTCGACACTCTTAGCAAACTCGATGCTATAGATAACTCTTCCAACAAAGAGAAAAAGGATAACAAAGAGAAAAAGGATAACAAAGAGAAAAGGGATAAGAAAGAGAATAAGAAAGACAAAAATAAAGAGAACAAGTACCAAGAGGACTACAAGAAAAAGCACAAGAAACACAAAGGTGGATTCTGGAAAGCTCTGCTGTGGATTCTCCTTATCATTATTATATTACTTGCATGCCTCGCTGTTGTCGACCACTATTTCCTCAATAGCCGTTGCCGCCAATGGGTCTCGCAGTATATTCCACAGCTGGCGGTCAATCAAGAAGAGGATGCTTATATCCTTGATTTGAAGTCTCCTTTGGAGTATGACAAAGGTGCCGCTCTTGACAATATCAACGACTTCACATTCTCGCTCGACGGCCTCAAGTTCTCGCAAGATGAGATTGCTGCCGAAAGCGAGCGCGTTGTTTCCGACCTCACTCCCTATCTTACCAACTTCCTCAAACAGCGCAAGATGAGTAAGTATGAGGAGGCATTCCTCGCACAGACGCATCAGTATGTGAACACTACCCTCACAGAGCTCCTTACCGATGAGGATTACCATCCGCAGATGCTTCTTCCATATAAAGATTATGTGCGAGAGGCAAATATGGAATCGCTCAAGTACCGTAAGATGCACAAGCAGGTGATTAGTGTCCAGTCGGATCTTCTTGACCGCGAGTTCCTCGAAGATTTACTCTCACAGGTGATTCCCGACGAGGAGGTTATCCCCGAACCGACAGCCGACAAGCCCAAGGCTGCCGCAAAGCCCAAAGCTGATAAGCCGGCTGCGGTTACTTCGCATGTCGCCACCCAGTCGAAGCAGGGATTTGACGTCATTGCAGGTTTCTCTGTCAACAAGGCCAATGCCGACAAGCTTTGCCGTCAGCTCAAGTCCAAAGGTTGCGATGCCTATATCATCAACCGCAATGGACTCTACTACGTCAGTATGGGCAGTGCAGCAAGCCGCACCGAGATAGAAGCCCGTTACAACCACATAAAAGAGTGGTACAAAGGCGATATCAGCATAAAGAAGTGGTAGGAGGTAAAGCCTCGTGCGACTGAAAACAATACAGAAAACAAAGGAACTAACATCAAACCAATAGACCCTATAATCCACATTAATGGCCAAGCATAAACTGGCGCGTTTTGCCGAAAATCTGACATTCAAGAATCTCTTCCAGCTCTCATTTGAGCAGCTTACCGAGCACGAGTTTGAGTTGCGCGGCAAGTGGAATGAGTTTTTCGGCAACGACAACCCTATCGTTCTCGAATTGGGTTGTGGCAAAGGCGAATACACTATTGCTATGGCACGCCAATTGCCCGAACGCAACTATATTGGAGTTGACATCAAGGGGGCTCGCCTCTGGCGTGGTGCGAAGACCAGCAACGAGGAGAAGATGACGAATGTCGCCTTCATCAGGACACGCATCGAGTTGATTGACCGATTCTTTGCTCCTGGCGAGGTTTCAGAGATATGGGTTACATTCCCCGACCCTCAGCCGAAGAAGCCCAACAAACGACTCACTTCCCAACGTTTCTTGTCGCTCTATAGCCGTTTCTTGAAGCCCGGTTCGGCCATAAACCTCAAAACCGATTCGCGTGAGTTGTATGACTACACCCTTGAGGAGGTCATTCCGGCAGGTGGATATCCGGTCGAGTATGCTACGCCCGATTTGTATGCCTCCGGATATGGAGGTATGGCTGTGGCGGTGCAGACCTTTTATGAGTCGATGTTCCTCGCGCAAGGCAAGCCGATAACATATTTGCGATTCATAATGAAATAGACACGAAGATAGTTAATAGATTGAATAAAAACTTAATACTTTATATATATGTCAGGACATAATAAATGGTCAAAAATCAAGAGAGCCAAAGGTGCAGCTGACGCCAAGCGCTCCAAACAGTATTCTAACATCTTGAAACAGGTCTCCATCGCCGTACGTGAAGGCGGTCCCGACCCCGACAGTAACCCTCGTCTCCGCCTCCTCGTGCAGAATGCCCGTGGTTGCAATATGCCCAAGGACACCTTGCAGCGTGCCATCAACAAGGCTAATGACAAGGATGCTGCTGCAATGCAGGAGCTCACCTTCGAGTGCCACGTCAATCACGGCATCGCCCTTTTCATCGAGGCACTTTCGGACAACAACAACCGTACTGTCGCCAACGTCAAATCCATCATGAACAAGTTCGGCGGTACCCTTGAGACCAACGGTAGTCTTGCTTTCCTCTTCACCCGCAAGGGCGTTTTCGTGATTCCTCGCAAACCCGATATGAATGTTGAGGAACTCGAGATGGATCTCATCGACGGTGGTCTTGAGGAAATGGAAGTCGACGACGATTACCTGACCCTCTACACAGCTTACGAGGATTTTGGCAGCATGGTCAAGATGCTCGAGGCAAAGGGTATAGAGTGTGAGAGTGCTGAGCTCCAGCGCATTCCTAACACCACCCGCAGCATTGACGAGGAATCCATACGCAAGGTTATGAAGGTCATCAACATCCTTGAGGAGGACGATGATGTCACCAACGTATACCACGATATGGAGATACCCGACGACTTCGAGGAGGAGTAATGCTCTATCTTGTTCCAACACCCGTAGGGAACCTCGGCGACATGACATTCCGTGCCGTCGAGGTTCTCAAAACCTGCGGACTCATCTTGGCAGAAGACACACGTACGAGCCGAGTACTCATGCAGCATTACGGCATCGAGACCCCGCTTCAGTCCTACCATATCTTCAATGAGCATCAGGTTGTTGAGCGTATAGTAGACCGACTATCGACGGGAATCGACATAGCCTTAGTCACAGATGCAGGTACACCAGGCATAAGCGACCCAGGGTTCCTTATTGTCCGAGAGGCTGTGAAGGCGGGTGTCAAAGTAGAGTGCCTTCCTGGGGCCACAGCATTCGTCCCGGCGCTCATCGACAGCGGATTGCCGTGCGACCGATTTGTGTTCGAGGGTTTTTTGCCGCACAAGAAAGGCCGTCAGACAGCAATCCAACGTCTTGCCAGCGAGTCGCGCACCATGATAATCTACGAAAGTCCTTTCCGATTAGTCAAACTGTTAGAGCAGCTCATAGAAACGTTAGGACCCGAACGTCAGGCCTCCGTCAGCCGCGAAATTTCGAAGCTACATGCTGAGACTGTCCGAGGCACGCTCGCCGAGATACTGTCGTCCTTTTCATCACGCGAAGTCAAAGGGGAAATAGTCCTCGTACTTGCCGGTTCACAACAATAAACCAGAGACATTTATCTATTTATAAAACCGTAAACCATGAAAACCCCACTCATTCTCCTCTCTATCCTGGCTATCACACTCTCCGCCAGCGCCCAACATTTTGTAAAAGATATAGACGAGGCGCACCTCAAGGGTCCCGTCAAATCCGTTCTCACCACCGTACGCACACCACAGGGTAGGGTAGTGGGGCAGCCCGTTCGCAACAACTACAATGAGAAGGGCTATTATACACAAAACACATATTATGACACACTTGGCAACCCTGTCATCATCGTTTCGTATGCTTACGATGCCAAGGATCGCCTTGTGAAGGATATCCGCACTCAGGAGCCTTACTCCGAGCTACTGTCGCAGACGACCTACAAGTATGACAAGAAAGGTCAGACGATAACCTCCGAGATGTTTGATGCTTCCGACTCGTTGGTGGAAAGCACGATATACTATTATTCCAAAGATGGTCAGCTCGACAAGGTAACCACCTTTGGAGTTGACAACAAAGAGGTTGCGTCGACATTATATACCTACAACAATTTCGGTTACCGCACCTTTGTCACATACAATGAGGGAGAGAACGGAATCTATCGTGGCACCGAGAAGTTCCGCTACGATACCGACGGACACCTTGCCGAGAAGTGCTCCTACTATCTCACGACGCTCCGTCAGGCATTCCTTTATACCTATTATTATGACGACCACGGCAACTGGACACAGGCCTACGTCTATCACGTGTCGCCGTCAGAGGGTTATCTCTATCAGGTCATCACCCGTCAGATATCCTACTTCGAGTAGTTCTTTCTGGCATATCTGCCGAACCATATTATAACGTCGCACAGATGCAGGGCATATCCGAAGAGGAAGTTGTTCGAATGTAGCGAGTTATAGTAGTCTTGTATTACCGTCCTGCCCTGAGTGTCGAGTTCCACGGTATGAGAGTTCTTGTTAGCCACCACCAAGATACTCTTCACGATTTGGGCAATGACGGGAGGGAATATGTATTGTCCGGGGCGTTTGTAGCGGACGACGCGAGAACCCAGGTTGACCTCTCTGCCCGAGAGGTAGAGCGAAGAGTTGGCTAGGTTCACTTTGTCGCGAGGACCCAGCACCTCGTCGGGGAGAATCCCAAGTCTGTTGCAAGCCCTGAAGAGATGTTCGAGAATGCGTCTCAGCTGGGTATAGTACAGCACGGGGTCGAAGTCCCTGCTTTCCTCTGGGAAATGCAGAGCTTTCAGAATCACCAGCATTGTTTGTCTTGCGTCGGGGGTGAAGTAGAAGTCCATCGTGCGGAACACATCGGCATACATCGTGCGGATCTTGTTGTCTTTTCGTCGAGCAGCAGCATGCTTGATGGCGATACAGAGATCGTCAAGGTCTTGACCTTTGCGGTAAAAGAGCCGACCCCATTCCTCTTCCATCTCCGCACGTTCACCCATGCTCACACGTTGTATGGTCTTCTCGAAATCGGGAGCGCTACCCGAAGAGAGCACATACCACGGGAGGCGTTCTTCGTGCTGTGCAAAGATGCTTTCCATCTCCCTTACGGCTTGATAGAGGAAGTCGGGCGTAGGTTCGTCGCCATCCTTAATCACGCAGTTGCCGTCGAGGACTATGGCGGAATAGCTTTCGAAGCGGTTGGCGAGAGCAATCTTGCCGCGTTCCCAGCTACGGGTTTGATACACATTGATGTTGTATTTTCTTGCTATCTCCTTGAAAGTCATCGAGTCAGCATCCTCATCAATCCATAAAACGTTATAGAGGCCGTTATTTTTGCTCATTTTAGTGTCGATTTTTCATTTTTCACTATTAACGCAAAGCACATTTTAATATTGTTTCAAAGCAGTTTTAAATATTTTGTTTGAATGTAATGGGCTGATTGATAGTGAAATTATAAAAGTAGAAAATATTTTTTATCGAAAAGTTTTGTCACAATCAAAAAAGTGTGTACTTTTGCAAACTCAAATCAAAATGTGAAGTAATCAATTTTTTAACCCAATCGTTTATAAAACCACTGTTTAAAACGGCAAAAACATCAAAAAAATGAAAAAAGGAATCCATCCCGCAAACTACAGACTTGTTGTCTTCAAAGACATGTCCAATGATAACATGATTCTCACCAAATCCTGCGCCAATACCAAGGAAACTGTCGTTTATACCGACGGCAACGAGTATCCTGTTGTTAAGCTCGAGATCTCCAACACATCTCATCCTTACTTCACTGGCAAGTTGAAACTGGTCGACACCGCTGGACGCGTTGATAAGTTCATGAGCAAGTACAAGAGATACAACAAGAATAATAAATAGTACATAATAGTAGTTTGTTTTAGGTTAAATGTTAGGAAAAAGCTCTTCTTGGAAGAGCTTTTTTTTGTGGATGACACGAAACAAAATTGGCTGTTTTTCGTAAAAAAATGTTGTCTTTTTATCCTTAATTACCTTTACGTGTTTGACCGATGACGGTTAAAAACGTAATTAATAATATGTAAACCATTCTAAATGACTAACAATTATATCGACGAACTCTTCCACGAGATGATGGATTCTGACCGCGTTTCCTCTGCCATGATAGAGGTGCTCCCCATGACTGAAGGCTCAAATATTGAGGACTTCCTCTTCGACATTGAACCTGATTGCCCCGATGTCATCCCGATTCTTCCTATGACTGGCAACGTGCTCTTCCCGGGTACTATTACGCCTATCAATGTATCGCGTCCCACATCGCTGAAGCTTCTCCGCCAGGTGGCCGAGAAGAACGTCTTTATCGGTGTGGTGACCCAACGCAACGAGACCTCCGGTCTTCCCGAACGTTCGGACCTCTTCGACACGGGTTGCCTCGCCCAGGTGGTCAAGGTCATTGAGATGCCTAACAACGACGTTATAGGCATTCTGCGTGGCTCCAGCACTTTTGTCCTTGGCGATATTGTCTCCACAAAGCCTTTCCTTCGTGGCGAGAGGAAACCCTCGTTCACGGCCGATATGCTGCCCGACGTTACCCGCGAGGAACGCGAAACTATCAAAATACTTGTCCGCAAATATACCGCTTTCCTCAAGTCGGTCAATCCTAATGATATTACCATCAAGACGATGCGTGAGATTAAAGGTCCCCGCATGCTTGTCAATTTCATCTGCTCACATATCGATATGGATGTCACCTTCAAGCAGCAGCTTCTGGAGATGGCAACCTTCAACGAGCGTGTGCTGGCCCTTATACGCCACATCAAGGATATGGAGTCGATAGAGGACCTGCGTCACGAGATACAGCAGAAGACGCAGGTGACGATGGATAAGCAGCAGCGCGAATATTTCCTCAACCAGCAGATGCATGTGATTCAGGAGGAACTTGGCGGCGCCAACAACGACGCGGAGATGAAGTTCATGCGCGAGAAAGGACGTGCCATGCGTTGGCCGCAGGAGGTGCTTCGCCATTTCGAGACGGAGATGGACAAGCTTCAGCGTACGCCGCAGGCCTCGCCCGATTACAGCGTCCAGCTGAACTATCTGAATCTTATGCTTGACCTGCCGTGGGATGTACGTGGAAACTTCAATACCGACCTTGACCGCGCCCGCCGCCGTCTCGACAGCAACCATTTCGGATTGGAGAAGGTCAAGGAGCGCATCATAGAGATGATGGCTGTCCTTAATCTTACCGACCAACGCAAGTCGCCCGTGCTCTGTCTTGTGGGTGCTCCCGGAACGGGCAAGACATCGCTTGGCAAGTCTATCGCCGATGCACTTGGCCGCGAATATGTCCGTGTGGCGTTGGGTGGTGTGCATGACGAGGCCGAAATCAGAGGCCATCGCCGCACATACGTCGGCGCTATGCCCGGGCGTATTATCTCGGGTATGCTCAAGGCTAAGGTGAGCAATCCCGTCTTTGTGCTTGACGAAATCGACAAGGTGCAGTCGAACAACATCTCGGGCGACCCGATGGCAGCTTTGCTCGAAGTCCTTGACCCCGAACAGAATATGGCTTTCCACGACAACTACCTCGATGTCGACTACGACCTATCGGGTGTGCTGTTTATTGCTACTGCCAACAGCATCTCGAGTGTTCATCCGGCACTCATTGACCGTATGGAGGTTATCGAGGTGCCAGGATATATTATGGAAGAGAAGCTGCAGATTGCCAAGCAGTATCTAGTTCCTCGCCAGCTTAAGGAGAATGGTTTCAAGCGTGGCGACTTCACCTTCCCCGTGGAGACGCTGCGAGAGATAATCGAGGACTACACACGCGAGTCGGGTGTCCGCCAGCTTGAGAAGATGATTGCCAAGATTATCCGCAACCGTGCTGTCAAGACGCTATCTGACGAGGATCCCTCCAAGAAGGTTATGCCCACGGAGCTACGCTCTATCCTGGGATTGCCCATCCATCAGTCGGAACGTCGCGGTCCTGAACCGCTCGTGGCTGTGGTCACAGGACTTGCGTGGACACAGGTGGGCGGCACGATACTCTTTATCGAGGCATCTATCTCGAAGGGCAAGGGCAACCTCACCATGACCGGCAACCTCGGTGACGTGATGAAAGAATCGGCCACGCTGGCATACGAATATATAAAAGCCAACGCCGAGAAGCTTGGTATTGACCAAGAGATGTTTGAGACACACAATATCCATATCCATGTCCCCGAGGGCGCCACGCCAAAGGATGGCCCGTCGGCAGGCATCACTATGTTCACGGCCATGTATAGTGCCTTCACGGGGCGTGAGGTCCGAGCCGACTTTGCCATGACAGGCGAGATCACGCTTAGGGGTTCAGTTACACCCGTTGGTGGCATAAGAGAGAAGATACTCGCTGCCAAACGTGCGGGCATCACCGACCTGGTGCTATGCGAAGACAACCGCCGCGACGTGGAGGATATCTCGTCAGAATACCTTAAGGGTCTCACATTCCACTACATCACAGAGATGTCGCAAGTATTACCACTTGTAATTATTTGAAGAATCTATGTTTAAGCGCTTTGCAATACTATCGTTCCTTGTCGCATTAGTGTTTCAGCTCTCCTCGCAGCCGCGAAACAACGCCGTTGCCGCTCACGACCTGAAGCTGCGACTTCCGTCGCGACTTACGGACATGTCGCTCTTCGACAGCACGTTGCATTTTGTATCGAAAGGGATGCTGCTTGCCTCGAGGGCCACAAGTCCTCAACTGTCGTCGCCCCTTGCCGACACGTTGCTTTTCGCCATTGACCCAGAGCTGACATACGCTGTCCGCGACCCCTTCACGGGTAGCATCTATTACACAAAGAATGACTCGAAAGGCCGTTCGCAGCTATATGTCTACTACGAGAAGAAACCCGGGAAGTACACTACCCGCAAGGTAAAGCTTGCCGGCCTTTCGTCGTCGGTATCGCATCCCGTCTTCACCTCCGACGGCAAGGCGATGGTCTTTGTCTCCGATTCGCCGATGGGTTTTGGCGGCACCGACCTGTGGTTCTCGCTTCGCAACGGACAGGAATGGCTCTCGCCGCAGAATTTGGGGCATCTGCTCAATTCGGGAGGCGACGAGGTGATGCCCGCTATCCACGGCGACTTCCTCTTGTTCGCATCCAATGGCCGAGACGACACCCGAGGCGGTTTCGACCTTTATGCGGCGCGATTGGTTGCTCTTACGCAAGGCGATACGGTTGTCATGTACCCCATAGGCAGATGTCCGGCATTCAGCCTTGAGGAACCATTCTGCACGCCAGACGACGACTTGGCTCTAATACCTTCAGCCGACTTGTCATCGGGATGGTGGCTCCGTCGTGCGGCAGACAGCAGCGAGACATTGTGCCACTATCGCGGCCGACTGGATTGCGTATGCCTCAAGGGCGTGATTGCCTCGTCGCTGTACGATAGGGTGGGGAAGGCATACGCTGTGGCAGGCTATTCGCCGCAGGCAGGTGCAGGGCTTGTATACGATACTGTTATGGCAGGCGAGAATGGCACGTATTGTCTCTTTCTGAAGCCGGGCGTTCAGTATGATATATCGTACTATGCAGAGGATCATTTTGTAGAGACGCAGAAGCTGACACCAGAGAGAAAGAACGAAGAGCAGCTTTATGCCGAGATTGGCAACGATGTGCGACTGTTGGCACTCACGCTCGACTCGAAGATGTATTATCCTATGCTTTTCAGCTCGTCGGTGAGCAGCGAACTCTCGCCTTTGGGTCGTGCTTTTGTTGACAGAATAGCCCTCTTTCTTGTTCAGAATCCGTCGATTGGCGTCAGCATTTACTCGACCTATAACCTTAGTGCCGATATACCCTTTTGTTCGTTGCTGAATGCCAGCCGGCTGCGGTCGCTGACTGAATACCTTGTCTCGAAAGGGGTGTCGGAGAAGGTTATCGCAACATCAACAACTATCCCTATGGAGCTGAAAAACAAATCGACAATGCCTACCGATTCGGGCGACCATAAGGTGGTGTCGCCAGTTGTCCAGTCGTCGTTGACGGTATGTTTCGTGCTGCGGAAACTTTGAGCGATAAAGGTGTGTAAGCAATTCTTAGAGGTTGCCTAAACATTTTTTTCTGCCTTTTTCAAAAAAAAAATAAGGGCTTACGCAACAAAATTCGTTTTTTTACGTCTATATATATGGTAAAAAAAGCGAATTACATAATTGCGAATTAAAAAACATTATGAAGAAAATACATTTTATACTTATTGCATTGGCTTTTTTGGCAATGCCGGTCGCTAAAGGTCAGCTGCAGATACAGACACTTTCGAGTCATCCTACATGGAATGCCGACTCGCTTGTGAGGAACATCATGCTTGGAGAAGGTGTGGAGATTATGAATGTGCAGCTTAACGGCAGCTCAGGAGTCATTGGTGGCCAGACGGGCGTGGGCATCTTCTCTACAGGCAACAGCCCAACAAACTTGGGCTTGCAGTCGGGTATATGTCTTTCGGCCAGTGCCATGTCGTATATCAACACAACAGGAGGCACCTCAACCAACAACAGTACACTCTCGACGGATGCCGACCTATATGCAATTGTAGGTATGGCAGTCAATAACTGCATGGTGCTGGAGTTTGACTTTGTGCCTCGCGCCGACTCGGTTAGATTCCGCTATGTTTTTGCTTCGGAAGAATATTATGGATATGAGTGTGATATTTACAATGATGTCTTCGCCTTCTTCCTTAGTGGTGTGAATCCTGCCGGCGGTGTGTACAACAAATTGAATATTGCCCGTGTCCCCAATACGGAAACCCCCATCACCATCAGCACCGTTAATGGTGGTGAGTTGCATGGTTCTAATACACCATGTATCTTGACAAATACCCAATATTTTGTCGACAACCGCTCACAGGCTCATGTGAAACACATGGACGGATTCACGACTGTGCTTACCGCTGAGGCACGTGTCATTCCATGCCAGACATACCATCTGAAGATGGCTATTGCCAATGTTTCAGACGCTCTTTTGCCTTCGGCAGTGTTCCTTGAGGCCAACAGCCTTTCATCGAATGCAATAGAATTTGAGTTCACCAATGCAGCCAATGAGCAGGCCCCTGAAGACCTGTATGAGGGTTGCGTCGCTACTGTGCGTCTGCACCGTCCGCAAGCAAAGTATCAGGCCACAACGGTGGGCATGGAGTATACCGGTACCGCCACAAACGGTGTCGACTTCACGATGATTAACCCCGTGATAGCCTTCCCCGCTGGCCAGACAGAGATTATTCTGACGCTGGATCCCACTATGGACGGCCAAGTTGAGGGTGTTGAGACGGCCAAGTTCCGCTTCTCGCCTTCGGACGGTTGCTTGAATTCCGACTCGGTGTCATTTAATATCATTGATACAGATCCACTAGTGGCCACCATACGACATGACTCGATTATCAACACAACGACAAACGTGATGCTGAGAGCCCACATAGAAGGCGGCATGCCAAACCGCACCGTGACATGGAAAAATCTTAGCACCGACCAAGTGCGTACGGGCGATTCGACGCTCGTTCCAACTGCTCCCGACACGCGATGGGTGTTGATTGTGGAGGATTTCTGTAGCAATATCTCTACAGATACAGTCCTTATTGGCCGAAGGATGGACTTCAACTACATCCTGCGTGCCCCCTACGGAACCGACCGTCTCAGCGTGCTGCGTATCACAGATACTATTATTTGCGACCAGGATACCGTGCGGCTCTATGCACATGGTGCTGACAGCTGCGTCTGGTATACCACAGGCGGCAATATCTTCGAGTTGCGTGATTCGGTGGTGGCTGTCACTCCTCATGAGCGAACCTGGTATTACTGCCACTCATATATGAGGTGGAATGACCAATGGTGGGAGGACCTCGACTCGATGGTGGTGAATGTTGTGCCGCTGCCTGAGATTCATGTCACGGCATCGCAGGATAGAATCTGCCAGGGATCATCGACGACGCTCACGGCAACAGGTGCGGCTCAGTTCTCATGGATAGGCGATTCGAACTTTGCCGCCGCGAACACCTATACTGTGCGTCCCGATACGACTACGGTATTCCATGTATATGGCCTCACCAACGGAGCCGAGTGCTATGGTCACGACACGATTAAGATTATAGTCGACACGATGCCAATCATAAAACTCTCCGAGCCTACTGGCGTATGTGGAGGCGAGATGGCAGAGCTTGTTGTGGAGACCGTTGCCGAGCGTTTCACATGGTCGGCACAGCCAGCCGATCCGTCGCTTGGCGGTCAGGAATTGAACTCTCACATCATGGTGCTGCCGTCGGTTTCTACCACCTATACGCTGACAGCAAGCACGGGTGTCTGTGTCACATCAGCCACAACATCTGTTGCTGTAGAGCCGATGCCAAAAGCCATTGGCGAGGTTGACCCCGTGACAGTTTCGTTGGGCAAGATGGAGGCAACCTTTATCGACCTCAGCCAAAATGCCACCACACGCGTATGGGAGCTTCCCTATGGCGAGACGAGCACCGAGCAGCGAGTACGCTACATGGTTCCTGGCGATGTCGACTCAGTAACGGTACGCCTGTGGGCATACAACCCCTACCAGTGTTTCGACACTACGACGGTGACCGTCTATGTTGACCACACAACCATCTGGGCTCCCAATGCCTTCACCCCCGAGGAGAGCACCAACCGCACCTTCGATGTCAAGGTGAACGATATCCAACGTTACCATATCCTTATTTATGACCGCCGAGGACAGTTGGTATTCGAGTCGTACGACCCCGAAAAACCATGGAACGGAAATGCCCAAAATGGTAAAAAATGCCCTCAAGGAGTATACAGTTTTATCATCTCTTGCCACAAAATTACCTCACCATTTGATCAAATTATTGAACGAGGAACAGTACTGCTAATTAGGTAGTTATGGTGTTTTAGGATTGATAAAATGAAAATTTTTGAAAAAAAATTTGGTCAGTATCTAAAAAGTTAGTACTTTTGCAATCGCATTTGAGGAAAGAAAAGCGGTTTTTTTGAAGCCAAAAACAATAACTCAGATGACATTTGTTCGGGGCGTGGCGCAGTTGGCTAGCGCACTTGCATGGGGTGCAAGGGGTCGGAAGTTCGAGTCTTCTCGCCCCGACAAACAA
>CADBOG010000109.1 GCA_902796265.1 uncultured Bacteroidota bacterium
CCTCATCTCTTGCGACAAGAAAGGCTCCGTCTCCATCAACAGCTTACCAACCATCACCAACAAAATCTCAGCTGCCAGCATCAACGAAGGCACCGACAATACCTTCACCTTCACACCTAAATCAGGCTGCAAGCTTGACCAAGTCATCCTCAACGGACTCGACATCACCGTCAACGTCGAGAACAACATTCTTACCTGCACCATCCCTGCAAACTCGCAGATGATAGTCACCTTCACCTCCGAGACAGGCGACATGAACACCGACGGCACACTTGCCATCTCCGACGTCGTCTCCATCGTCAACAAAATACTCGGCAACTAAGTCACCACCGTTCCTCGCAGTTTCGCTTCGATGGAAAAGCAAGGGCAGAGATTCACAACCTCTGCCCTCTATCATTATTGTTGGCAGAGGCTCATCACCCCTGCCCTTCGTTATTATTCACCGCTGCTTGTCGAAGGCTCAAAGTCATAGATAGCATAATCCACCCTCTCCATGTGGTCGTTGATGCTTGCGCCAACTCTCACAACCCTCACAGTCTTTTCCTCAAGGTTGATGCCATACACATTGAAGCAGTCCTCGCTCTTCTCACCCACTTGTCGTGGCAAAGCAGACATCTCTGTACCGTATGGCCTGCCAGCTTGTGTTGCATAGCAGTTACCACAGTTACCTCCAAGATAAAGTTGGTCTGGATAGTTCTTTGAATATGCGATAACATCCCTATGTAAATGGCCTGTGACATAAGCAACAAATGTCCCCGTCGTGCTGAAAGTAACATTTACACTCACAGTACCAATCGAACTCCATGTATAGGACTTATTCAGAGTTCCGCCATGTCTGAAAACATTGATGATATCCTCAATGATAGGGTCTGGTCCATTTCCAGCAGCTGCTGAAACATCATACATCCTATCATAGAATTTTCCATCATTCTTAGCACGCCCCATATTCCTGTCACTTGTGTGCATACATACCATTACGGCATACCCATTACTTGCGGCATTCTGCAAAGTATTGATAAACCAATCTATCTGTGCTTGGGAGTATGTGGTATATGCGTTGATGGCCGTGCCACTTACCCCATCAGCATCATATTGGTTCAACACAATCACTCTTACCTTGTATGCAAGTGTATTCTTTACAGGTTCATTCTCAGTGAAGTCCTTGTAGTAGTAAAGTCCACTTGTCGGTGTAGTCTGCTTCATACGAGTATATACTGTTGCATTAGGTATGACCGTAGTAGCAGAATCAGCATTTTTGTCGTGGTTTCCAACACACAGCATCACATCTTTTGTACCATCAACATTTACAATCGTATTAAATTGTGCCTCTGAACCATCTATAGTCAAGTCACCCGTATTCACCGCTGCATTGATACCATCAACACTATCAACAAACTTTCTGAAATTCTCATACCTTGTCGTGTCACAATGAATATCCGTGATATGAGCAAGGCAAAAATTCCTCATGTGATTAGGATTACTATAATTTATAGTCGGCTTAGTGCATTTCTTCGCAGCATAAATAGCCTCAATAGCCTCCGCATTGCGTTGTACGACATCAGGCTTGCTTTCTTCGTCATTTAGCTTTTCTTCCAATGCAGCATTTACCGCATACCCCTTGTCAAAGAAAGCCGTGATTCCAGCATCTGTTTTAAACCATGTTGTGTTTCTGATATACACAGCATCATCAGGCACCTCTATTTCAAAAGTGGTAGTTCCTGTATTACTGCCTTGTCCTGTAATAAAAAAACCGTAACCTGTCAAAGGTTGTTTGGAACTGTCATACAAAACACATCCGCAGATACCCTTTCCACCATAGGTTGCAGGACAATATGCTGTCTTTACAATAAGTCTGTTGGCACCTTTAATATTAACAAACCCCGTAACAAAATAATTTTCAGAACTTACAAATGTCTCACCATATTGTGCATACTGTGTGTTATTCTCGTTGGCATTTATACATAATCCCTGTATCATTTCCGACTGTGACACAAACACATCCATGTTCGCATCTTCCGCAATATCCTTAACATTATCTATGTAGTTTTCCAATGAAAGGACTTCTTCAATGACAACATTGACAGTACCTGTAAAGGCTACATTGTCAACACACCACAATGCAAGATACTGGTAATTCTTGTCTGGGTTTGGTGTAAAATAGACTACGTTTGACGATAATGCACCAAGTGGAATGTCAAGAAAAGCACCTGTGTCTTTATCTGCGATTCTCTGGTTTGGCTGATCAGTTGTGGCTACTTGTCTGAGATAAAACCTAATGTCTCTTGTATGTGCGCTGCCAATAGATACAGATATTTTGTATGTTCTGCCTACTTTAAGACCTAATGAAGTTGCGTAGTACGCAGTAGTACCTCCGGAACTGAATGAAAAAGTGCGGAATGGTTCTATCGAGAAACGGTTTAATGTCTCTTTTATCTCGTCTGTATCCTGTTTTACACTTTCAGATTCCTGCTTAATTCCACTAAGTAAATCTTCCAATGAGAACAGTTCATCAATCTCTGCACTGATAGTTTTTGTCAAGTTTGCATTGTTTCTATTCCATGCTGCGAGAAACTGATGTGTTTCAACCGTTGGAACAAAAACAACCTCCGCTGAAGTTTGTCCTGCACTAATTGTAAGTTGTTGGTTTGTATCTCTGTCTCTTATCGCTGTACTGTTGTTGTTATCATTATAAACTTTGCGAAGATAGAATGGTATGTCGGCAGTATTAGTAGTTTCCATGGAAACCCTAAACCTGTAAACATGATTAGCTTTCAGTTGCAAATTTGTCGAATTATAGGCAAGATAACTATTATTAAAACTCAACGTCAGATTGTGAAGATTCTCGGCTGAGAAATTGTCGAACTTTCCTTTCATATCTTCTACATCTTCTGCCAACTCACTAATTGACGCAGACACACCTTCAACCAAATTCGTCACCGCCTTCTGTGTCATGGCACCTTCATCGCTCTGACCCGTGGTTCCAAACAGCTGATAAGTCTGTTCGTTTTCGATGATGACAGTATTTCCCTGATCACCCTGCGGACCTTTCAACGACGCAAGCCACTGCGCTTTCGTCATGGGTGTCTCACCTTCAGGCACGGTGTCGAGATACACTTGATAAGCGGACTTTCCATCGTCACCAGATTGTCCGTCCTCGCCATGCAAAGAATCCAGCCAATCCGATTCTGACATAGGCTCTTCGCCTTCGGGAACATTATCACAATAAAGTTGGTAGGCTGACTTTCCGTCTGATCCGGCTTGTGGCGTGTCATCAACCCATGTGTTGTTCTTCCATCGGTAGGTTTTTTCGTCGGCTGCCACATAGCAGGTGCAACCTTCGGTGAGTCGTGCTGATGGAATGGCATCGCGCTCTGCGATGGTTGCCACTTCTCGTTGTCCTCCCTTGCCATAGAAGGCATCGTGGGTAGGGAATTGGTCATCTGTAGTGAATGGAGCAAGTGGTGCTGCAACATTCGTTCCTTGTATCTTTGCCATAGTATCTTGTTTTTGTTTTTGCAGCGGCGGGACCGCTACTTACGGAGAAAATATTTATTTTACTTGGAGGGTGATTGGATTGCCTGTCTGGATGTTGCGCAGACGATATATAGTGTAGTTTGCCGTGTGACCACTGGCATTCGTCACGTCCTGAGTCGTCACCTCCCAATCGCTGTTGGCGAAACCGCCGACACGGAAGTCAGGGAGCGATGCAGGTGCCATGGCTGTAGGGATGATATAGTAGATGTACTTTCCTCCTTCGCAGTTCATGTTCGTTTCAGCGAGTGCAACGCCTGTCGCCCATGCGGTGCTCATCAGCAGGATATCGGCATTCTCAAGCACGGCTTTGGCCGATGTGCCATAATACTTGCGCAGCTGGAAATTGGCTGAAACACTCTTGCTGTATGTCGTTCCGCCAAACACGGCGCGAAGTGTGTAGGTGGTGTTGGTCGACACATTGCTGAAGGACTTCGAACGCACATCGTTGGCCACGGGGTCGTTATTGATGCTTTGCGAGGTGATACCGTTATCGGTGTATGACCATGAGAGATTGACGTTTTGCGAAGACCCCAGTTCGTAGGTGCCACCCCCATTGAGCGTGATGGTGAAAGGGAATACTTTCGCATTAAGCCGTTCGATAGCTTCAGCCACCACTTTATTTTGCACAGGATTCTCACTCTCCGTGTCCAGTTCATCATCCACCTCCACCTTACCGCTGCCGAAGTCGGTCCAAAGGGTTTCGTCGGTGAAGTCGGCCACGGCACCTTGGAACTGCTTGCTCTCCCATGTGTCGGCATCGGTCTTGTAGGTGAGGACAAGTCCGCTCTTGCGGTAGGTCTTGCCCGTGGAGGACTCGTATGCGGCGAGGGCTTCGATGGCAGTTGTGAGTGTGTAGGTATTGGTAGAGGAAAGGAGGTTGTTCAGGTTGATGACAGATGAAGCTGTGGAGGATGATTCGGAAACGGACTCAGCGAGGGCGTTGAGTGCTTGTGCTATGCCGTCGGAGGTGACAGCTGCACCGCTACCGATGCGTGGTGTGTCGTCCCATTGGAATTCGGCTCCGTTCACGATCATCAGAATTGAACCACCGAGCATGATGGTGTGTGTCTGGAATTCGTCGTCATCAGGGATGCCTGCTTCTTCGTTGGAAAAGACAATTTCAATCTTGTTTTTCTGGAGGCTGCGAAGTCGCTTGTTGTCGGCACGGGTGACGATTATTTCGAGCGAGTACAATCCGATAGCGATATCGCCGTTGATGGAGAACGTGAGTGTGGTACCATTGATACTCACATTCGAACAGCGGTAGTTTTTGCCTCCATGCTGGACGAGCAATACTTGGA
>CADBOG010000110.1 GCA_902796265.1 uncultured Bacteroidota bacterium
ATACAACGAATTGTCGAACCTCGTCGGTGTTGACAAAGCCACCGTGGAAAACTACATCGACCTGCTGGAGAAGTGCTATGTCTTGTTTCGCCTGCCCTCTTTCAGCCGAAACCTGCGAAGCGAGATAAAGAAAGGGAAAAAGATATACTTCTACGACAATGGCATACGAAACGCACTTATCTCCAACTTTGCCCCACTGGAGCAACGCAACGATGTGGGGGCACTGTGGGAGAACCTAATGGTCAGCGAGCGAATAAAAAGAAACTCATACACAAAGAGCTACGCCCAAATGTTTTTCTGGCGGACACAACAGCAGCAAGAGATTGACCTGATAGAGGAGATGGACGGGCAACTGACGGCCTACGAGTTCAAATGGAAAAGGGCCAACACACGCCTACCGAAAGCCTTTGCGGACAATTATCCCAATGTCCAGTTGCAAGTCGTCACCCCTGAAAACTATTGGGAGTTTGTGTGACAATAGTGGTCATTCGGAGTATTTCACTTTCCGATGCAGAAGCGGGAAAAAATTGAACCCAGGACTTCCTCAGAGGAGACATTTCCAGTTATTGTGCCAAGATGATAGAGTGCGTCGCGCAGGTCGATGACCACAAGGTCGGGAGTAAGAGCTGTCTCTAATCCCTTTTGCACCTCTACAAGTGCTGACAGGACACGGCACAATGACTCATAATGACGTGCGTTGGTAAGCAGCACATCTCCTTGTTCGTCAATATGTTCCCGAACAGAATCCACCATCTTCTTTTTCAACTCAGAAAGACCTATGCCTGTCTTTGCAGACAGCATTGCGACATTGAGATTCTGCGGATGTGATATATTTATTCCATGTTGAGCTGTTGTGGGACGACTATCCACTTTGTTTCTCACCACTATCAGACTTTGGGTATCTGCGTTTAGAATATTTGTGACATCTTCAATCTCAACATCACAATCGTCGCCATCAACAACATAAAGCACAATGTTGGCACGTTTCACAGCCTCTTTTGAACGTTCCACACCCATCATCTCAATGGCATCATCACTGCGGCGTAAACCTGCTGTATCGATAAAGCGGAAAGTGAATCCCTCTATTTCGATAGTTTCCTCTATTGTGTCGCGTGTGGTGCCAGGAATATCGCTAACTATAGCCCTCTCCTCACCAAGCAATGCATTAAGCAAAGTGGACTTGCCAACATTGGGACGGCCAACAATAGCCACTGGAATACCACGTTTTATAGCATTTCCCGTCTGGAAGGATTCAATAAGTCGAGTCACACGGGTTTTAAGGTCAGCTATCATGCTGGAAACACGGTCGCGAGAAACAAACTCGATATCCTCATCACTGAAGTCCAGCTCCAATTCAAGGAGGGCCGCCGTGTCGATAAGCTGCTGACGCAAGGTTTCGAGTTCTTTGGCATAGCCGCCACGCATCTGGCTGATGGCCAACCGATGTGCCGACTCCGAACGAGAATCTATAAGGTCGGCAACTGCCTCAGCCTGCGAAAGGTCCATGCGACCGTTAAGGAATGCCCTCATGGTAAACTCACCAGGCTCTGCTAACCGAGCGCCATTGTCGATAAAAAGCTGGAGCAAACGTTGTTGCACATAGAGTGAGCCGTGACAACTAATCTCAACGACATCCTCACCAGTATAAGAATGAGGTGCTTGGAAGTAGGTTGCAACAACCTCATCTATTAAATCCTCACCGTCGCTAAGAGTGCAAAACGTCGCCATACGAGCCCGCAAAGAGACTTTTCGAGAATCGCTTTGACGAACCAAGAACTTCTCGACAAATTCTTTAACACCCTCACCCGAAAGCCTCAACACAGCTATTCCTCCGACACCAGCAGGTGTACTTATGGCACAAATCTTTTCCATCATCCCAAATATTTCTCACCAAAGATTTCTTTCATCTCATCATCATTTAGTCCCGTGTCAGCCTTTATTTTGTACATATTGGGATAGTTGAGCACAAGGCTTACAAATAGCAGCATGAGGAGCATTATCAAAACATTCTCATGCGTGATGACAATTACAGCACCAACAAGAAACACAACAAAAAGTGATAGATAGCAAACACTACTGACAATCTTGGCATAACCTTGCAACTTTTGGTCCACACCATCAGTTTGCCTCAACTTGGGAGCTTTCTTTCGCATCGTGAATAGCGAATAGGCAATCGTCCCTACAGCAAGAACAAGAGCTACGATAACAAAGAGACGGCGTGTATAATCGTTGGTGGTAATTTCGCGAACCCACACATATTGGTCGAGATAATGCTCAGCAACAACGAAGATGCATATCAGCAAAGAGCCATAAAGCCCGATATTAGCCGAACGGCGGATTCGTTTAATATAATTGTTGACTATTGATTGTTGACAGTTGCTCACAATTTAATATATTTAGCTGTGTATGATTCCTTGCATTTCAAAAGGTCTTCGGTGGTGCCTGCAAAGACCACCTTGCCACCCTCGTTGCCACCCTCGGGCCCCATATCAATAATCCAGTCTGCCTGCTTTATGATGTCGGGATGATGCTCTATGACGACGATGCTATGACCGTTTGCCACCAATGTTGCAAACGATTTAAGCAATCTCTTGATATCATGAAAATGAAGACCTGTTGATGGCTCGTCGAAAATGAAGAGCCTTGGTGTGGAGCTAGCATTTCCAGTAAGGAACGACGCCAGTTTGATGCGCTGCGCCTCACCGCCACTCAAAGAGCTTGAGCTCTGACCCAATTTCAGATAGCCCAAACCAACATCTTGGAGCGGCTGCAAACGATTCTCAATCTGTCGGCAAACAAGTTTATAGGGATCCTCCGCTTTGTCAGGATTGAAGAATTCAATAGCTTGGTCGACAGTCATATCCAGTACATCGCTTACATTCTTACCATGATACATAACCTCGAGAGTGTCGCTTTGGAATCGGGTTCCATGACATTCCTCGCAAACCAAATGGACATCGGCCATGAATTGCATCCCTATAGTCACATAACCCTCACCTTGACAGGTTTCGCAACGGCCTCCCTCGACATTGAAGGAGAAATATCCGGACTTATATCCACGCGATTTGGACAACGGCTGCATCGCATATAACTGGCGTACCTCATCCCAAGCCTTCATATATGTAGCTGGATTGCTGCGGGTAGAACGTCCTATAGGGTTTTGGTCAACGAGTTCAACTCCACCTATTCGGTTGATGTCGCCACCAACCGAATGGCATTTACCCACATAGCCGTCGCTACCATCAAAACGCCTCTGCAGTACGTCATAAAGCACATGCTTCACAAGGCTCGTCTTGCCCGAACCCGAAACACCAGTAACCACAGTGAAGATGCCAAGAGGAATGTCCACATCGATGCGTTTCAAGTTGTTGCAGTAGACACCACGCAGCTCTAAACGGTCACGCCAGGGACGACGCGACTTGGGCACTTCTATACTCATGTCTCCAAGCAGGTATCGTGCCGTAAGCGAGCGACACTCGCTCAGCTTCTTGATTTTCCCCATCTTCTCAAAATCCCCTTCGAAAACCACCTCACCACCGAGTCTTCCTGCCTCAGGACCTATGTCGATGATATAGTCAGCAGAACGGATAATTTCCTCATCATGCTCAACGACGATAACAGTATTTCCAAGGTCACGCAGACGCTTGAGTACGCCTATCAGCTGCTCAGTATCACGGGAGTGGAGACCTATCGAAGGTTCATCAAGAATATACATAGAGCCGACAAGCGAGCTTCCCAAAGAAGTGGCAAGGTTAATACGTTGACTTTCCCCACCACTAAGGCTGTTGGAAAGTCGGCTGAGAGTAAGATATCCAAGTCCCACCTCCATGAGGTACCCAACACGGTTATTGAGTTCCTTCATTATTCGTTCCGTCATCTTACGCTCATAGTCGTTCAGCTCCATCTTTTTCAGAAAGTCTGCTAAATCCTTCACTGGCATATCTGCAAGCTCACTGATTGATTTGCCACAGACCTTAACATAGTTTGCATCTTTCCTCAGACGTGAGCCCTTGCAATCAGGGCATGTTGTCTTGCCTCTATAGCGGGCAAGCATCACACGATATTGAATCTTATAGCTTTGACTCTCGACCCATTCAAAGAAACCATCAATTCCCTCCCAACTTGTAGACGAGAAAGCAATCCCGTTAGAGTTTCCCACATGCGAACCTTTAGAACCTGAACCATGCCACAATAGATCTTTCTCTTCTGCCGTAAGGTCGCAATATGGGGTATGTATCGGAAAATCGACACGGGAAGAGTAACGGATAAAATGGCTCTTCCACTCCGACATCTTCTCCCCTTTCCAGCAAGCCACAGCATCCTCAAATATTGACAATTGTTTGTTTGGGACAACGATATCCTCATCAATACCTATAATGCTGCCATATCCCTGACAACGAGGACAAGCACCGTATGGGTTATTGAAACTAAAAAAGTTAGGATTAGGCTTCTCAAAGGCGATACCGTCAGCCTCAAAACGGTTGGAGAAATCCCTCACCTCACCATCGAGCACTTGCACACTGCATGCACCTCGTCCCTCGAAGAAAGCTGTCTGAACCGATTCCGACACTCGCGCCAACTGGTCGTCATCCCCATGCCGCAAAACAATCCTGTCAACAAGCAGCATAGTATCTTTCCATTCTTCATCCGCTTTCCTTCCCCCATTGTCTGCACTCAACAAATCTTCAATCTTCACGACCGTCCCGGCAATTGACACACGCATGAAACCCTCCTGATGCAGGATTTCAAGCTGAGCACGTAGAGGTCTTTTCTCGGTAGCCTCTAGTGGGGAGAGGAGCATAATTTTGCTGCCCTCATCAAGGGAATAGATATAGTCGACAACATCCGACACGCTGTGACGCTTGACCTCTACCCCCGAAATAGGCGAAAAGGTGCGTCCAATGCGTGCATAAAGGAGCTTAAGATATTCATAAATCTCTGTAGAAGTACCCACCGTCGAACGAGGGTTGGTGGTGTTCACCTTCTGCTCTATTGCTATGGCGGGAGCCACACCAAGTATATAGTCAACCTCTGGTTTGCTCATACGTCCCATGAACTGACGAGCATAGCTGCTGAGGCTTTCCACATAGCGTCGCTGTCCCTCAGCATATAGTGTGTCGAACGCAAGCGATGACTTACCGCTGCCGCTCAATCCAGTAATCACAACCAGTTTGTTGCGAGGGATGCGGACATCGATATTCTTAAGATTATTGACTCTTGCTCCCTTGATTATTATGAAGTTGTCGTCCTGCAAATTAGGTATAAGGTTTACGATTTAACGTTTAAGATTTGTAAGGCTGAATCACCTGATTCTAGCCCTAATTTTTATTCAATCTGATATCCTTGACGTTGAGCTGGATTTCCGTCTTCCCTCGCCAGAAGTTTTCTTCAAGCTGATAGCAGACATCAAACATCTGCTGGTGACTGATAGGTCCATAATAACCGCCCAGTTGGAATCCTATTGCAGGATAGGCGTTGGGGCTATCGGACGAGAGCACCGAAAACTTCAGATGATTGGAGCCTACGATACGAGGGGGCTGCAAGGGATTGCTCTCCAAATGACGGGTGCAGAACACTGGGACGGCATTATCAGGTCCGAACGGTGAGAACTGCTTGAGGATGCGAAGGAACTTTGGTGTAATATCCGAAAAATGCACTTCTGCGTCAATCTCCACCTCGGGAACAGTAGCATCAGCAGGCATAGTGCGGCTTACCACCTCCTCGAAACGCTCCACAAAGCGGTCAAAATTCTCAGGTCTAAGAGATACACCAGCGGCACTCTTGTGTCCTCCGAAATGCTCCAAAAGGTCGCTGCATTCCTCAAGGGCGGCATGAACATCGAATTCCTTGATGCTGCGAGCAGAGCCCACGTAAAGGTCGTCAGTAGAGCGGGTCAGAACTATGGCTGGACGATAGAAGGTCTCAACCAGACGTGACGCCACTATGCCGACAACACCGCGATGCCATTCTTCGCCAAAGAGCACTATGGAGTGGCGAGCGGCGAGTTTGGGGTCAGAAGCCAAACGTCTCTTTGCATCTTCCGTTGCTTGAGCGTCAAGTCCTTTTCGCTCGGTATTGTAGTTGTTTATCTCCTCAGCCAGACGTGTAGCCATTTCGCGGTTTTCAGCCAGCAACAGACGCACAGAGTCGAAGGCACTATGTATGCGACCTGCAGCATTGATGCGAGGTCCCACAAGGAATACGAGGTCGCTGATGTTCAAATCCTTTACAAAGTAGGACTCATTATTAGGACTGGCGGCTCTATCTTCCTTGGTTCGCGCCTCGATATGACCGTAGGTGAGTATAGCTTCCAAGCCTGGACGAGGACAGGTGTTGATAACCTTCAATCCAAAAGCTGCCAGGACACGGTTCTCTCCCGTCATCGGCACTATGTCGCTCGCAATGCTGACAGCAACCAAATCCAGATAACGTAGAAGCTTTATTTTCAGCATCTCCATGTTACGCTTCTGGATAGATGTGAGCTCACCAGCGGAATCGCATAGTCGCACTCCTATCTTCTGTTCCATATAGGCTTCCACAATCTTGAAGCCTATACCACATCCAGAAAGTTCCTTGTAAGGATATGGGCAATCCTCACGCTTAGGGTCAAGCACAGCGCAGCAAGGAGGCAGCACTTCGCCTGGAAGATGATGGTCTCCAACAATGATGTCAATGCCGAATTGGTTTGCATATTCAGCCTGCTCGACGGCTTTGATACCACAGTCGAGGGCAATAATCAACTTTACACCAGTAGTTTTGGCGTAATCGATACCTTGAAAGGATATGCCATATCCTTCGGTATCACGATCAGGAATATAGAAGTCAATGTTGTAGTGTAGCGTGTGGAAGTAGCTGTATACCAAAGCCACAGCCGATGTACCGTCGACATCATAGTCACCGTAAATCAGCATACGTTCTTTTTTACGGATGGCCTCATTAATGCGTGCAATAGCACGGTCCATATCCTTCATGAGGAATGGATCGTGAAGTTGGTCAAGTCCTGGACGGAAGAAACGCTTGGCTTCGTCAAAGGTAGTGACACCACGTTCTACAAGTAGCGTGGCAAGAATTTTGTCCACGCCCAAAGAATCCGCTAGTTTTTCAACAACTTCTAAATCATAATCTTTCCTTAATATCCAACGTTTTTCTTTCATTTTTTACTGGGTGTAAAAATACAAACTTTTCGCGACATGGAAAAATTTATTTTTATTTTTTGTCTCAAAAAAGCACCCAGCAACACTTACATTGTTGATTATAGGATTATTATGATATGTTTTTTTATAATAGAACAGATACTTTATTTCTTTCTGAACTTTGCCAGAATATTGTAGCGTAGAATGCTGGTGCGGTAGATTTTGGCCGCAAGCCACGTGCAAAGCGGGAATGCAATGATTAGCAGCGCCATAGAAAGCCACAACTCCCAAAGGGGAACACCAAATGGCACCCTCATCATCATCGCCACAGGCGAGGTGAAAGGAATGATGGAAAGCACCTGACTCAAAGTTCCAGAGGGTGCCTCTAACATAGCAGGCATCAGCAGAATTACGGCCAACAGAGGAATGGTTACCGGAAGCGAAAAAATTGAAGTGTCGGTATCGGTATCGCTCATTGCTCCCGCAGCAGCAAAAAGGGTGGCATACAACAAGTAGCCGAACACAAAGAAGAAGAAAAAGACTGGAACGATGACACCGAAATCAATCGAAGCAATGCCTTCTACAAGTTGCGGCACATCAGCCATATCGGCACTATTTTGCAACTGGAGAGTAGCTTCGTTGCCTTTGGTGGCAATCTCGGTAATCTCATGTTTGGCAGTAGCATTGCTGAAAATGTCACTATTAGAGAGCTGAATGCCCACAACAGCAACACCCGTCAGCAACACCCAAAGCATGAACTGAGTCAAGCCTACAAGGGCTATGCCTATAACCTTCCCCATCATCAGGTGGAACGGCTTAACAGAGCAAATAATCACCTCTACGATGCGGTTTGATTTTTCCTCAACAACACCTCGCATCACTTGACTTCCAAACATGAAGATTGCCATGTAGATAAGCAATGCCAACACCAATCCCAATACTGTCTTCACCTCCGTGAATGCCTCTCGACCCGTTTCCAAATCTTGCGTTCTCAAATTTATTTTTGTGCCCGTAATCATCGCATATTCGTCATCACTTATACCATGAGCCTGCAACAAGCGGTTGCGGAGTGTGCGTTGCAACTGACGGTCAACATCGCTACGCACCTGCTGGGGAGGCAAATCACGCTTATAGTAGAGACAGGCATCAGTGGGTAGTGCCTCGCTTGCACGGCTACGTATATAGACAATAGCAGTAACCCCATCATCGCTATCCAACTCGCGACGCGCATAGTCGAGTGTAGCTGCATAGCGATACTCTATTTCATCAGTAGAATTAAAACGGCTGTCGCTTCGACCCTCATCATCGCGGTCTAGTCCTCCAAATACCCCCGACTCATCAACAACCATAACAACAGTCTTTTCTATCGGAGCCAATGCCAAATAAATGGGAATAGCATATACTAATGCCAATAGTATAGGCACAATCAACGTAAGGATCCAGAATGACTTCTTGCGGACTCGAGTCACATACTCACGACGTATAACCAATGGTATATTGTTCATTGTTTCGCCTCCTTCCCTAATACTTTTTCAACGAAAATATCGTTCATTGAAGGTAATATTTCCTTGAACGACACAATCCTATGATTCTTCATTAGTTCAGCAAGAAGCTCATTTGCACCCTCATCTCTAGAAGGAGAAATTTGCATCACTTCGCCATTATCCACCACTACCTCAAATAGGTTTCTACTATAGGAGCGGCGTATCTCATTGACGCTTCCGCTGAGCACCACATGCGAGCTGTTTATCAAAGCAATATCGTCACACAATTCCTCAACAGATGCCATATTGTGAGTAGAGAGAATTATGGTTGCTCCCTTTCTACGCAATTCCAGAATCTCATTCTTAAGTAATGTGGCATTTACTGGGTCGAAGCCACTAAAAGGTTCGTCAAATATCAGCAGATGAGGTTCATGTAGCACAGTGACAATAAACTGCACTTTCTGCTGCATACCCTTAGAGAGCTGTTCCACGGGACGGTTCCACCAATCCGTTATCTCAAATTTGTCAAACCAGAAGCGCAGTCTTGACGTAGCCTCATATCGCGAAAGGCCTTTAAGTTGCGCAAGATATATCGCCTGTTCCCCCACACGCATCTTTTTGTACAACCCTCTTTCCTCTGGCAGATAACCTATAGAGCGAACCATTTCGTCAGTTATGGGTTTGCCGCTCAACAGCAGCTCACCTCGATCAGCACGGATTATGCGATTGATGATACGAATCATCGTCGTCTTTCCAGCACCATTAGGCCCAAGTAGCCCAAAGACAGAACCCTCACGTACTCCGAAACTCACATCCTCGAGGGCCTTGAAGTTTCCAAACGACTTCTCGATATTTCGAACTTCTAAAAACATTTTCTTATTATAGTCATGTTATATTACGCTTCAGTAGCACTTTGCGAACCACTCACCTTAACCCTAAGAAGGATAATTTCGACAAGTAGCATCAGCAAACTTATAATCAAACACCATCGCCATAGGCCACGTCCTTCCATCCTCTCACGCAGGTAAGTGTCCAATGGTTTGTCGGGATTGGGTACAATACTCACATTGTCCAAACCAAAGTCGCCAGCCATACTCTCGAGAGCATCATTCCCAAGAAACTGCATCTTTGACTCTGCACGCGAATAATTGAACGACACACCCTCCTTCACTTCGCCATCTTGAAGCAGAAGATAGTTGCCCGCCTCGGTCGGCATCTCGTGCGTCACCATGCGGCATAAACCGCCATTGCTTCTAATGTCAGGTATGAGCTCAGCGTCATCGTCACCATGTTTCTTCAATCTGACTGAATGTCCTTCTGTCTCATATCGTGCCACCAAAGGCAGCATCTGTTCTCTGCCCAAAGTGGCAGGCAAAGCAGCAGGTCGCACACTGTAAAGCGCCATATTGTACATTGTCGGCACAAAAAGTGCCTGACGAACAAAGTCGCTGTAAGCATCCCGCAACGGAGCCGTGATGATGTATAGGTGCCCCTCACCGCAAGGTATGTGGCAAATATAATCATCGCCCCCTGCAAGGGTTATGACCGACTCATGAAGTGATGTTGCTGAAGGCTGGAGACGCCAATAGCCATTTACCGTCGGCAACTCCATCTCCGAGTTTTTCCCATTGAAGACATTGCGGTACAAGTCGTTATCCATATTCACCACCGCAGCCGTCGTCTTTCCATTTTGCTTGTTGCCAAGCATCGGTGCTGCAAAGAGTGACAATGCAGCATTATAGGAACTTTGGTCAGCATCAGCGGCAATCACAATAACCACAGTACCACCTTGTTCCGTAAAGCCATGCAACGTTTGCGCCATACCCGACGTAATTGAGGGCAACTCGTCGAGCAGAATCATATCGTGTCCATCGAGGTTGGAAAAATCCATCTGGCGAACCGACATCATATTGCACCGTACTGATGAATCGCCATCATACAAGCTGGCGAGGAATGGGTTACGTTCGCCACCCTCAACAATCATGCAGTCGACTCGTTCACGTACATTAAGGCTGAAATAATAAGTATTGTCGAAAGTCACAGGATAATCCTCTGTCTCAATCCTACAGTTGAGCACACCACCTTCATCGACAATAAAATGAAGGTCGGCAGTAGATGTACTTCGCGCAGACAGGTCTACCGTCGCAAGTGCACGCTGTTTCTCGTTGACATAGAGGGCTACAGGCACTTTGTCAAGATTCTCGTCACCCTCATTGGCAATCCACACCTTCACAGCAACACCATTTCCAAGATGAATAGCAGGAGCACCCAATGCAATAGAGTCGATATAGACATTATCTCCAGAAGCGGATGCCAGAGGAACAAACGTCATATATACAGAGCTGTCCACAGGCATTTCATCTATCTCAACCGTTGATGCCTGAAAGTCAGAAATCATGTAAACATAGCGGTTAGCACCTCTACCACCATGAAGAAAATCGACTTGACGGCCAACTATATCAGCCAACATGGCGGTACTACCGCTCACTTGAACATCATCGATAGCCGAAAGCATCTCTTCTTTGCTGAGCCAATGGAAATGACGGCCTTCCACATCGCAGGTAAGCAGCTGGAAACGGTCACCTGGTGCGTAAGCCGACACAATCTCGCGAGCTTTCATTTTAGCTTTATCAAGCAAAACGATATTTCCATCGCTATTCTCCATGCTGAACGAATTGTCTATGAAGATACTGACATCATTGGCTCCTGTACGCACATCATTGTCGCCACGTGAGAGAACCGGACGAGCAAAAGCCAACACAAGGAACACTATAGCAAGGATTCTCGCTGCAAGGATAAGAAGTTGACGCAGATTAGATTGGCGGCGTGTCTCGGTTTGAAGTTGTTCCAACCTATCCACATTACTGAAGTAAACCTTCTTATAACGGCGGAAATTGAAAAGGTGAACGATAATTGGAATCGCAACAGCCACAAGGCCAATAAGGAACAATGGAGAAGAGAAGGTCATTATTGATGGGTGATGAGTAATTGTTGATGAGTGATGGATAATTGGGAATTAATGAGTTTTTTCAATAGTTTTGTAATATCTGCAGATTGCGCTGATGCCACATTCTGCACAATGGGGAGAACGGGCGGTACACACGTAACGACCATGAAGGATAAGCCAGTGATGTGCCACGGGAATCTTATCGGCAGGAATATGCTTCTCGAGAGTCAACTCCGTTTGCAGGGGAGTCTTCGACTTAGTTGTCAACCCTATGCGTTCCGAAACACGAAACACATGGGTATCGACGGGCATAACTGACTGATTGAAAATCACCGCAGCAACAACATTAGCAGTCTTTCTTCCCACGCCTGGAAGAGTCTGGAGTTTCTCCACATCATCAGGAACGACACCATCGAAATCTGATACCAGTTTTTTAGACATCCCACTGAGATGCTTGCTTTTATTGTTGGGGTATGATACTGATTTTATGTACTCATAAATATCCTCCACCGAAGCGGTTGCCATCGCTCTTGCATCGGGATATGCTTTGAAGAGTGCTGGTGTAACCATATTGACTCGTTTGTCGGTACACTGGGCAGAGAGGATAACAGCCACCAGCAGCTGGAATGGGTCTTCGTAGTTAAGCTCGCTCTGTGCATCAGGGCGTTCCTTCTCGAAGTATTCAATCAGTCTTGTATAACGTTCTTTTGTTGTCAATGGATTTGGGTTTTGGGTTTCAAGTTTCAAGTGGACTCGCTCTATTCACATTCCACTATTCACATTTTTCTAATCATTTTTCATTCTTCACAAGCGTCACGACAATTGGGTAATGGTCAGAAATCTGGGATTTTATGCGGCGATAAGCCATTGCCTTCATATCGTTGGTATGCAGAACCATGTCGATTCGGAAGGCAGGGAAAGTGGCATTGCGTGTAAAAACACCATGATAGGTTGTGCTAAATCCTTGTCCAGCCTCACAATAGCTGTCTGCAAACAGAGTGCTGCATTTTTGGTAGAGATAGGAGGCTGGTGTATCGTTAAAGTCTCCAGCAACAATAGCCAACTTTCTGCTATTCTCAAAATAGTCAACCAGCAGATTCCATTCCGCCTCGTGCTTGATGATTGTCTCGCGGAATTTGCGGTATGTGCTGCGACCAGTAGTGCTGTCGACATTGCCGTGCTTTATGTCATGCATCTGTTTCTGGTCGCTCTGGTCAAGTCCATAGGAATCGAGATGAAGACAGAAAAGACGGACGGTATCCTCATTCCATAGTAAGTCGGCATAAAACTTGCTATTTCCACCAATACGGACAACATCTAAAACTGGCAGCTTGGAAAAGATAACCTCACCATTCATCGAGCCGTTCTCATAGCCCGAAGCCTTATAAGTGTAGCCCTTCTCAACCAGCTGTTCTGTAAGTTTCAGCTCCTTGCCACGTCCGACATACTCCTGCATCGCCAACACGTCAGGTTTCTCATCATCAACCATCTGCAAGAACTCCAGAATATTGGAATCGTTGGATTCCATTTTGTCGAAGTCTACTCCCCTGAAATGGTGGGCGTTGAAGGTTAGCACCTTAATCATCTGCATATCTTGATTGTCATCTATTTTGTCTGTGCCGCCAACCTGAAAATAGAGAGGTATGAAGCTCATCTTCAAGAGTATGCCTGCAAGGGACAAAAGGAACCACTTGCTGCTCAACAGCAACCAGACAATAACAAAGATTACATTGAGCAAAAGCAGATAGAGATAACCGTAACTGAGCAGTGAGAAACCAATGAACTTAGAAGGAGAAACGATACCAGCCATTGTGGAACCAAGCATCAGCAATAGCACCACAGCATTCAATATCAATAATATAGACTTAAATATTTTTTTCATCACTTATACTTGAAGAGGAATTCTTTTTCAGCTTTCGAGAGGTTCTCATAGCCTGATTTTGAAATCTTGTCGAGGATAGCATCTACACGTTTCTGATCCTCAGCCCGACGACGATTGAATTCATCGTCAGAAAGGGGACGGCTGCTGCTTTCCTTCTTGTGAGTGGAGCGTTTCTTAGGTTTCACTTTATGCAAAAAGTTGCCATTTCTCATAAAAACCACAAAAAGCCACCCGAAGAGAGCCCCACCGAGATGAGCTATATGTCCGCCAGCATTAGCAGCTGGTATCGACAGCAAATCGATGATTACAAAAGCTATTGCCACCCATTTCATCTTGACAGAGAATGTCCGCACCAGCCAAAACTGCACTTCCTGGTTAGGAATATAGGCTGCCGTTGCAACAAATACGGCAAGAACAGCTGCCGAGGCACCCACAAGGGTTGATATCTGCAGTTGACCGACAGGGAAAGCATTATAAACCAACAGATAGAGGATACCGCCAAATAGGCCACCAACGAAATAAATCCATCCGAAACGGCGAGCTCCAAGATAGCGACAACACATTGTACCACCGAAATAAAGCATCAGCATATTAAACAAGATGTGCCAGAAGCCATCGTGAAGAAACATGTATGTCAGCAAAGTCCATGGACGGCGAATAACGACCTCCCATTGCGACGATAGAGCCAACCATTCATAGAAACCCGATTTGGCGCTTCCAGAAGGCAATGCATAGAGGTAGTCGACCAAAGGGAATAGCAACATCAACAGCCATAGGGCTACATTCATAATGAAAAGTATAGACAAAAGACTGCCACTTTTCAAGAAATTCGAAAACTGATTTCCAATTTGTTGCGATTGCATTCGTGATTTTTTTTAATCTGCAAATTTACGCATTTTCTACGATTTCATTTATTTCTGTGGGGACATTTATTAACAATCCCAACATATTATTTATTTTTGTAAAATAATTCATGCTACCTCAAAGAGACTCATAATGTTAAGTTCCAGCGAATTAAACTTAGGACTCATCGGTCAGAAACTGTCCCATTCCTTCTCGAAACAATATTTCTTGGAGAACTATGGGATTGCGACCTATTCGCTCATCGAACTGCCTGCCATCATCGAACTGCCATCTGCCATCAGCCGCCTACATCTTGATGGTTTCAACGTCACCATTCCCTACAAGCGTGAGATTATTCCTTTACTCAACGATATTGACCCCATAGCCAAAGAGATTGGAGCAGTCAACACGGTTGTTGTAAAGAGGATACACAGACAAGATTCTCAATGGCAGAATAAGACAGAACAAATACGACTCATCGGATATAACACAGATGCACCTGCCTTCCTCGAGACTCTTCAGCCTCAACTAGAACCCCACCACCATAAGGCACTCATATTGGGCACAGGAGGTGCATCGCTTGCCGTTTCGTGGGCATTACGCCAACTTGGTATCGAATACCGTTTCGTAAGTCGCACTCCCCACGACCATTTCATCTCCTACGACGCAGCTCGTGAGCTATTGATAAAAGACGATTTCAGCATCATAATAAATGCCACTCCCGTCGGCATGTATCCAAACTGCGAAGCCTCGCCTTGGCCTTTCCCGGAACTACTCAACAGACATCATCTCTGTTACGACCTCATTTACAATCCCTCCCCTACCCTTTTCCTCAAAGAGGCTGAATCACGAGGAGCAAAAACCCTCAACGGACTTGCTATGCTACATCTGCAGGCAGACCTTGCATTAAAGATATGGAATACATCTCGATAACCATTCAGAATATACCACAATAATTATTTGGGACACCAAACACAATAATTATCATAAAAACACGTTGTAGGTTAATTGCAAAAACATGAACTGATAGTTCATAACAACCACAAATCACATAATCCTTTAATCTAAAAACCTCAAATCCCCAAAACCTTTAATCCTTAATCCGATAACTATAAAACCTTATGGGCGTAATTGCGCGACAGAGTATCAAAGGGGCTTTGGCCAACTACATAGGAGTGGCGATAGGATTCTTCACCACCTTCTTCGTGTTGACTGATTATCTAAGTCAGGAGGAAATCGGCCTCACACGTGTGATGGTCGATGCCGCCATGCTCTTTGCCGGCATTGCCCAGTTAGGCACCAATGCCTCTATCATAAGGTTTTTCCCATTTTTCAAGACCGTCGACGAGAAAAACCACGGCATATTTGGGTGGTCGATACTCATCCCATTCATTGGCTTCTCGCTTTTCGCATTGCTCTTTTTCATCTTCAAGGAGCACATTGTTGAACTCTATTCCGCTAAATCACCTTTGATAGCAAACTATTGCTACCTGCTCATACCCCTCACATTCTTCGCCCTCTATCTCACTGTCTTCGAAACAAATGCCAGCGTATTGTTACGCATCACTGTTCCAAAGATTGTGCGCGAAGTAGGCATCCGCATCTTCAATCTTGTCTGCTACATTCTTTACGGCAAGGGAGTCATATCACTCGACCTCTTTGTCATCCTCTTCTGTGCCTCATACGGTGTTGCGATGCTCATCAACTTCTTTTATCTCTTGTCGTTGGGCAAGATATCGTTCCGTATTGACTGGGGGTTCATCAACCGCGACCGACTAAAAGAAATCATCCTCTATACCCTCTTCATGACCGCCACAGTACTGGCAGGCAACATACCCCTACTCAACTCGTTGTTCCTCGGAGCACAAACAGGACTGGCACTCACTGGTGTGTATACGATAGCCTTCTATATTGCCAATATCGTCGAGGTTCCCTATCGTTCGCTGGGAGCCATCTCACGCCCAATGATAGCCCAAGCAGTAAGAGACGACAACTGGAAAGAGGTTAACCGCTTAGGGCAGCAAGTATCGCTTCATCAGCTGCTTGTCAGCTCGCTCATCTTTCTTCTGATATGGATAAACCTGAGTGCGCTCTTCGGGGTAATCCCACACGGTTCTGAATACGTGAGCGGAATGGGCGTTGTATTCTTCCTGGGACTCGCAAAGATAGTCAACTCTTCACTCTCTATCGGAACCGACATACTGAACTTCTCGCGCCACTATCCTTTCTCTCTAATATTCATCGCCTTACTAACTCTCTCTGCAATTCTCCTCAACCGCTACCTCATCCCCTTATGGAGCATAAATGGCTCAGCATGTGCAACCCTGTTCTCGTATGCCATATACTTCGCTTGTCTGCTTGCTTTCCTCCGCAGCAAACTGGGAGTGAGCCTCTTCAGTCGGAAACACGTTGTAGTGTTAGCCTTTGTCATCGTACTATTCGGGATAGGAGTTGCTTGGGACCCGTTAGTGATGCCACTCTTTAAGTCCACTTCGCTACTCATGTTGCTCACCAATGCCGCAATAAAGAGCCTTGTCATCGTGGCAATATGCATCATAATCCTCAGGAAATTGCACATATCCAAGGACGTAGATAAAATTCTGAGAGTTAGTAATATGTGAATTAATAGTAATTCCCTCTTTTAAACCCTTTCATTTTAAACACAAGCCATTCATTAAAACGTAAACATTAACCCATAAACCATAATGATTGATAAATTAGAAGCAATATATGCACGTTACCAAGAGATTGAGCAGCAGATGAACGACCCCGAAGTCACTGCCGACATGAAACGCTATGTAAAACTCTCGAAAGACTATAAGGACCTTCAGCCTGTAGTGAAAGCCTACCGCGAATATAAGGCCCTTTTAGATACCATCACCGAATGCAAGGAGCTGTTGGAGAACGAGAAAGACCCCGAATTGCGAGAGATGGCCAAAGAAGAGCTCACCAGCAGCCAAGAGCGACGCGAGAAGATGGAAGAGGAAATACGCATCCTGCTCATCCCAGCAGACCCCCAAGATTCGAAGAATGCCGTCGTCGAAATCCGTGGCGGTACTGGTGGCGATGAGGCTTGCATCTTTGCCGGTGACCTCTTCCGCATGTACACCAGATTCTGCGAGAAAAAGCATTGGAAAGTAGAAATCAACGACTTCAACGAAGGCACATCAGGCGGTTACAAGGACATCTCGTTCTCGGTGACAGGCGACGGTGTCTATGGCCTGCTGAAATATGAAAGTGGTGTACACCGCGTGCAGCGAGTACCTGCAACCGAAACTCAAGGTCGCATCCATACATCTGCTGCTGGTGTCGTCGTACTTCCTGAAGCTGAGGAGTTTGATGTAGAGCTTAACATGAGTGATGTGCGTATCGACACCTTCTGCGCAAGCGGTCCTGGAGGGCAATGTGTTAATACCACCTATTCAGCTGTGCGACTGACCCATATCCCCACGGGAATCGTTGTCTCGATGCAGGATCAGAAATCGCAGATAAAGAACAAAGAGAAAGCCATATCGATATTGCGTACACGCCTTTATGAGCGCGAATACAACAAGTACATGGAGGAGCTGAGTAGCAAGCGCAAAACGATGGTAGCAACTGGCGACCGCTCGGAGAAAGTGCGTACCTACAACTATCCTCAAAGCCGTGTTACCGACCATCGTATAGGTTGGTCAATGCACAACCTGCCAGCGTTTATGGATGGCGACATAGAGGATTGCATCGAAGCACTCCAGTTGGCAGAGAATGCCGAGAAACTGAAAGCTAGCGTAGGTTGAAAAACTTTTTTATAGTTGCCTCAAACCATAAAACCATACAAGATGCGACTCAAATATCTGAAATTCAAAAACTGGTTATTGATAACGATAGGAAGCGCTTTGGGACTTCAAGTGGCTTGTGTAGGACCCGAAACAGATTCAGACGAATCAGACCCTCGCGACCCCGAAGAGGAGCTCTATGCCTGTCCCGAAGTGGATTACGAAGTAAAAGACTGCGTGACTCTGTGATGAGTAAAATGTAAACCTTAAACAACAGACCATACTATGAAGACCAATTATCTGAAATTAAAGAACTGGCTCTTGCTGTCGCTTGCCGGTATATTCGGATTGCAGCTGTCCTGTTCGAGTTGCAAACCTGACGAAGCTCCCAAATGCATTTACGGTCCCCCAGAGATGCTGAACGGAGGAAGCCGCTATGTGGATGACAATGATAGCATCCCAGAAAATGAAGAAGAGAAGGGCGAAGAAGAGACGGAAGATTTAGACTTCGGAGAGAATAAGCAATAACAAGAAAAGCCCCGTTGAATGACGGGGCTTTTACGTTTGTATTGTGGAAGAAGATTAAACTTCTGTTTAGAAGGAAATACTTCGGCTTAGGAGAACCTCCGTCGGGGAAGATAAAGGGGTCGAAATAGAGAATGGCTCCCTGTTGGAAGCGACAATCAGGCTCCATAGGTGCGCGACATTTTGAGGAAGTCCATCTGTTCGCGGTAGAATTCCTGACTGCAACCAGTTAGGCACTCACTAAGGTCGATTTGACAGTCGGAGTTATTGATAACCTTCTGCTCGAAGCCCTCCAACAGGTTATTGCGCTTGGCGGTGGCATACCACAGACCATCTTTTCGGTGCGTCAATTCAACCAACTGCTTGGCGGTCTTTTTGCCGTAACGACGGAGGATGTCTTCCATGACGGTGATGTCGTTATCCGAAAATTCGTCATCAGAGAAGGTTTTAGTGGCCTTGATATAAGTTTTATCGTCCACTACTTCTTTCTCCACATAGCCATCCAGTATCACTGGGGTTTCGGAAAGGTCAATGAAGAGGTCCTTGACCACAGGACCTGCCTGCCATACCTCGAAAGGCAAACCGAGGAACGGTGTCTGGAAACGCTTAACGCTGTACTCCTCCATCAAGTAGAGCAGTTTGAGAAGTTTGGTCTTGCTCAAATTTGGAACTCGCTCAGTGATGTAAACAACGGCATTGCCAATCTTGTTTCTGTCAGCCAGTGTGAGTCTCATATATTCTTTATTTATTAGAAGCCAGAAGCCCCTCTCGAGACTTCTGGCTTGTGAGGTTACGAAGACTATTCTTCGTCGGCAGCTGCTTCCTCGTAGGCTTTGAGGAGGGCCTGCTGGACGTCGGTCGGGACAAGCTCGTAGCTGCTGAAGGTCATTGTGAAGGTACCGCGACCACTGGTAAGAGAACTCAAAGCGGTGCAGTAACGGTTCATTTCAGCGAGAGGAGCTTTGGCACGGAGGGTGGTGTACTTGCCCTCGGCATCCATACCGAGCACCATAGCGCGACGGCCTTGAAGGTCGGTCATAACACCTCCCTGGCTCTCAGTAGGTACGGTGACAGCGACGTCGTAGATAGGTTCCTTAATCTTGGGGTTAGCGAGCTTGAAGGCCTCGCGGAAAGCGGTACGGCCTGCAATCTTGAATGCGGTTTCATTCGAGTCAACGGGGTGCATCTTACCATCGTAGATGTTGACAACGATGTCGCGAGCATAGGAACCAGTCAGAGGACCCTGCTCCATTTTCTCCATGATACCCTTGAGGATGGCGGGCATGAAGCGTGCATCGATAGAACCACCAACGATACAGTTGTTGAAGACGAGCTTGCCGCCCCACTCCAGCGGATATTCCTGAGTGTCGCGGATAGGATACTTGGTCTGATTGGGCATACCATCGTAGTAAGGTTCAATAAGCATGTGGACCTCACCGAACTGGCCGCTACCACCCGACTGCTTTTTGTGGCGATACATAGCCTCAGCAGGCTTGGTGATGGTCTCGCGGTAAGGAATGTTGGGAGCCGTGAAGTTGACGCCCAGCTTATACTGGTTCTCAAAATACCACTTGACGGTGTTGAGGTGCAACTCGCCCTGTGTGCCGAGGATAACCTGGCGCAGCTCGCGGCTGTTCTCAAGAGTGAGAGACTTGTCGTATGTAGCAAGATCTTTTAGAGCAGCACCAACCTTCTCGTCATCGTTGCTGTTGGCAGCCTTGACGGCGACCTGATAAATCGGGGTGGGGAATTCAATTTCCTCGACTACATCGTCGGTATTCTTGGCGGTAGTGAGAGTCTGGTTAATCTTGACGTCTTTCAGCTTAATGGTGCAGATGATGTCACCAGCGCAAGCTTTCTCAACGCGCTGACGGTTGCTACCACTGCAGATGAGCACCTGGCTGACGCGCTCCTTGCTCTGGTTGCAGGAGTTGATTACATCCTGGCTCTCAGCCAACTCACCATCATAGAGGCGTAGATAAGTGATTTCACCGAGGTTCTTATCCTTTGCACTCTTGAATGCGAAGGCAACGGTAGGATTGGCACTGTCGCACTTGAGTTCCTTGCCAGCTTTGGTCTTCTTGGCGTCAGCTACCTCGTTAGGAGCGGGTACATTCTCGCAGACAAATTCGAGGAGACGGGCAACACCCATGTTCTCTTTTGCCGAGGTGCAGAGGATGGGGAAAAGGTCGCGCTTGTCGATAGCAAGTTTCAGAGCCTTAGTGAGCTCCTCGGGGGTAAGGTCACCATTCTCGAAGAATTTCTCCATCAGTTCGTCATCGGCAGCAGCAGCTTCCTCGACGAGAGCTTCGCGCATCTCGGCAGCCTTGTCGGCATACTGAGCGGGAATATCGGCAGTTTCCATCTTGTCACCGTTGAAGGTGTACATCTTGTTGGCGACGATGTCGATAATCTGGTTGAAACCGAGACCAGCATTGGTGGGGAACTGGAGGACGGTGCACTTGTTGCCGAAATAGTCTTTCAGCTGGTTAACACTTTCGTCGAAGTTGGCCTTCTCAGCGTCGAGATGGTTGACAACAAACAGCATCGGAGTGTCGAGCTTAGAAGCGTAACGGTTGGCTATTTCGGTGCCGACCTCGACACCGCTCTGTGCGTTGACAACGACGACAGCAGCCTCAACAACGTTCAAGGCTGCATCAAGCTCACCCTGATAGTCGGCGAAGCCGGGGACATCAAGGATGTTAATCTTCTTGCCACCGAATTCGGTGAACATGAGGGTGTTCTCGACGGAATAACCGCGATCGTGCTCGATGTCGCGATAGTCGCTGATGGTGTTCTTGTTATCCACGCTGCCACGACGGTTGATGAGGCCGCCGCAGAAGGCCATAGCCTCGGCCATGGTGGTCTTGCCGCTCTTAGCACCGCCTACGAGGGCGATGTTGCGAATGTCAGAGGTCTGGTAAATCTTCATTGTTTTATACTAATATTTATGATTTTTTATTTTGCGTATATAGTTACAAACCAAATCGTTCGGAGCGTTTTCACGCCGCCGGACGATTAGGTTGCGAATTGCAAAGATACGAATTTTTTTTATCGCGAGAAATTATTTTTTATCAACTTCTTGATAACTGTTCCTTGTCTTGTTATTATTGATTGGCTTTCAGCAGGTCAATGGAATAATGGAGGCCGACGTTCTCTCTACGTGCCATAGCCTGCTTGATGATGAGATAGGCACAGGCGATGAGGTTACGCAACTCGCTCAGAGGCTCGGTGAGGACGCTGCGATTGTAGAGCTCTTCTGTCTCGCGGAAAATGAGATTGAGACGGTCAAAAGCTCTGCGTAGACGCAAGTCGCTGCGTACAATACCCACGTAGTTGGTCATTATCTCCTGCAACTCCTTCTTTGTCTGCGTGATAAGCACCATTTCTTCGTTGAAGACCATTCCTTCGGCATTCCAATCGGGAACCTCGCTCTTGAATTTCACCTCGCCGTTTTCCACTTTTGCTATTGCCGATTGAGCTGCATTATGGGCATATACGACAGCTTCAAGCAACGAGTTGCTGGCCAAACGGTTGCCGCCATGAAGTCCCGTGCAAGAGCATTCGCCTGCAGCATAAAGATGATGTATGGAGGATTCGCCGTTGCGGTCAACCTTGATTCCACCACATTGGTAGTGGGCAGCAGGACGGATAGGAATCATGTCGCGTGTTATGTCAATACCTATCGAGAGACATTTTGCATAGATGGTTGGGAAGCCCTCGATGAGGTGCTTCTTGCCGATGCCGCGAGCATCAAGATAGAGATAGTCTTTACCGCTGAGTTTCATCTCGTTGTCTATGGCACGAGCCACTATGTCGCGAGGAGCAAGCGAGAGACGCTTGTCGTATTTCTGCATGAACTCGTTACCGTTACGGTCCTTGAGAATGGCACCAGCACCACGCATGGCTTCGGTGATAAGGAATGCAGGTTTCTCGGCAGGATTATAAAGCGAAGTGGGATGAAACTGCATGAACTCCAAGTCCTTGAGTACTCCACGGGCACGATGTACCATAGCAACGCCATCGCCTGTCGAGATGATGGGAGTAGTGGTGGTGGAGTAGACATTTCCCATTCCTCCAGTTGCCAACAGAGTTACTTTGGCGAGATAGGTGTCGATGCGGTTGGTGTCGCAGTCGAGGGCATAGACACCATAACACTCGATGTCGGGCGTATGCTTGGTTACGCGCTGACCCAGATGGTGTTGGGTGATGATATCGATGGCAAACTGATGCTCTTTGATTTCGATGTTGGGATGTTGGCGTGCTGCTTCGAGCAATCCACGCTCAATCTCTTCGCCTGTATTGTCCTTATGGTGAAGAATGCGGAATTCGGAATGTCCACCTTCGCGGTGCAGGTCAAAACGGCGACCACTCTTCTCTTTGTCGAAGTTGACGCCATACTGCACCAACTCGGCTATACGTTCAGGAGCCTCGCGGATGGTCATTTCCACCACCTCGCGGTCACATATACCGTCGCCAGCGATGAGGGTGTCCTGAATATGTTTGTCGAAACTGTCGTCGTCATACATAACGGCGGCGATACCGCCTTGGGCGTAACGTGTAGAGCCTTCGGATGCATCACTCTTGGTAAGGATGCACACTTTGCCGTATTTTGCCACCTTGAGGGCAAAACTAAGTCCCGCAATGCCGGAACCTACAACGAGGAAATCAACTTCGTATCGCATTATAGTGAGTTTTTTGTGGTTTCAAGTTTTAGTGGCCTTCGGCCGTTTCAGGTTTCAGGTAACGAGCCGAGCACGGCTCGTTTTTGGGTTTCAATTCTCAATTTTCTATTTTCAATTCTCAATTCTCTTCAAGTGGCCTTCGGGATAATTCTCAATTCTCAATTTTCAATTCTCAATTCTCAATTTAAAAAAACGCTGTTGGCTTTGTATTATTGTCTAGCGAGATATTTTATGTCGCTAGGGTCTATAATTCCGTGCTGTATTGCCTTCGCTATCCTTGCACCGCTTTTGTTGACGATGCCGAATTTACGGCTCAACTCCTTCTGCTTTTCCTGTATTGCCTTTTCGGTTTCGCTCCATCGGGTAAGCCGCTGTGCAATCTCTTGTGCTGTGCATCCTGCTGCCTCAAACAACAGAATCTCACGTTCTTCGTCGCTAATTGATTCCTCGATTGCCTCATGGCGTTCGCGTTCGAAGAATAGTTCTGCTGCCTCCATCAAGGTGAGCATTACGGGATAGTTGAAATAGTATTTCTCGCCTCGCTCCAAGCACGATATAGCCCTCACGATGTTCTCTATTGAGAATCCGCCTACAGCATTCTTACTCACAAAAGCATTTGCCCCCTTGCTAAGGGATTCGAACACCACGCTGCCGATATCCTTGATTCGTGACAATCTGTCATTGTCTAAGGTGGGATTCATACCCTGGTTACGGGTTCCCTCTTTGAGGGGATTGTCAAATCTTCCCGACAGAATAATAATCTTTATGTCGCTGCCGTCCAGCTTCTTGAATTGGCGTCGAACACGGTCGGTGATGACAATGCCTCCTGTTGGTTCGCCCTGAAACTCCATATCCACAAGCAGGTAATCGGGACGGTTTGCAGGCGATCCATTGAGAGCAGCAAAGAGCTGAGGGCCATCTGCGAAGGTGTCAAGAACTTCTAATTCTCTCTGCTCAACGCGGCCATCGTCGTCTACACGGCAGTCGACCATTGCGTGGCAACCATTTATTTCATATTTTATCGCCTTGCGGATGATGGGTTCATCATCAACTATCATTATAGTTATCTTGTCGGACATGATGATTGATTGGATGTTATGAGTTATTTCAGTTTGTCCCAAACCGTTCGTTAGGGTTTATGTTAGCACACTCAATAACGAAATGGAACGTGCTGCCTTTCCCCACCTCGCTTTCTGCCCAGATGCGGCATCCACGTATGGTATTGTCATCGTGGAGTTTGATAATATAGCGGCATAGCATAAGACCGAACCCTGAGCCGTAACCCGTTTCGGGAGTGGGTTTGATTTTCTTGTCTGAACGGAAGAGAGTCTCTATCTGCTCTGGGGTCATTCCGCATCCTGTGTCGCTGATGGAGATGAGAGCAAAACGGTTGTCGTCGGGAAATATTTGTGCTTTTACGGTGACGCTGCCCTGCTCGGTATGCTGCAAGGCATTGTTGACCAAATTGCGCAGCATTATCTCTATCAATTGTTCGTCACCAACAACGAAGAGGTCGGTAGGTGAGAAAATAGGTTCCACATGGAATGAGTTCACATTCATTACGCTGCTGCTTACGCTGTCGAAAACATCCTGGAGACGCACGTTCGATTTGCGGAACTGCAAGCCGCTGGGAATAGAGAGCTTTGTCCAGTTCTTAATGTTCTCGAAAGTGCGTATTAGTTGTCCTGTCACCTCGCTGCGTAGTTCCACAGGCAGGCGGTCGTTTTGCAGATAGGAGACGAAGGGCGTAATATCGTGACGCAGAACGCTGAGGCAAGTCTCGACATTGGCTATTCGCTCCACATCACGCTGATTAGCTTCCTGAAGCTGTTTGGTTTCGCGTTGCAGGGCTTTTGTGCGACGACGGAGCAACAACATTGTAACCAAGAGAGCAAGAGCCAGCAGAGCCAGTACAATGATAAGAACCAAGCGGACGAGGCTACTACGGTGGGTGCGGTTGAGTTCCTGCTGGAGGATGAAGTCGGCCTTTTCATTCTGTTTGATATAATTCTGCAGTCGCATCAGCTCAGAGGTCCAATGAGACACCTCTTCTTGGCTTTCGGCACATCCAGCCACAAGAAGACCCTCGTAGAGCATAGCCTCCATTTTGGGTGCAAAATAATCTCCACCGCCACTACGCCGTTCAGTACCGATAAGTCCTTCGCGGAAATAAGCCCTTGCTGTTGTTGTGTCGCCATGAGCCATACAGCATCTACCCGTAGCCACTACGGCAGCAAGCCGCTGATAAGGGTCATTATGAAGAAAGAAGAGAGCCGTGGCTTCTCGCATGAAAGCGAAGGCTGTATCCTTCTCGCCGCTGACATCAAAAGAGAAAGCATCCCTTATCATTACGTAGAGTTCATTCACAGCCACTCTGTTATGCATCCAGCTTTGTGGCTCCACATTGCGGCTCCAAAGCATAAAACCCATCAATTGTAATGTATTGGCGAGGTGATAAGTATTGTATCGAGATGGATTGCTCAGCAGCTTGATATTCTCGCCACAGTAGTGGAGAGCCTTGCCCAGATATTCGCTCTGGTGCAATGTATCGTTGCAGAGGGCATAGTAGCCATAGGCTATTGCATAGTTGAACGACATATCTTCGGCATAGTCGCAATGGAGCTTTGTGCGTTGCTGCTCCATCTCCACCATCAGTTCGGCTTGCTCATATTGCGATTTGTTGCGGTAGTGATAGTTGAGGGTGTTGGTGGCAATGTAGAACTCGCTCTTAGCAAGGCTTACGAGCATATTGTCACTTTTGCCGTCAAGGATGCCCGAATGCTCAATGTCGTAAAGTATCTGATAGCAGCCAGCTATGTCACATTGTCTTTGCAGCAATCTGGCTTTCAGCAATTGGGCAAGGACTTGCTCCATTTTTCGGTTCTCCGAGTGACGACCGAAATCAAGAACAGAGTCAATATAGATGCTAGCCGAATCATGAATGGCACGGTTAAAAAACGAGGTGGCGAGATTGTTCCATGCCCGTAGTCGACCATCATCATAGGCAGGAAGGCTGTCGCTGATATAAGATAATGCTTGTCGGGCATAATACTCACTTCTTGCCGCATCGTTGTAACGAGCCGTGAAAGAAGCCTTGTTAAGAGCATCCACACGCGACCTCTGCAATCCGTCGACCACTTTAGGGTGTCCCGAGCAGCCGACGAGAGCAACAATAATCGTGCAAATCAAATATAAGCCTTTAATATTCAATATTCAATTTGGTATTATCGGATAAAAAAAAGACCCGGCGAGTTATCGTCGGGTCTTGCTGTCTCTGAGGTCGCTTCCGGATTTGAACCGGAGTAGCAGGTTTTGCAGACCTGTGCCTAGCCCCTCGGCCAAACGACCATTATTAGTCCTTAAAAGACTTTGCAAAAGTACTACAATTTTTCATAGTGGCAAAATTTTTTTTTCTTTTTATCTTTCCTATTCTTGTATCGTATTGATTGAAAGAATAATGCGAAATCAAATTGTTTTGTCGTATCCGATGATTTTAAACTCCAAAAACGAACCAACAGACATACAATTTATTGAAATTGGAGAATTATTTTGCAGCGATTCGAGTGTTATCGCTATCTTTGCAATATGAAAATCATTCATGTTGACACACTCAATTTGCCGGAACTTGATGTCTATGCGAGACTTACGGAGTCGCAGCTACGCAACCGCTTGGAACCCGAAAAGGGTATTTTCATTGCCGAAAGTCTCAAGGTGGTGCGTGTAGCATTGCAGAAAGGGCTGCTCCCCATTTCCTTTCTTGCCGAAGAGAAATATGTCGATGAGCAGATTCTGCCGATGCTCAACGATGCTATTGCCAACTCCGACAACGAGTCGACCATAAAGACAATCGACGACGCAACAATTTATACTGGAGACAGGGAGGTCTTGGCACAACTGACAGGTTACGAGCTTTCCCGTGGTTTCCTTTGTGCCATGCACCGACCACAGCTGCCTTCTGTCGAGGATGTTTGTGCCGGAAAGCGACGCATAGCTGTGATGGATGGAGTGGTGAACAGCACCAATACGGGAGCCATCTTCCGTGCCGCAACAGCTCTTGGCATCGAGGCACTATTGCTCACACCCACCTGTTGCGACCCGCTCAATCGACGCAGCGTAAGAGTCAGTATGGGTACTGTGTTTCAGATACCTTGGACATATATTAACGATTTGTCACTTCTCAACGACATAGGTTTTGCAACTATAGCCCTTGCACTCAGCAACAAAGCAGTCAGCATAGATGACCCAACGCTTCTCGCACACGATAGGCTTGCAATTGTAATGGGTACCGAAGGTGACGGCCTTTCGCAAGCCACCATCAACAAATGCACACATGTAGCTATGATTCCTATGCAGCGAGGTGTTGATTCACTCAATGTTGCTGCGGCTGCTGCTGTGGCTTTCTGGCAGCTACGATGCCGATAAACAAAAAAGCATATAAAGAAAGGGTAAAAGAAAGGGCAACCATGAGTGGCTGCCCTTACTTGTTATACCTGAATTAACCTTGGTTTTTCTTTGTGTTTTTGGGGGCTGTTTCAGCTTTTCTGGCCAGTCTTGATAGCTTCCGAAGGTTTGCTGTTATAGAAGATTTCCTTCCAGGTGAGTGAATTGTTCTCTTTCGACACTTTTGCCCATGCATAATGCATTCCGTCGCTCTTCTTGAAGCGGAAACCCATGTAGAATTCAGAGGGAAGAGTCTCGAAGTTATCGAAAGCAGCATCGCCTTGACCTTCAAAGAGGCTAGTAGCATCGATGGTGACATTGGCACCAAGAATGTCAATGTAATCCCACTGTTGGGGTTTGTTGACGATGTTGTTTTGGCTTTGGTAGTCGTAAGCAAGGTAGATGTATGGAGCTTCACCATTGATGCTGAACTCAAGGTTGCCATCGTTGTCGAAGTCGATACCAAACACGTTGTTGCGAGTTTCGCCGTTGATGGTGATGCTACCCGTAGTTGTCTTACCAGCCTTGATGGTGCTCTCGGTGCCCGGATTGGTTCCAGGATTGGTACCAGGATTGTTGTTATTGTCGGTTTTGTTATCTTTCTCGCCACAAGCTGCGATGGCGAAGGTCAGCATAGCTGCCATGAGGATTTTGGTTACGTTTTTCATAATTTTGTTTTTTTAAATGTTTATAGTAAGTTAATTTGGGGATTTCTTAAAATTGAAAATTGAAAATTGAGAATTGAGAATTGAGAATTTAACGTCCTATGATTTCTTGGCTTATCTGTGTCATTCCGAGGCCGAAACGTTTCATGTCGGCAACAGTTTCTGGCCGTTGTTTAGCAAGGTCGGTGGTGTCGGCATCACGATAGCGGTAGAGGCTGGTGCTACGGTCATTGTGACGGTAGAGGCAGAGGAGCGAATCGTCAACGATACCTATATATTTGTCGGCAGAGAAATAGGCATATCTCCGCTTATGTCGTTGAAGGTCAACTCCGATGCCGCAGTTAGAGTCTTTCATTCCAAGCATCCCGAGAATGGTGGGTGCAATGTCGATTTGCTGAGCGAGATGCTCTATTCGTTGAGGTGTAATATGCTTGGGAGAGTAGAAAAGCAGAGGCACATGATTGTATGCAAGCGACATATCGTAAGTATGGTCGAATGAGGCACCATGGTCGGCAACAAAAACGAAGAGAGTGTTTTCGAACCACGGTCGTGAAGATGCTTGCCTCATGAAGCGACCTATAGCCCAGTCGGCATATTCCACAATGCGTTTGGTTAGGTCGTCGCTATGGAAGGAGGCATCGATACCTTCGGGAATGATATATGGAGCATGGTCGCTGCAAGTCATGGCACAAACGAAGAAGGGACCATTGGCAGATGCCGAGTCACAATGCTCCAAGATATGGTCGAAGAGGGTGTGGTCGGGAATACCCCAAGTACCTACAACTTCGTTTTTCGGATAGCTATGTTGCCCTACGACATGCTGGAATCCATTATTGTAGAGGAATCCGCGCATATTGTCCACATCCTCGTCGTGAGTCATGAAGTAGGCGGTGCTGTATCCTGCATCAGCAAGTATTTGGGGAATACCCTCAAGGCGAGGGATATTAGCCTGCTTCATAGGGTGTTTGCTGAGGATGGCAGGATGAGAGTAGAGAGTCGAGTAGATACCGTTATAGGTATGAATGCCAGCCGACCAAGCCCAATTGTAGATCATACCTGCAGCCATAAGGCTGTCGAGGTGAGGAGTCAGGCTTTTGGTGGGGTCAGCGATTCCCGTCTTGTCTGCCGCCATTGATTCCATAAGCACAATCACCACGTTGGTGCCTTTGGGCAAAAACATGGATGACATGATGCTTGAGTCGCCAACAGCACCCTGCTGTTCAGCAAGTACCGAACGGGCAGTATCGATGTCGATAAGGTCGACGGGTTTGTTGCGCTCTTTGCCAGCCTCTTCAAGGCTTTTGATAAAGGTGAATACCGGATTAAGGCCTATCTGGTTGAGGAAAGGATTGGTGCAGAAACTGGCTGTGCCTGTGCGGATTGGCGACTTGGCTACCAAGCGACCCCTCATGCCTGCAAAGGTTGCGAGAGCCAGCACTACGGTCAGCACTATTGCCCATGAGCGTGGAAGGAATCGGATGTTGCCTTCTCCCCCATCTTTATCCCGTTGCAAATCCTTGAATTGGCGACGGAACAGCCATCGCATCAAGAACCAATAGCCTACCGCAACTGCGATGAATGCCACCAGATAGATGACGTATGCAGGCTCTGTGAATATCATGCTCATCATGACACCGAAGGAGTCGACCCACGAGAGAGCAACCACATCAAGGCGCGAATAGAAGTAGCAGAAATAGGGTATGTCGGCAGCACAGGCAAAGAATCCGATGATGAAGAGGATGACGGTAAAATAGTGTGCCACAAGATAGTAGCCACGAGAGCGGATACGTGCAATCTCTCCTATTGCCATCATCAGCAAGGGCAATGTGAGGAAATAGCAGCACACAACGGTATCGAACCTCCATCCCATGAAGAGAGCCTTAGGATAAAGTCCTTCAAAGTCGACCGCCTGAGCGGACATGCCTACAAATACGGCAGTCTCAATCAGGCGGAAGACAGTAAAGATGGCGATACCGATAAGGTATGCCCAAAGTATGTATGTGAATCTTCTGTTCACAAATCAAGCGATCACTTGGTGATGATGTCCATCTCCTCGATGAGGCGCTTGCAGCCAGCATATTTGTCGATGACAAAGAGCAGGTAGCGAGTGTCGAGGCAGATGCAACGCTGCAGGTTCTCCTCGAAGTCGATGTCACCCGACATAGCCTCGCTGTTGCCGTCGAAAGCCAAGCCGATGAGGTTACCCTCAGCGTCCATAACGGGGCTACCGCTATTGCCGCCAGTGATGTCGTTGTTGGTCACAAAGCAGGTAACCAGCTCGCCCTTGCTGTTGGCATAGGGACCGAAATCGCGGGCATTGTAGAGGCTCTTCAGACGCTCAGGGACCATGAATTCGCTACTGGTCGGGTCTTCCTTCTCCATAACGCCTTTGAGGGTGGTGTAGAAGCTGTAGGAGACAGCATCCTTGGGGTCATAAGCCTTCACATTGCCGTAGGTCAGACGGATGGTGGAGTTGGCGTCGGGGCTCATCAGTTTCACACCCTCGTTAATCTGGAGGATACCATCGGTGAAGTTGCGGATGCCGCGTTTCAGGCCATCAGCCGACTCTTTAGGAATCAGGGCGTTGACCTCCTGGTATTTGTCATAGATATTGATGCCGGCGACATAGAGGGGGTCTTTGGCGAGTTTCTTGAGGTTGGGCTTTTCCATCATCTTGTTGAAACTCTCCTCGGTGGCGAAAGCCGATTTGGCGAACATCTCGTCGACATATTTCACGAAGTTGCCTTTGTATTTCTTGTCGGCATCAATCAGACACTGAGGCATATACTGCATGTCGAGGTGCTTGTAGACATACTCCATCAAGGCAGCCATGACCCTCTTCTCGGTATCCATATTATAGTCCTTGTAGAACTCTTTGGCCATACTCTTGATGCTTTCAGCAATCTGGTCGTGATATTCACTATATTTGGGGTCGCTGAGAGCCTCGATGTTTTTGTAGAAGCGGACAGCCTGGAGCAGCATTTCGGGGCCAGAGAGCAAGCCTTCGGCCAGATAAGTGGTGGCAGCCTCGTAGGGAGCACGGTCGGCATAGCCTTTCTTGATAAGGGGCAGAGCCTCAGCATATTTGGGGTCTTTTCCTTGAGCCCAAGCCTTGTAAGCACGCTCAACGTCCTTCTTCACACCCATGGTGTTGAGGTTCTTGAGGGCCTTGTTCTGCTCGTTGCTGTATTTCCAGTAGTTGGAGCAGCTTGCATACTTGGAGGCATATTTGATTTTAGTTTCCTGGCTGGCAGCCATTTCCTCACGCAGGACATTGATTTTCACGGTACGGATTTCATAGCGGAGCTTGTTGGTGATATCCATAGTCTCCTCAAGGCCATAGCTGGTCAGGAAGTGGTCGGTAGTGCCGGGGAAACCCATAACCATTGCAAAGTCGCCATCCTTAAGCTCGCGGTTGCTCACGGGCAGGTGATGTTTGGGCTGCAGAGGAATGTTGGCGTCATTATAGTCGGCGGGGTCACCGTTGGGAGCAGTATAGATGCGGAACAGAGAGAAGTCGCAAGTGTGGCGGGGCCACATCCAGTTGTCGGTATCACCACCGAACTTGCCCATCGACGAAGGAGGAGCACCAACAAGGCGGACATCCTTATAGATGATATGGACGAAGAGGAAGAACTGGTTGCCGTTGAACATGGGCTTCACCTTGGCATCGTAGATGGTGCCTTCCACAGCCTTCTTCTCGATTCTTTTGCAAACCTCATTGATGGCACGGTTGCGCTCATTCTCGCTCATGTCGTCGCTAAGGGCGGCCTTGACCTGCTCGGTAACATCCTCCATGCGGACAAGGATAGAAGCCGTAAGACCCGGGTTGGGGAGCTCCTCTTGCATGGTCATAGCCCAGAAGCCGTCGCGCAGGTAGTCGTGGCCTACGGTGCTGTGCTCTTGGATTTTGCCATAGCCGCAATGGTGGTTGGTGGAGACGAGGCCCTTGCTCGAGATAATCTCACCAGTGCAGAAGTGCCAGAAGGGGCTGCCCTCGTTGCCGAGACCCACGATGGCGTCCTTGATACAGCTCTGGTTGATGCTGTAGATATCCTCGGGGGTGAGTTTGAAACCAGCTTTCTGCATGTCGGCATAATTCTTTCCAATCAGGGAGAGAAGCCACATGCCCTCATCGGCTCTTGCCACACCCGAAAAGGCGACCAACAGAGCCATAGATAGGATAATGGATTTGATTTTCATCGTTCTTTTGTGTTTGATATTATTTTAATGTTGTTTGTTATTAGTTGCGTTTGGGGGTTTGGAATTATTGGCGGCACGTAGGGTTTGTTCTAAAGATTTGTTTCTTTAATAATTTCTAAAGGTTTGATACATTACATATTGCACCTCATTACGCACAATATTCCAATTTGCAAATATACACTTTTTTTCGCACAAAACCCCTTTTTCGCAAAAAAAGCACAACTGAGAATTGGGTTGTGCTTGAAAAATGGATGAAAGAAAAGTGGGTTGAGGAGGCGAAGACGAAGAAGAGCCGCCATAGAGCGTTGCTGCGTTGCAGTCCAAAATGAACTAAATCGTGAACTCTTTTGAATAGTCGAGAATCGTCGATGTAAAGTACGGAGCCCTTGAGGGGGCTCCGTTGTTTTTCAGACTATTTCAATCCTGGCCAGGTGCCTATGATGTTTTTGCACTGGGTGTAGGTCGAGGAGCAGTTGGAGACCTTGTAGTAGTCGCTGTTGTAGGGCTGCAGGACATCGACTGCACGCTGTGTGCCGTCCCAGCCATTGGCTATGATGTAAAGATAATAGACCGTGCCACCTGTGAGGGGAGCATCCTTGATGCCATTGGGACTTGAGCACATCTCGACGGTGTAGGGCTCTTCTGGAGTATAGGCGTTCTTGTTGTTGGCACCTTTAAGAAGGGCGGCAGCCATGTAACGCTGGATGTAGGAATCGTTGGAGGAGCTGTACTGCGAGGGCACAAGCTTGGTTTTAAGGATTCGGATAATGCCATCGGATGTTGCAGAACCATTGCAGAGCAACTCGAAGCACTTCTTGCCTGACTCGGCATCGCGTGCATAAATCTCTATTGCCATCGGAACCATAGATGCTGCACCTTGTGGAGACTTGCCGAGGAGGGTGTTGTAGACGGTCTCAAACTCTTCATAATCGGAAGGCACATTGGTGAAGGTGACATTGGCAGTCGGCTTCTTGTGGTCTTTCGACTTGAAATTAATCTCGCCATTGACGGTGTAGAGGTGGTCGTCGTAGGAGAGGTTGTTGCCATCGAGCTTGACCTCATGACGAGGTTTCTGAGCTGTCTGTTGGCTTGCGGAATCCTGCTGATTCTGGTTTGCGCCGCCTGGGTTGCAGGCAACGAATGTCATTAAACTGAGGCCTAATAAGGCAAGAAAGTATTTTTTCATGATGATTAATATTGGTTTCAGGTTTCAAGTGGCCTTCGGCCGTTTCAGGTTTCAGGTAACGAGCCGAGCACGGCTCGTTTTTGGGTTTCAATTATCTTTTCAATTATCAATTTTCAATTTTCAATTATCAATTTTGGTTCATATTATCATTCCTGAGGCTACGACGAGGTGGGCTTCTTTGTCGTAGATGGTGGCATACTGCCCTGCGGCAATACCTTGTATCTTTGTCTCGCTGCTGAGGTGGTAGATTGGGCCATAGACGGGGTCTTCTCTTCGGCTTAGGGTGCCTGTGGCGAACTCGGGTGTGTGACGGATTTTGAACTTGACTTCGACACTATCGAAATCGCCCCAGATGTCGCCAGAGAGGTAGTGGAACCCCAGCAGGTCGATTTCCTTGCCGTATTGTGCCTCGGGGGTATAGCCTTGTGAGACATACAACACATTCTGGTCGATGTCTTTCTTGACCACAAACCACGGTCCTCCACTAAGGAAGAGTCCTTTGCGCTGACCTATGGTGTGGAACCAATAGCCCTTGTGGGTGCCCAGCACTTTGCCTGTCTCGAGCTCCACAATCTTGCCTTCACGCTCTCCAAGGTAACGACGGAGGAAGTCGTTGTAGTTGATTTTGCCAAGGAAACAGATTCCCTGACTGTCCTTGCGGTCGGCAGAGGGCAGATGAGCCTCGGAGGCTATCTGACGCACCTCGCTCTTCATCAGATGACCTATGGGGAACATCGACTTAGCTATCTGCGGATAGGTGAGCTGTGTGAGGAAATCGGTCTGGTCTTTGATGGGGTCCTTGGCGGTGGCGAGGAAAGTGAGAATTGAGAATTGAGAATTGAGAATTGGGAATTGGGAATTGGGAGTTGAGAATTGAGAATTGAGAATTGAAAATTGAGAATTGGGAGTTGAGAGTTGGGAATTGGGAGTTGGTGTCGCTTCGGTTGGATTGTCAACTTTCACCTTTAATTGTTCAATTTGGGCGTAGTGGCCTGTGGCAATACGGTCATAATCCTTGCCACGCTTGTCATTGAAAGCACCAAACTTGATGAGGCGGTTGCACATCACATCGGGATTGGGTGTCAGTCCTTTGCGTACCGACTCTATGGTGTAGCTCACTACGTTGTCCCAATACTCCTTGTGAAGATTGACCTCCTCGAAACGGCATCCATATTTCTTTGCAATATAAGATGTTATCTCAATATCCTCTTCTGCTGGACAGTCGATATAGCCCTCCTCATCCTCCATTCCGATGCGGATATAGAAGATGTCGGGCGTGATGCCTTGCTCTTTGAGAAGATGGACAACAACGCTGCTGTCGACACCACCCGATACCAATGCCGCTACATTCATGACTTGCCTCCTTTGTTGAGTTTCTGGAAACGTTTCTGGCGTTGCTGCCAGCGTTCGCGGGCATACTGCTGCATGTCGGTGACCTCATCATTCTCGTCGATGATTTCAAGGCCAAAGATTGTCTCGATGATGTCTTCCATAGTGAGGATACCCTGGAAGCTGCCATATTCGTCGATGATAATACCTATCTGGACTTTCTGTTTGAGGAGCGACTCCCAGATGTCGCTAATTGACTGTTCCTCGTTGAAGAGTGGCACATCGCGTTTTATGTCTTTGAGTTTCTTGTCGAAATGGTCTTCGGTAAGGTCTTCAAGGGCATCGCTGCGGAGGATATAGCCTGTGATGTACTCAGGGTCGTCGGCATAGACAGGAATGCGGCTGAAATGGCTGCATTCGTCTTCATCGTAAAAGTCCTTGAGGGTCATGCTTTCGGGGGCAATGGCGGCAACAGCACGAGGGGTCATGACATCGTAGGCTTTCACATCGTCGAGCTTGATGACATTCTGTATGATTTTGTTCTCGTCCTCGTCAAGCACACCTTCGTCTTCGCCCACATCAGCCATAGCAGCCACTTCCTCACGGCTTACGGAAGTCTCGTCATCCTTGCTGGAGAAGAGCTTGGTGAGGAGGCCTATGACAATCACAAAGGGATACATGATGACTATCAGCAGGCGGATGGCGCGTGCTGTGAAACCCATGAGGCGTTTCCAATACTTGGTGCCTATGGTTTTGGGGATAATCTCAGAGAAGACAAGGATAAGGATTGTGGTGATGGCTGAGATGAGTCCGAACCACTGGCTGCCGAAAGCATCATTGACTTGGGCACCCACACCAGCGGCACCAATAGTGTTGGCTATGGTGTTGAGTGACAATATGGCGGCAATCGGCTTACCGTTGTCGGTTTTGTATTCCTTGAAGAGTTTGGCAAGCTTGTAGCCAGCATCCTCACGCATAGAGATATACGAGAGGGGTGTCGACATCAGGACAGACTCGAGGATGGAGCATAGGAACGATATCGACATTGCACCAAAAAGAAATAGCAACAAAAGGGTAATAGGTGACATTATTTATGGGGTGAATATTTATTATTGAATTGTGACGAGTGAATTGAGTGAGGCGACTTGAAACCTGAAACTTGAAACCTGAAACTACTTATTGGTCGGCTTTAGAGCGATGATTATTACTGATGAGAAAATGAGAGCAATGCCCAAGGCGAGACGCAGGGAGAACAGCTCGCCAAAGAGGAAGATGCCTATAAGTACTGCCGTTGTGGGTTCGAGAGCCCCAAGTATGGCTGTTGGCGTTGAACCGATATACTTGGCGGCATAAACCATCATGACGAGGGCGAGAATGGCAGGCACGATGGCAAGCCAACTTACATAGAACCAGCTTGTAGCCGTGGCAGGAAAACGCAAGCCATCGCCCAGCAGGGCAACAACGAGGTCGCCCAAAGCACAGACAATAAGCACATAGAAATTGATCTTGAAAGAGGACATCTGCAGTTTGGAGCGGTTGACGACGATGATGTAGACGGCATAGGTGAGTGCAGATATAAGCACAAGAATGATGCCCCATGTGGAGAGGCGGCCACCTCCTGGTGTCCAATAAAGGAGCAGGACCCCAACAAAGGACAATACTATTGATATGGCTGTTGCAAAGGTGATACGTTCCTTGTAGAATATGGCCATGATGGCTGCCGTCATGACAGGATAGACAAACAGGATGGTGGATGCCACACCGACATCCATTAGACGGAAGCTGACATAAAGCGTGATGGAAGAGGCGAAGAACAGAAGTCCCAGCGAGATGAGTACTTTCAGTTCCTTGGCTGTGACACGAAGGCTCTCTTTGCGGAACAGCATGACGACTGCAATGATGACCCATGCAAGTCCGAATCGGAAGAAGAGCACGCTGGATGGGTCCATACCCTCCTTGTATAGTTGGGCTCCCAAAGGGTTGGTTCCATAGCACACAGCAGCTCCTATTCCACACAAAGTGCCGAAAAGTTTTTTATTCTTTATGATGTCAACCATTAGATAGTCAGGTTATTAGCGTATAATTAGTATATATTATAAAAATGCAAAGTTACGCAAAAGAAATGAAAAATGATTGAAAAAAAAGGCACCTGTAAAACAGATGCCTTCGCTATAAAGATTTCAAAGATGTATTTTTGTGGGGATGGAATGCTTACTGTTGGCAAAAACCTTTTCAATCGGGAAGTTTTTCAAAAAGGCTGTTACCTGGAGTCATCACACCTAGAGCGCCGATAGTAGTGCGTGCAGCATCACTCTCGGATGAATGAGGTGTACGATAGATAGGTTCTCCTGTGAGTTGCTCAGTGGTCATCTCCTCAATGATACGGGGTCCATCGGGGTTGTTGCGAAGAAGCTCATTCATCTTTTTGATACGTTCAGCACGGGCCAACACTTTCTCCTCATCTGTCATTGGAGTGAAAGCTTTGTTTATCTGCTGCTCGGTGATAGAAGGCTTTTGTGGGGCTGGTTTGATGGTCTCGATTTGGGGATTGAGAACTATGGGTTCCACTACAGTATTGACAGGTTTGGACACCTGTGGCTCTTGTACTCTTGGCTCTGGTATACGTGTCTCCTGTACCCTTGGCTCTTGTATTCTTGCCTCAGGAGCAGGCGTACTGATATTGGCAACAGTAGCGGTGTTGACAGGCTGCTCAACAGTTTTCTTGATGAGGCGAATCTGGTCGAAAGAATCGTTCTTCTCCTGAACAGGTGCCTTTGCAGGTTCTGGAGCCACATTGACAGGTTCTTGGACAGTCTCGGTAGTGTTAGGCATTTCAAGAGTCACAACACGTTTGCCACCGATGGCCTCTACTGAATCGAATGGATTGTCAGAGACGGGAGCAGCAGAAGGTGCAACAGAAGCAGCTGTGACAGTTGCGGCTACAGGAGCTACGGGAGCAGCAGGAGCAGGATTTACAGGAGCAGAAGGAGCAACCGAGACTGGTTGAGGATTAGACACCTGAGTCTGCTCGACAGTTTGTGCCTTGTGAACCACATGTATGCCGCTTTCGTCGACAGGTTCCTCATGGACATCCTTAGGCTCCTCTTTGATGATTTCTATTTTCTCCTCGGGTTCGGTTTTCACCTCATCCTTTGGCTCATCATTCTTGGGGTCAGGGGTGTTATTCTCTTTAGGAAGCTCTATGATTTTGCGACCTGGTTTCTGTTGAAAACCAGTAGCGATAAGGGTGATGCGGAGCTCGTCGTTGAGAGTGTCATCATCACCAATACCCCAAATGACATTGGCGCCATTGTTGCCTGTGAGTTCGGTAAGATAGTCAGTAACCTCACCCAACTCGTCCATAGTAATCTGATGGTCGGGAGAGCAGGAGAAGTAGAGGAGGATGTTCTGTGCACCACGGATATCGTTGTCGTTGAGGAGTATGGAAGTGGTTGCCTTCTCAATGGCCTGATGGGCACGATCCTCACCCGTTCCTTCGCCAGCACCCATAAGGGCAGTACCGCTATTCTCCATGACGGTATTAACATCACGGAAGTCGATGTTGACGTAGGCAGAAACGGTGATGATTTCGGCAATACCTTTAGCAGCAGTAAGAAGGACATCGTCAGCTTGACTGAAAGCCTGCTTGAGAGAGAGATTGCCACCAAGAGTGCGCAGTTTGTCGTTGTTGATTACGAGGATAGCGTCGACATACTTTTTGAGTTCCTCGATACCAGCTTCTGCCTGTTCACGACGTTTTCTGCCTTCAAAGGAGAAAGGCTCGGTGACGATGGCAACAACAAGAATACGCTTGACCATCTCGTCTTCAAGCTCGATACCCTTGGCTATCTCGGCTATTACGGGAGCAGCACCTGTGCCGGTACCACCACCCATACCAGCGGTGATAAAGAGCATCTGAGTGTCGTCAGAGATTGCCTGACGAATCTCATCCTTGTGGGCCAAAGCAAGTTGGCGGGCACGCTCGGGGACATTGCCAGCTCCGAGTGTACCAAGCACAATCTTGTTGGGCACAGGACTCGTCTCGAGGGCTTTGGCATCGGTGTTACAAACGATGAACTCGACACCATGAATACCCTGACGATACATGTGGTTCACAGCATTACCGCCGCCACCACCAACTCCGATGACTTTTATTTTGGCGGGACCTTCGTGAAGGGGTTCAAACTGCATCGAGCTTATACCCTCGTCTTGAAGATTAAAAGAAAATGTGCTATCTTCCATATTACTTATTTCTTGTCAATGATTTAATTCTGAACTATATACCCGATTATTAGGGGCAATAAATATTTTGTAAAATTACTGATATCCCGTCATATAGCAAACGGCAGTCGCCATTTGTTATCAACAAGTTGTGAACAAGGCCGATTTCGGCCTATTTTTTGGCTACAAATCGCGTTCCTCAGATTCGTCATTATTGGCATCACCATCCTGGAAAACCTGTGCGAAATATTTCTCGAGGGACTCTTTTGTGCGCAATGCAGTACGTTTCCAGAAACTTTCCTTGCTCTCTTTTTCTGTTGAATCTGGTTCGTCTTTGGAACCTCTTCTGAAGCGGCTCTTGCCTTTATTCACGACTTCAAGCTTAGGCTCAACAGGTTGATCGTCAACGACCTCAATGGGATTCTGTTCGATTTCATCGGGGTTCTCAACCTCGGCGACAGGTGTCTCGGGCAGAGGCTGTACTTCTGGCTCGTTGTGTTGGATTGCGTCAGTATTATCTGCATATTCCAACTCTTGCATACGCACACGATCCAGCTCATAGAAGCCATGCAGCACAAGGCCAATACCTGTGGCGTACATGGTGTTGATGATTTCTGGGTCTGTGTTTTTGTCAAGATGAGCATCGGGGAGACCCACACGTGTGTCGATACCTGTCATAAACTCAGCGAGTTCTTTGAGATGACGCAACTGGGCACCACCACCTGTGAGCACAATGCCTGCGAAGATGTCTTTCTTAAGATGCGACTTTTCAATCTCATAGTCGACCTGTTCGATAATGGTTTCGGTGCGAGCCTTGATGATGCTTGCAAGGGTACGCATGCTTATCTCGCGAGCCGGCTGGGTGTGGAGTCCTGGGATTGAGATAATATCGTTCTCGCTGACATGTTCAGGCAGACAGGAGCCAAAGCGGGTCTTGAGAGTTTCTGCCTGTGGACGCATAATCTTGCAATTATCCTTGATGTCGTTGGTGATGGCATTGCCGGCAAGAGGCAGCACTGTGGTGTGGCGGATGATGCCTTCCTTGAAGATGGCTATGTCGGTAGTGCCACCTCCAATATCGACAAGTGCCACACCTGCTTCACGGTCGTCATCGTCAAGAACAGCGTAGGCAGAAGCTATTGGTTCGAGAACCACTCCTTTGATACGAAGTCCTGCACGCTCAACACTATCATGGATATTGCGCAGATTGACGGTATTGCCCGTGACGATATGGAAATTGGACTTGAGCTGATGGCCGCTGACACCAACAGGATTCACATCAGGGCTCAGTTCCTCGCCGTCGACCACAAAATTCTGCGGGAAGATATGGATGATATCCTCGCCTGGGTTGAGGAGCATGTTGTGCTGCTCTTCTATCAGACGGTCAACATCCTCTTGCTTGATGAGACGTTGTTCGGGAGGGATGACGACGGTGCCCATGTTTTGCTGGCTCTTGATGTGCTGACCAGCGATACCGACATAAACTTCAGTCACTTCGATGCCTGCCTGCTCTGAAGCTGTCTGCACAGCCTTGATGATGGACTTGGAGGTGTCCTTAATGTTTTTGACCACACCGCGCTCCACGCCTTTAGAGTCGGTCTTTCCGAAACCGATGATTTTGATTTTGTCGCCTTCTGTGCGGCGTCCAATGAAACAGGCGATTTTGGTGGTTCCGATGTCGAGTCCTACAATGATGTCATTCTGATTATTCATGGCAAGGTATTTTTGTTTAATAATTTCGTTTGATGTTTGATGTCGCATGAGCTTTGGCTCGCACAATGATTACTTTTTGGCGCAGACAAGCTGGTTTTTATATTTGAGGTTGATGCTTACGTAGGTGTCCCACCCCATTTTCTTGACGCCCTTGTCGTAGAAGGTCCATAGATTCTCAAACTTCTTGTCGAGCTGAGTGGTATCGCCAACTATGACAATGGTATTGCCCAATTTGGGTGTCAACACAAGGTCGCCTTTATCATTCACCGTCAGCTGGTCGAAAACGCCGTCATACTGACTATTGTCGTGGATGAACTTGGCAAGTGTCCATACAGACTCAAGAGTGTATGATGACAACGAATCTGTTCCCTTATCGCCAAGCCGCATAGTGGCCAATTTCTTGATGTTAGGTTCAGAATATTCGCTATTTCCCACAAGCACGTCGCAGTAATGCTTGGCACAAAGCGGCATATAGGTCCCTTGCTCCGAGATATAGAACTCCCTGCCTTGAAAGAACATACGAACCACAGGGACACGCTGAATCACATCAACTTTTAGCTTGCCACCAGTCGTCATACCCACTTCTGCCTCTGCCACGTATGGGTGCGATTCGAGCAGTTGACGTATCTTCTTCTTCTCCACACGCTTGATATCGGTATTCAATAGTTTAGGGAATGAAGCGAGGATAATGCTATCTACATCGGATTGGGTAAGCAAGCAGATGTCGTTACTTTTCACAACGGTCTCAATACCACGCATGGTGGAGTTGCGACGCACAGTATGAAGGGCGACGACGGCTGCTATGATAGCCAGCCAAAATATTAGATTTTTTACGTTAAGGCGCAAGGGATGGATTATGTTAATTGGTTTCTGTTATTGGTTTTATGATTTATCTTGTTATCTCGTTACCACGTCGTTATATACCTTATTCTTTTTATTCGTTCTTCATTCATTCAGATTTGAATCGTTCTTCTAGTATGGGGACAAGTCGGTCGATGTCGCCAGCTCCCATGGTGAGGAGTACATCTGGACAGAGAGCTTCTGCAAGGTCGGGTATCTGGTCGGCGCTACTGAGGTATTTGCTCATGCTCTCTATCTTACGGAGAATCATGCCAGACGACACTCCTGGTATGGGTTTCTCTCGAGCTGGATAGATGGGCATGAGAATTATCTCGTCAAGTGGTTTCAATGCCTCTGCAAAATCATCTGCTAGGTCGCGAGTACGGGTATAGAGATGAGGTTGGAATATGCCCACGATGCGCTTGTTGGGATAGAGGTACTTCACAGATTCGATGGTAGCCGATATCTCCTTAGGATGATGAGCATAATCGTCGATATAGACGAAATCCTTGGTCTTCACGCGAACATCAAAACGGCGCTTGATGCCTTTGAAACTTTTGAGTCCATGACGCAACTGGTACTCATCTAATCCACATTGCAGCACCACAGCCGATGCGGCAACTGCATTTTCTACATTGTAGAGACATGAATTGCACAACTCTAAGTCGAAGAGAACCTTCTCGGGAGTGCGCAAATCGAAGTAGATGTTGCCGTTATAGTTGCGGACATTGATGGCATAGTAATCCGGTTCGATGGAATGAGCCGAGTAGCTGTAACATTTGATTTCCTGACCTATCTCAAGATGATGTTCATGGTCATCCTCTTCCTCGTCATGGTCGTGATCGTGATGGTGTTCTACCAATCCTTCCTTGACAAAGAGTGCACCATCGGGTGATGTCTGATTGGCATACTGCTGGAATGCCTCAATCAGTTTCTCGTGAGTACCATAGATATCCAGATGGTCGGGGTCGGTGGCGGTGATTACCGAATAGAAGGGATGCAGCTGTAGGAATGAGCGGTCATACTCATCGGCCTCTACCACTACATACTCGCTCTTGTTGTCGACTAGCAAGTTGCTGTCAAAGTTCTTCGAGATGCCACCAAGGAATGCCGAGCAGCCAATAGGCGATTCATGCAACATGTGAGCAATCATGGCACTCGTGGTTGTCTTGCCATGCGTTCCGGCAACAGCAATACATTTGCGGCCTCTTGTAAGCTCACCAAGCATCTGGGAACGTTTCTCTATGGGGTAGCCCTTCTCAACGACATGCTGGAAGACTTTAGTGTCACGTGGCACAGCAGGAGTATATATCACCATATCGACATCGTCAGGTATCATGGCGGGGTTGTCGTCATAATGGATGCTTATACCCTCCTCTTCAAGACGTTTGGTTAGCGGGCTTGGTGTACGGTCATAACCGCATACCTTATGTCCGCTCTGCTTGAAGAAGCGAGCAATGGCACTCATGCCGATACCTCCGATGCCAAGAAAATAATAAGTCATTTTTGTGAATTGAGAATTGAGAATTGGAAATTGAGAATTATGATATGCCGTTATGTGCCAAGATTACTTTTTCGATTTCATCGACGATAAGTTCTGCCGATTGTGGACGGGCAAAGAGACGAATATTTTTGCTCATCTGCGAGCATGCTGTCGGGTTGACAATCAAATCGAGAATTGTCTGTACACCAGTAACCTTGCAGTCGGAGTCACGAACCATGATGGCTGCGCCCTTGCTGGCAAGAGCCATCGCATTCTTTGTCTGATGATCTTCGGCAACATTAGGTGATGGTATAAGCACCACAGGCTTGCCAACGATGCAAAGCTCCGAAATAGCTATTGCACCTGCACGCGACACCACAACGTCGGCAGCTGCATAAGCCATCTCCATGCTGTTAATGAACTGATGCACCTTAATCCAATCCGTCAACCCAGCATTCTTCACCTTCTGCACAGCTTCCTCATACATCCACTTGCCCGTCTGCCAGATGAGTTGCACATTGTTCTCGCGGAAACGATGCAGATGACTCATCAGCATGTTGTTGATGGAACCTGCACCCAAACTGCCACCCACAGAAAGCACAATGGGTTTTTTCGGGTCGCATCCAAAATGGGCAGCACCTTCCTCATGAGTGCAATCCATCTTCTCTATAACTTCACGTACAGGATTGCCGGTGAAGACTATCTTGTCGGCAGGGAAATACTGCTGAAGTCCGTCGTAGGCAACGCATATCACTTTGGCATTCTTTGCCAGCATCTTATTGGTAAGTCCCGGATAGGAGTTCTGTTCCTGAAGGACAGTCACGAAGCCCATCTTGGCAGCCATCTTGAGAGTTGGAGCACTTGCATATCCACCAACACCCACCACCACATCGGGTTTAAAATCGCGAAGTATCTTCTTGACCTTCAGCTGGCTTTTTATCAGCTTGAATGGCAATGCCAAATTCTTGAGCGTAAGTCTGCGCTGCAAGCCAGCAATGGGCAGACCTTCAATACGGTAGCCTGCTGCCGGCACCTTCTCCATCTCCATACGTCCCTCTGCACCGACGAAAAGAATATCGGCATTGGGGTATCGTCCTTTGATGGCGTTGGCTATTGCTATGGCGGGGAAGATATGTCCTCCTGTACCGCCTCCACTGATTATTGCTTTCATGAATATGGTTAATGTTTATTAGTTTATTAGATTGCCAATAGTTTTTATGTAGAATTAAATATCGATTTGCTCGGTATTAGCTGTATCGTCAGGTTGGTCGGGGTTCTCGTTCTGGGTCGTTTGTTCTTTCTTGTTTGCCAAAGCCTTCTTCTTTCCGTCGAATGCCACTGACTGTATTATGCCTATTGCCATACCTGTACAGATATAGGCTGTACCGCCCGAACTGATGAGAGGCAGATTCTGTCCCGTCACAGGCATGGCTCCTACCGATACACACATGTGGATGCAAGCCTGCAAGAATATCGTAGTGCCCAATCCAAATACTGTCAACCGCCCGAAATAGCCTTTGCATCCCCAAGCCACCCTTACACATCTTATATATAGGAAAAGATATAGCAAAAAGACTATGATTCCTCCAAACATGCCTGTTTCTTCTACGATTATCGAATATATCATATCGCTGTTGGCCTGTGTCATCAATCGTGCCTGAACCGTTGAACCAATTCCTACACCAAAGAAACGTCCCGTTGCCACCGCCATACGTGCCATATTCTCCTGTGTTATCTCATCCTGTTCATCGAAATGAATCCAATTGTCCACACGGGTGACCCATGTACCAGCACGCGACAAGATGGGAACATCATACTTCCATCCCAGAAAGACAGCAAACACTCCTACTATAACCAAAGCCAACACGGTTTTGCGCCAATAGCTTGCCTTGACGGGAGCTATGCGAAGCATTATGAAACAGATGACTCCAATGATTGCAGCCGACGAGAAATTCTGTGGGAATATCAATCCGACAACAATCAATATCGTTATCACGATGTTGCGGAACACCTTTCGGTCTTGCAGCTCATCTTTCTTCAACGCCAGCAGTCGTGACAGATATACCACTAAGATAATCTTAGCAAACTCCGAAGGATGGAACCTGATGCCTCCAGGTAATGCAAGAAAACGTCCCGTACCTGAGGCAATATTCTCCCTACCAAGTATGAAAGTGGCAATCAGCAACACTATGGAGATAAGGTAACCTATCCATGAGGCAGGCGCTAACTTCCTGTAATCGAAGTTGGAGAATACTATGACCACTAAGTATGTAAACAGAACGAATTCAAGATGACGGAAGAAGGCGTGTTGTGGTGTACGGTTTGTAGATACAGCCTCGTAGCCTATCGAACTGAAGACAGACACAAGTGATATGACCGTCAAGAAAAAGAAAATAATCCATATAGCCCTATCACCTTTGAAAGGGTTAAGCAACGAGGACGAGCTCGGCAACTTGAATTTTCTTTCTTTCTTGACTTCCGTTTCCATTTCTAATGTCTGGTATTTCAGAGTTCGTTTACTTCGCGTTTGAAGGCATCGCCTTGCTCTTCGTAAGGTTGTCCATTCTCGACAGCTGGCGAGAAGAGAACCTTGTAGTCCTCATAATCTCTATAGAAAGCCATCGTGACAGCCTCGTGCATGTCTGATGCAGAGAGGATTTCGCTGACGATATCGCCAAAAGTCATCTCGAAGGCGGTGCAGTCACCAAGGCAGATGATGGTTTTCACCTTGCTCTTAACCAGAGTACGCAGACGCTTGATGCCAGAGGCATTGGCTCTATCCAGGCTAGCTCCATTGGCTATCCAAACGATGTCGCCTTCAATGGTCTCAAGCGCATACCATGTAGAAAGGCTGCTGCGAGAAGCAGCATCGTCGATGAAGGATATGCCTCTGACGCGAGCAACAAACTCCAGTTTGTGACGCATCTCATCGATGAGGTTAAAACAGTCGCGCAAGTGGCTGCTGCGCAATTTCTTCAGACGCGAGCTGTCTATGCCCGCCAAGCCAGTGTGTACTTTTTCGCGTCCTTGTGTTGCTAAAGATTCGTACATTATTATTGATTTTTTAATTTACTGATATTTATATATGTGAGTTTGAAACTTGAAACCTACCTCAATTTGAGTGTTACTATTCCTATTATTGCAAGCAGGATACCTACCAGATAGAATCGCATCACTATCTTCTGTTCCTTCAAACCTTTCTTCTGATAGTGGTGATGAAGGGGTGTCATCAGGAATGGGCGTTTATCGACGGGCACCAACTGACCTGCTGGCAGATGATGGCGGCGACGATAAATCTTGCAGCCGCAGGTCTGTATAATCACAGAGAGGCTTTCCATCAAGAAGATACCACAGATGATAGGTATCAGCAACTCCTTACGGATAAGGATGGCAAATACAGCTATGATGCCACCGATGGTCAGCGAACCCGTGTCGCCCATAAAAATCTCGGCAGGATGAGTGTTGTACCACAAGAATCCCAAAGTGGCACCCACGAAAGCTGTAATGAATACTGCCAATTCACCAATATTGGGTAAGAACATTATGTTCAGATAGTTGGCAAAGATAATGTTACCCGACACCCAAGCCAATATGGCAAAGGTGGAGCCTATAATTGCTGAAGTTCCCGTTGCCAATCCATCGATGCCATCAGTCAGGTTGGCACCATTGCTGGTGGCCGTCACCACAAGGATGACTATCAGCACATAAACCAGCCACACCCATTTCTCTGCCCAGTCGCCCATCCAGGTGATAATCTTGGCATAGTCGAGTTCGTTGCTCTTAACGAATGGAATGGTAGTTTTGGTCGACTTGACGGGGTTACGAGAGAATTCGTTCTTGGCCTTCTGGTAGTTGTCGGCAATATTGACATTGTGCGAAGCCACATAGGTCTCTACTGAGGATGTCTCCTTTATGGTAATATCGGGATGATACATAATCAAGAGTCCCACGGCGATACCAAGCACAATCTGACCCAATATTTTGTATTTGCCACGAAGACCCTCTTTGTGTTTGCGGAACACCTTGATATAGTCGTCTATAAAGCCTATAAAGCCCAGCCACAGAGTTGTGCCCAGCATTATAAGGACATAGATGTTGTCGAGTTTGGCGAAGAGCAGCGTAGGAATCACCACAGCGGCGATGATGAGCAGACCACCCATTGTAGGTGTACCTTCCTTTTCCTTTTGTCCTTCGAGGTGGAGGTCTCTCACCGTCTCCCCTATCTGCTTGCGGCGTAGCCATTTGATGAATGGCTTACCAATAATAAGCATGATTATCAATGATGTTATGACCGACATAGCGGCACGGAAGGAGATGTATTGGAACACACCAGCACCAGGAAAATCAAATTCTCTATCAAGCCATGTAAAAAGGTAGTATAGCATCGTTTTATGTTATTTCGTTGTTTCGTTATTTCTTTTCGTTATCTTTTATATCGTCATCTCTATTATCAACCTATCAACTTTTCAACCTCTTCCCTATCGTCGAAATGGTGGCGTACACCGTTGATTTCCTGATATGTCTCGTGGCCTTTGCCTGCAATCAGGATGATGTCGCCTTCGTGTGCCATCATCACAGCAGCACGAATAGCCTGACGACGGTCGGTTATGCGTACAGTCTTTATTTTCTGTTCCAAATCCAATCCGCGTTCCATTGCATCGAGAATTGCATTCGGGTCTTCGGTTCTGGGGTTATCGCTTGTGAGCACCAGGTGGTCGGCACCATCAGCAGCAATACGAGCCATAATGGGGCGTTTCAACGGGTCGCGGTCACCACCACATCCCACAACAACAATAAGGCTGTGTCCTGTCTGTCGCACTTGGTTTATGGTATCGATAACATTCTGCAAAGCATCGGGGGTATGGGCATAGTCGACAATTGCTGTAATACCCTTTCCGTGGATGTATTGGAAGCGGCCTGGTGCGGCATGCAATCCGCTGGCAACACGCAATACTTCGTCTTCATCAAATCCTAGCAACATAGCCGTTGCTACTATGGCCGTAATATTGTATGCATTGAAGCGACCCACCAAAGGTGTCCAAAACTCACGCTTGTTCAGCACTATCTGCTGACCATGAATGGTGCTTTCCTCTATACGAGCACGGAAGTCGGCAACCGTCTGCAAACTGTAGGTCTTGACCTTTGCGGCACAGTTCTGCACCATTACACGACCGTTCTTATCGTCAATATTGACAAGAGCGAAGGCATCAGCCGACAACGAGTCGAACAAGCCTTTCTTGGCAGCGATATAGTTGGCCATCGTCTTATGGTAGTCGAGATGGTCGTGAGTGATGTTGCTGAAAATGGCACCAGCAAAACGGAGGCCGGCAATGCGTTTCTGCACTATAGAATGCGAGCTCACCTCCATGAAGCAGTATTCGCAGCCATGCTCCACCATCTTGGCAAGCAGTCGGTTAAGCTCTATTGCATCGGGGGTGGTATGTGTTGCGGGAATCTCCTCATCGTCGACACGATTCACTATCGTGGATAGCAAACCTGCATGGAGACCCATATCGCGCATCATGCGATGAAGGAGAGTGACGGTTGTGGTCTTGCCATTGGTTCCGGTGATGCCAACCAGCTTCAGTTTATGCGAGGGATTGCCAAAGAAATTGGAGGCTGCCTCACCAAGAGCCACATCCGAGTCGGCAACCTGCACGAAGACCACATTATCAGGCATCGTTTTGGGCAAATCCTGACACATCACCACGCTGGCGCCTTTCTCGATTGCCATCGGTATGAAGCGGTGACCATCAGCATGTACTCCCCTCTGGGCAATAAACATGCAACCCGGTTCAACAGCACGCGAGTCGAAAGTCATTGTGCTGACCTCAACATCCTCCTTTTTTCCCTGAAGGTTATATTCTATATTATTTAATATGTCGTGTAATTTCATTTTTTCGATTCTTTTCTTTGTGGAGTGTTATGCGGCAACATGCACTCTTATTCGTTATGGTTTCAACATCAGATGCACTTTGTTGTTCGTCTTTGCCAACGGTGTACGGGCTTTGGGTTCCTGTGCATATACCTTACCATACCCCTCAAATGTGACATCTATGCCCACGGTGCGACATAAGTGAAGTGCGTCGCGTATCGTCATTCCATAGCAGTTGGGTATCTGCCCCGTAGGAATCTTATATGGCTCATAACTTGCAGCAGTAGTACTGTCGGCATCGCGATAGTAACTCCATCGGCCCACCTTGGTGATGTTCGCAAACCGCAGCCCCATTCTCTTGTATGCACGACGAACAGTAATCTGTGGTGCCTTGCTAACCGTCGGAGGATCATCTATACTGCCTCCCTTCTCTGCATATTTTTCGGCCAGTTTCTCGAGAGTGGGACGGCAATCCAAATCCTTGTCTAGCGACACAACACAGTCGGCTATGTCGAGAAACACGGGAGCGGCATTGCGTCCAAAGACATGACGCACATCGCGCATCATCACGAGACAAGTGTATTTGGGATTATTGGCAGGGAAGAATCCCACAAAGGTGACATTGCTCAATGGGGAGCCAGGAGCCGTCTCGGCAGTACCAGTTTTGCCAGCAATAGCATAGGTCTCGTTCTTGATATTGTCACCCGTACCGCCTTCAACAACACCCACCAAAAGGTCACGTATGGTTTCGGCTGTCTTGGGTTCGCATATCTGCTCGTGGATATACTGTATAGGAAGTTCCTCTACTTTCCCATTGTCGATTATTGCACAGCAAAAACGTGGTTTCACCATACGTCCACCGTTGGCCAAGGCATTATAGAAAGTGGCCATCCTGAGGGGCGATACGGAGCTTGTGTAACCATAGCAGAAACGGAGGAAGTTGTTGTCGTATCTGAGCGTATTGGTGCGACCCACATACTCGGGACCCTTGATGTCGACCTGCATGGGTTTGTATGGGAATATCGACTTCACCTGATTCAGCAATGTGTCGCGACGGTTGCCATAATAACGCCAAGCGAGTTCGCAGAAAGCCACATTCGACGAGATGGCGACAGCTTTCCAAAGGGGATATGTAGCATTAGGTACACCATGGTCTTTGACTATCTGGCTGTTTTTGGAGAAGGTCTTCACTCCAACAGGCAGAAGCATCGATGTGTCGAGTGCGAAGGAGGTGTCGTTGTACATTGCCGTGAGCAGAACTGGCTTGAAGATAGAACCAGGTTCATAAAGGTCGGTAAGAGGCACATTGCGGTTGGGTGTCTCGCGATAGTTGCCGTTGGTGTCGAGCACCAAACTGGAGCAAACCAACACATTGCCTGTAGAGACCTCCATCAAGATAGCACAACCTGCCGAACTTCCATAACGGCGCAACGACTTCTCGAGCGAGTAGTGTGCCATATCCTGCAGACGAGTGTCGATGGTGGCTACAATATCCTTGCCGTCAATAACCGGATGACCAGGTATGGAGTCGGTACGCAAACTGTCTTCGACAGCAACAATGGAGCCTCGTCCCACAGGAAGCCACGTTCCTCTTGTAAGTCGGCGGCATAGCACTTTGCCATCTTGTCCTTTGAGGATGGAGTCGTAATATCCCTCCAAGCCGCTGTAGATATCGTTCGAATAGGAGGCATTGAAACCGATAACACTCTCGGCCATATTGCCGTAGGTCTTGAATCGCTTATAGTGGATAACCTCCCTATCGTCAACCATTCTGACTACTGCCCTTCGCCAGCCAGGGAATCTGCAGATGCGGTCCCAATCGCTGTAAGGCAAGTGCCGCTTGATAAGGGCACAACCTCTGTGGGTAGAGTCGCGATGACGGTCGAGAATCCTGCGGAACTCATCTACCGAGGTGCCTGGAAAAGCTTCGTGGAGGATGATGCACACCGAGTCGCGATAACAAACGGTATCATATTTTATTTTGCCACTCTTCTTGTCTTTCTTCCTGATGATTGACCAACGGTAGTTGGAGTCGACGATGGTTTTTATGGTGTCCATCTTGCTCTTGTCCTTCTTGTTGGGTTCAATCTTCTGGGTGAAGTCGAGATAGAGGTCGCACTCCTGTATAGTTGTTGCCAATGTCTTGCCGTCGCTGGAATAGATATTGCCGCGACTAGCTTTCTGAGGTATATAGCGACTCATGCTGTCCGAAGCTTTTGCTCTCCAATCGTCGCCGGTTACCCATATCACTCGGATAAGGGCACCAATGATGATCATCCCGAACCCAAGAGTGAGGGTCAGGAAGACGATGCCAGCCTTAGTGCGGCCTGATATGGGTTTTCTTTTCGACATTGTTTATGTATATATAAGGTATCTCTATTATTATGTGTCTCTTTACGTTTCTTGCTATTGCGTTATCTCGCTGCTATGCTATCTCATCAATTATTATTCATTCGACTCTATTTTCAATTCGTAAGGAGGACCTGCAACAAGTCCGACGCCAATGGTATCCAGGTCGCGGTCGATACGTGATATGCGTATCGACTCCTGATACTGTCTTCTCATCTGTGCCCTCACCTCTCTCATATAGTCAATCTTCTGCTGCAAAGCTTTCTTCTCTTTTGTCAAACTCTCCACTTTGTAACGAACAGCAACCAAAGCCAGGCACATGACCAGAATCATGGCAATCAGTTTTATCTGTTTGCGAACAAACTGCGACTCCAGGACGTCACCGCCCAAGAACTGCGCCAAACGGCCTTTTTTCTTATTTTGTTGCTTGTTTTTCAAGGAGTGGAATGTTATATATGTCGACTATAAAAGTTGTCTTTACTAGTATTAAAGGTTACCCTTAGTGGCAATTCTCAATTTTGCACTTCGGGCGCGGTTGTTTTGTTGGAGTTCAGCTTCCGAAGCCGTGATGGGCTTGCGAGTCACAGGGACAAGTGGCGCGATAAGGTTGCCGTAAAAATCTTTCTGCACATCACCCTCAAAGTTGCCTGTGCGGAAAAAGTTCTTTACCAGTCGGTCTTCAAGCGAATGATAGGACATTATGCAGATTCTTCCCTCTGGGTTGAGTATCTCGACAGCTTGCGAGAGCATCTGGCGGAGAGCCTCAAGCTCGCCATTGACCTCTATGCGGAGTGCCTGGAAAAGCATTGCCAACACCTTGTTCTCACGGCCTCGAGGCAGAAGAGAGCCGACAGAATCACAAAGCTCGCTGGTGGTGGTTATGGGGTTTTGGGCGCGGGCAACGATGATGGCATGAGCAATAGAGGAAGCGTTTTGCAGTTCGCCATAGAGGCGGAAGATGGTGGCCAATTCCTTCTCGTCGGCATTGTTGACAAGATCGGCGGCAGTAGCACCCTCACGGCGATCCATACGGAGGTCGAGAGGTCCGTCGAAGCGAGTGGAGAAACCCCTCTCGGCAGCATCAATCTGATGGCTCGAAATGCCCAAGTCGGCCAGCAAGCCATCTATGCGGCGAACACCATGTAGACGAAGGAAACTCTTGAGATGTTTGAAGTTCTCGTGGATAAGGCAGAACCGTGGGTCGTCGATGCTGTTGGCAAGGGCATCGCTGTCACGGTCGAAGGCATAGAGCCTTCCCTCATCACCCAAACGCTCAAGAATGGCACGTGAATGACCGCCACCACCAAAGGTGACATCAACATACACCCCGTCGGGACGTATGTTGAGACCATCGATGCATTCAGCCAGCATCACAGGTTTGTGATATTGCTCATTCTTCAGACACATTGGCGGACCTCCCTAAGCGTTTGTCGATTTTGTCGGCATAGTTGATGGTTTCCTTGTTAACACGGTTGTAAGTGTCACGGTTCCAAATCTCCATAAACTTGCCAGTCGACTGGAGCACGAGATCCTTGGAGTCGCCCAGAGGTTCGCGCTGCTCGTTAGGGATGACCAGACGGTCGTTGCTGTCTATCTCGACAATGTTGCCGGCGCTCAAAACGCGCAGCATCTTGCGGTCTTCGATAGAGTAAGGGTTGAGTTCTTTTTGGAGGTTAGCTATCTCTTCCTCGAAACTGGCGTAAGTCCACAGCTCTAAACACTCGGCATAGATACTTGGACGGATGACAAAACGACAGTCGTCGCCCTCCAATTGCTTTTTTATTGCAATTGGGAGCTTGAATCGACCGTTGCTATCAAGCTTACAATATTCTATACCAATGAGTAAGGACACTTTTACCGATAATTTTTCAAGGTGTAAAAATACTAATTATTTTCCAAAAAAAACCATTACTTCCCAAAAAATGTTTTTTAATCCCATTTAATTACTTTCAATATCCCTTTTACGTTCCATTTCGAATAAAGTTTCAAAAACTACACAAAAGTGGATAACTGACTGAATGACAGACAATGGCCACAATCAAAGATTGCACCTTAACGTCTTCGCCAACCGGTTTTCTGCCTGTTGTTATCTTGTTGATAACTTTTTTGAAGCAACAAAAAATCCCTCCTCAAGATGGGAGGGATAATGGATAGGTGAGCTAAAGTAAAAGAAACAGGCTTTTCTTATTGCCATTGTCTATCTTGCAGCATCACGAACCAAACGGACAGAGCGTCCATATCCGCGGTCTTTTTCATAGTTGCCTTCGGCTTTGGCGTTGACCAATCCGTCGATAAAGAGCATGGCGTAGGCCTGACGTTTGTCGTTGCAGGTGGCTGCCCAATAGCTGCCTCCTTCACCTATGGAAGAAAGCCATGTGCCGCCACGGAATCCGGCAGCGGGCAAGAAAACGACTCCTGCCTCTTCCATCTGAGCCCATTGCTCGGCATTGTAGACATTGTCGCTAAAATGGAGCGTGAAGCTGTTGAGGTTTATGCCTTTAATCGAATCAAGGCTTGCGGGGCGGACAAACTTGTCGGGGAAAAGGATGAGTCCCTTGACGTTGCACACCGTCGCCTCTGCATAGCGGGCACTGTCTGTGCCATCGACCGGTGATGACGCCCGTTGGTTCACGAGATAGTCCCATTCGGCTTGTGTCAGGGTTCGCCAAGTGCCTGGTTTATCGCCGCCTATGGCATTATAGACGCCCCAATCGGCATAGGCCTCATCGCCACAGAGGCTCTCGATGTCGTAGTCGCCATCTTTCTCCGAACAAGGAGTCACATGCCATCCGCTACTGCCCCAAGTGAGGAGGTCAATCCAACCCTTATTGGTGTCCGAAACCAAAGCGTTGGCCTCTCCTAGATAGTCATACTGGTGCTCGGCAAAACGGAAAGTGCCATTGGCTGTTCCTTCGGCAGTTGTGTGACTACCTGTAGTTGTGTATTGTAGGTTGCCAGGAGAGAAGAGCACTTGGTGTCCTTCGGCCACGGTGAAGAAATGTTGCTGAGTCTCGGCAGGAGTCTCTGCATGTTTAGTTTCTTCGCGCTCACAGGCAACAAAGGCCATAAAAAGGAGCGCAGCAATGGTAGTGAAAAGTAGTTTTTTTCTCATAACGACACAATAACTATTCTTTGTGGTTTTTATTGTCTGCCGGTTTTGAAAAAACATTCTGACGATGGGTGTTTACGACTTGGCATGAACTTGCTTGCTTACTAGCGTAAACAGTTGTATTTATTTCTTGTCTATGTTGACAATGTGGTATTTGCGTGTACCGAGGCCTATCTTCTCAGCCCACTCAATGGTGTGGGTGCCATGCTGCTTGTCGATGCGTGAGAGGAGGTCGGTGGGGTCGTTCTCGGGAGTCACTTTCTGCTGGTTGATGATGTCGATGCAAGCCTGGTCGAGGGCAACAGGGTCGGTAGAAGCAAGGATGCCGTAGTCCTTGAGCTTGACGGGTTCGGGATGGTCGACACAGTCGCAATCGATGCTCATGTTGTTCATCACGCTGATGTAGATGATGCCTTGTTTGGCGCGGAAGTAGTTGGTAACTGCTTGAGCAGCAGCTGCCATGCTCTCAAGGAAGCCATCCTGGTTGCCGATGAATTCGGGGGTCCAAAGCTTGGCTATGTCGAGTACTTCCATCTTGCCCGAAGAGTGGATGTAGGCCTTGCCGTTGGCACTTGCACAACCGATGCTGAGGTTCTTAAGAGCTCCGCCGTAACCGCCCATGGGGTGGCCTTTGAAGTGGTTGAGGGCGATCATGAAGTCGTAGTTCTCCATGTGGCTGCCCACGATGTCGTATTTGAGGTGGGTGGAGTCTGCTACGGGGATGCGTATCTCGCCTTCCTCGTCCATGATGTCGACCTTGAAAGTAGGCGTGAAGCCGTGACGCTCGATGACCTTCCAATGGTTGGCGGAAGTGGTGCGATCATCCTGCTCGTTGCCAGGACCACTACTGTAGGCGGTGTTGCACTCAACGATAGTACCGTTGACAGCGAACACCAAATCCTTGATGAGCTCAGGTTTGAGATAGTTGGGGTTGCTGCCCTCGCCGGTGGAGATTTTCACGGCCACGCGACCTGTAGCTTCAACGCCCAAAGCCTTGTAGATGGCTACCAAAGCCTCGGGGGAAATTTCGGTTGTAAGATAAACTGCGGCACCTTCGTCGTTGGCGGGAGTTGCCTGCTGGTTCTGTTGGTTTTGCTTGCATCCTACGAGCATCATCGCGGCTGCAAAAATAGCTAATAAAGTCTTTTTCATTGTATTAAGATATAAAAATAATTTGATTTGCGGTTGCAAAGATACGAAGTATCTGCATTTCCGGACAAGTTATAATCTGAAAAATGAAGCTATTCCGGGTTATTTATCTCGACTTGGGCAATAAAGGCGAATGCAAAGCGTTGTTATGGAAACAAAATCAGAAAAACAACATAAATGCTTATGAAGCAGATGAATCTACCTTTGATTGGGACACTAATAGTGCTTTCGTTGATAGTGTGTCCCGTGCTCTACTTCCACATGGGACCCGAGCTCGACGCCGCTCAGCTCTCGGTGCTTAAAACCATCGCCATTATTGCCGCATGCAGCGCCTTATGGTGCTTCGCTGTGGGCGAAATCACTCGCAACAACAGCCAGGTGGACAAGCTTTGGAGCATCCTACCGTTTGTATATTGCTGGATTATTGCCATCGAGGGCGGCATGCAACCCCGTCTCGTTGTGATGGCCGTGCTGGCCACGTTGTGGGGAGTGCGGCTCACATTCAATTTTGCCCGCAAGGGAGCCTACCGTATCCGCTTCTGGGATGGCGAGGAGGACTACCGATGGCAGGTGGTGCGTTCCAATCCCATACTCAAGCGTCGCTGGGTATGGATGCTCTTCGACCTCCTCTTCATCTCTGTCTACCAAAACATACTTCTGGTGCTGATTGTGCTTCCTGCATTGGTGAGCATGCGTTCTGCGACAGCCTTCGGATGGATGGATGCCCTATCTGCTGTTTTGATGCTCGCCTTCATCATCTACGAGACCGTTGCCGACGAGCAACAATGGGCCTTCCAAAGCAAGAAATGGGCTATGCTGAAAAGCGGCAAGCAGCTGGAAGAACTCCCCGAGCCCTACGACAAAGGATTCAACACCATAGGCCTTTGGAGCGTCAGCCGCCATCCCAACTACATGGCCGAGCAAGCCATCTGGGTGTGCTTCTACCTATTCTCCATAGCTGCCGGCATCGGGATCGTCAACTGGAGCCTCATGGGTGCCTTGCTACTGATTGTCCTCTTCGTGGCAAGCACCAACCTTGCCGAGGAAATCAGCGGCGGCAAATATCCCCAGTATGCCGACTACTGCAAGCGCACCAGCCGTTTCCTTCCTGGCAAAAAATACCGCAGCTAAATCTCAGCCATTAAAGAAATCTTACAACCTGCGGGATTTCCACCAAAGGGTTTATCGGTAAAGGCATCGACGATGTAATACTTCATTAGTAGCTAATGTTTTGTGGATGGTGAATAGGATTAGGCTGAGTCAAACCTGAAACTTGAAACCTGAAACTTGAAACCTGAACGTTGCGCAAAGCGAGAGGAGAGGGAACTAGTTCACTATCCCGGAAGTTGCGAAAGCTGAGTGAAAAGCAAGTTTACTTGTTTTTCCGAAGTGAAGCAACGTAGACGAAGTCAGCCAAAGCA
>CADBOG010000111.1 GCA_902796265.1 uncultured Bacteroidota bacterium
AGATGCCGGAGTGGTCGATCGGGGCGGTCTCGAAAACCGTTGACCAGCTTGCTGGTCCCAGGGTTCGAATCCCTGTCTCTCCGCTAAGGTTAGAAGGAGTTGTCGAGTTATGCTCGGTGACTCCTTCTTGTTTTTCAAGGAGTTGGGGTTGATTTGTTTGTCTCGTGAGAGCATGTGATGTCGCTGAGCGCCACCTTGGGATGATGGTATTGATGAGCTTTGGGAGTGGCTTTGTGATTGAGTTCGACAGCTTGATGCGGACAGAAGTGGACACATGCGAGGCATTGGGTGCAGTTGTCGCCACAATGAGCTTTGCCGTTGGCGAAGGAGATGTTGGCTTGTGGGCAGACGTTTGTGCAGATGCCGCAAGTAACGCATTTATCGATATTGACCTCGGGTGTGAGCATGGGTAGTGTGCGACGCTGAACGGCAGGGATTGCACAGAGGGCACCAGCAGGACCCCACCAAGCATAGTGTTTGCGACGTAAACCAGCTGCTATGTCGGAGGCGATAGTTTCCAAACGTCCGGCATAACGGTCGAACTTCCAAACTTGGTCGTTTGGGTTGCGTCCGAATCCGACGGCGCTATTATCGGGAACTCTGATTTTGTGGCTATATGCTACATCGATACCCTTGGCGGCAATCATCTTACGCACCTTCCAAATCGCATTTCCGGCTTGTGCACCACATGGGATTATGATAAAGAGATAAGCCTGTTTGTTGAGCTTGAGGCGCGGAACAAGTTCGGTGACCGCGCGAGGCGCATTGAACCAGTAGCAAGGGAAGACCAAGCCGATGCGTTGTTCTTGCGAAAGGTCGAGGTTGACCGCTTGTGTTAGCGGCATCACTTTATCATTGAGTTTTTCTGCCAATTGGCGACTGATGGACAGAGAGTTGCCTGTTCCCGAGAAGTAGAGTATCATAATCTGCGTTCGTTAAAAATTCGTTTGCAAAAATACGACCATTTTTCGAGATGGAGAAATAATGATAGTTATATATAACTTATTTAGAAGTATGTTGTTTATTATTAATCAATTACCTTTTGTAGAAAAGACGACAGATGAGTAATCGTAAAGTTAGACTTAAGTTAGAGTTAAGTTAGAGTTAAGTTAGAGTTGGAAACAATGGAGTGGAAAGTCGTATTTTTCCCATTTTTTGTAAGTGAAAAAAGAAAATTTAGGGTAGGGCAAATTATACAGGGAGCAAAAAGGGATGCTGATGATGAGTCATCAGTTGATGTGGCAGCCACCATTCATAGTGACATAGTGATATAGTGATATGGTGAATTCTTGTGTTTGTGAGTAGGGGGATGTCTCTATTAATTAATTAAAAAAGATGATTAAATTACTATTAATTATTTAATTATTAATTAATTAATATTGTTAAATTAAATCTATACTTTAGATATTTATCCTCTCATGCTTTTTTAAAAAAAACCAAATCACTATGTTACTATATCACTAGGAATGTTCAATAGGTTGTTTATCAAGATAATAGAATTGATATTGTGATTTATGTACACTCTATTTCTTGAAAAAAAATGAAGAAAATATGGTTTTTGCAGCTCAAAAACGATAGTGAATCTCGAAAAAAATGAATGATTCGGCGTTTTTGAGGCCTCAAAACAGTTATGATATCATTGCCAAAATGCTGCCAATGAGGATAAAAAGGGTTATGCCAATAACGGCACATCCTATCTTGGAGGAGAAAGTATACTTTGATGCATTGAGGATTTCTTTGAATGTTGGTGTTCTCAATGAAGGGTTTTTGCGACGCTTTAGTTTTCCATTGGGCAGCTTCTCGTAATAGAGCGGTACACTGTACATCATGGCCTTAGCCAATCCGCCAGCAGCAAGAATCGTAATAAAACCAGGTATGCAGTACCAAGCTGCACCATATCCAATTTGGATACTGCTGATTGGCAACCCACGAAACAACTGAATTGGTATTGCCAGAAGGACGGGAAGGAAAATAACGGAGAGGGCAAAGAGCACTGTCTTAAAGATACGCCAAGGAGTGAAAAACTTTAGCACCGTCGGCACTTGACCTTTTCCGAAGTCAACAAAAAATTCGCTGCGTGTGTCGTTGTGTTCTTCTTGGTCTTTAGGGTAAGTGAGGATTTCTTCAGAGAAAACCTCTTTATGCCTAGAGCTTGCTATGGCGTAGAAAACAAGGCCAAACACCAATCCACCCATAAATCCAAGTGCAAAACCACCAAAAATCCAACCCACAGAGCAAACTGCGAGTGTAGCTATGACTGGTGAAATCCACCAGTTTCGTGTCAAGTTCTTTTCCTTGCCAGTGTCGACTGCAATCTTGCCCGTTTGTCCGTTGACAGCAGCAGCGATGCCACTTTTGCATTTCACAATGTAGACAGGCAGTAGGGCAGGGATGGTCTCGTTTATGTCCTCTCCAAGAGAAACTATCAGTTCCTTGGTGTGAGTCTTCTTGGAGAAACTTTTGTAGAGTTCGTTCTTGGTCTCCTCACTGATACGATCAGCCAATTCTTCACCACCGATGTTCTGCACTTTGGCATTCTGATGGTTAAGATAGCCGAAATCGAACTCTAAAGCACTGTCGAAATCAAAAGGTTCAATGCCATCTAGGAAGATGTTGCTCAAGTCTTTAGAAGCGTTCACGGCTTTATGGCTAAGGTAAGCGCGGAAAGGGTAGTCACTCAAAGAACCGTCATGGAGGGCAATTCTCAAGCTGCTATTAAAGGCTCCCCTAACGATATGGTAAGGGAGATAACAGCCAGTGAGATTCTGCATGCTACGCTCTATAACCTTGGCTTCTAGCCTGTTGCTGTTATTCTTAATCCAATCGCGTAACTTGGCTTCAGCCTCTTCTTTGCTGAGTTTGAATGGGATTATGACCTCGGGAATATCGTTGCCTGCAAAGCGTGCATCAATCATCGTATTCTGGCAGAAAGGGCAAAGCGCCGTGACGCTTTCGCCAGCAGCAATGGTTTGTGCGCCACAAGCAGGGCAAGAGAAAGACTTAACCCTGCCGATGTCGCGCATCACGATTTCCTTCCTCAGAGTCTTCCAACGGCGGTATTCGGCTTTTTTGTCTGCAGTAGAGGCCTCGGTGCCGCAATGCGAGCAGCAATATTTCTGCTTGGTGATGTCGTAGTTGACATCGCCTCCACAATGTTCACAGCGAACAATCAGGGGGTTATTAACGTTTGTTTCCATACTCAATTCTACCAGTCATCGTCCCAATCGGTGCTACTGCTACTCCAACTGTCGCTGCTGCTCCAGTTGTCGTCGCTGTCCCAGTCACCATCATCATCAGAACTGCCATTGTCATACCAGTTGGTTTCCTCGAAGCGCATGCCTTCGTGGTTGTTGTATGAATATTGGCCAGCATTATCAGAATTGATGGCCTCATTCAAAGCAGCACCTTCGGCAGCCTCGAGCCAAGTGTTGTTTTGAGCGTCGTACTGATACCACTTGTCGTTCTGGTTGTAATACTCGGTGTTGTTATATTTGTAATAGCCGTCGGGAACACCATCGCCATTAGCTATTGCCACTATGGCCATAATGGCGAGAATAGCAGTGATGATGCCGCATCCCCAGTGTTTTTTCTTGTCGTCCTTCTTGCCAGAGTTGTGGGCCTTCTGGTCGGATATTTCGGCACGCAGACGCTGGTAGAGTTCATTCACGGCATACGATTCGTCAGCACCCTGATAACGGATGGCACGCTCTCCATTGGCCTTGTTCTTGTAGACAACGCAGTCGCCCACGTCGTTCTTGTAGATACCGAATGCCTTGGGTTCGGTGATGTTTTTGCCGATAAAGAAACGGGTGATTTCTTCAGGTGGCAGGTTATGAGCTGCGTACCAAGCTTTCAGCTCTTCAATGGTTTTAGGTTGCTCGGAAGATGTGCGGTTGACACCCGAGAGAGGGGCACCGCAAATCGGACAGTTTTGACTGGTTTCGTCAACCATCGAACCGCAATAGTCGCATTTTACGTTCATAATATTAGATGTTTAGTTGTTATTCATAGTTAATTTGACAGAATTGTAAGCCAACGGAGAGATTGGATTCTCCGTTGAGGATTTCAAATCACGCTTCGGCGCCGAACTGCATAAGATAAGCCTTGATGAATTCGTCAATCTTGCCATCCATTACGCCGGTAACGTCGCCCGTCTGGTAGTTGGTGCGGTGATCCTTCACACGGCGGTCGTCCATGACATAGCTGCGAATCTGGCTGCCCCATTCGATTTTCTTCTGGCTAGCCTTGATTTTGGCTTGTTCCTCCATGCGGTGCTTCATTTCGCGGTCATAGAGCTGCGAGCGGAGAAGTCGCAAAGCGTTCTCCTTGTTCTTCGGCTGGTCGCGAGTCTCGGTATTCTCGATGAGGATTTCCTCTTCTTCGCCGGTATATGGGTCCTTGTATTGATAGCGCAGACGCACGCCGCTCTCAACTTTGTTGACGTTCTGGCCGCCAGCACCACCGCTACGGAAAGTGTCCCAAGAGAGTCGTGACTGGTCGACCACAACCTCTATGGTGTCATCGATGAGAGGCGTTACGCTAACCGAAGCAAAACTGGTCATACGTTTGCCCTGAGCATTGAAAGGGCTGACGCGCACCAGGCGATGGACACCCGTCTCACTCTTAAGATAGCCGTAGGCAAACTCGCCCTCAATCTGCATCGTAACACTTTTGATACCAGCACCATCGCCGTCGAGGGAGTTGCTAATAGCAACCTTATAGTTGTTGCGTTCGGCATAGCGGATATACATACGCATCAGCATTTCGGCCCAATCTTGAGCCTCGACACCGCCAGCACCAGCGTTGATGCTCAAAACAGCATCAAGGCGGTCACTTTCGTTACGCAACATGTTTTTGAATTCCAACTCTTCAACAAGCTTTGTCGTGGTGTCGAGTTGAGCCAGCATTTCTTCTTCAGTAGCTTCGCCCATTTCCATGAATTCGCTCATAACATGCATATCGTCGCAGCTGTCGCTTACGGCCTTAAATGCTGAAGTCCAAGTTTTTTTGCTCTTTATATCAAGCATTACTTTCTTTGCTTCCTTCGGGTCGTTCCAAAAGTCGGCAGCTTCGGTCTTTTTCTCTTCTTCGGCTATAGTGTTCAGCAAGTTATCGATGTCGAGAAATTTTTTGAGCGATTCTTTGCGCTGGTCAAGGTCTTTTATTGTTTCGGGTATTGTCACGATTCAAATAGTTATTGTTGTTTGAATAGTTTTGAGTACTTGTGGTTGCAGTATAATTTATTAGTATTTAATAATTTATATGTAAATAACAACACGTAATATAAATGCAAAGTTACGTTTTTAACTTGAATTATGCTAATTTTTTTTAATAATAGAAAAAAGTTGTTATATTTAGTAGAAAGCGATGTTATGAGTTACCTAATAGTAGGTGACAATCTATCGCAGTTGATGTGTCCCAAAGTTGAAGTACAAATATATGACCGTTTAGGTAGGCATATAACCACATTAGATTTTCATACAGGTAGCTGGGATGGTACCAAAATGGTGATAAATGTCCGCAAGGCACATACTTCTGGCATATTGTTTAAACATCAGCAAGTCAGCTACAAACAGAAAGCCAAGCTATTGTTACTCTTACATTGTTGATGTAGAGTCAAATCTTCATCAAGTTGATGAATAGAATGCTTATGTCCGTAAAAAGATGGTAATTAGCTGCGTAGGTCTCGTCGAGACGTCTAAGGTCAGGATTTTTGACCTTGGGCATACAATCGCAGGTCTTGAAGACACCCGTCTTGATGTTAGGCAGGGGTGTAAGAGTCGGAGTATCGGATAGAGATGAGGAATAGCCGACCCAACTTTTGTGACCAGAAATGACAGAGAGGCAGTCGGCAAAAAAGTGTTTTTTGCGTTTCTGGAACCAGAAAAGAATGGGGGATGCCAAAAGAAGCAACAGGGAAGTGACGATATCAAATACCCTCTTGCTTCGACGGTTGGTGGGGTTGTCAATACTTCCGAAATCAGGAGTATATAGGTCTTCGGGACTATTGGTATAATTGCTGCCAATAAGCACATCATCGTATGCAGGCATGATGCGGAAGTACTTGATATAGCGTGATTGGAATATGGTTATATTAAGAATGTCTTTAATATCAACGTCGCGACCGCTGAATATTATTTCGTCAGTTTCCAACTGGTTGTCAAGCAGGCAGCAATTGTTAGGTGATATTATTTTAGTATCCTTAGCTTCGATACCAAGAGAGTCGAAAAGATTCTGAAGTCTAAGGGCTTCTTCATCAGAGCCCACGAAAGTATATTTATGGCTTCTTCCATTTCTTAATTGATAACCATCAACGTTCAACATACCCAGCAGACCTCTGATACCCAATGTGGCGATGATGCTCCAAAGGGAGCCCAGCAACACTATGGCTCGTGAGAAACGGAGATCTTCATTCATTAGAGAGTAGAAAACGAGCAGACAGATGGCACCTATAGACATCCCCTGAGTGATGCGACTGACTCTGATAGGTTTGTCGTAACCGCCAGCCAACCATGATGTTAGTAGCAGGATGAGGATGTATATGGGTATCACAACCCAGGTATAGATATCGGAATAGTAGTTGACATTGTCAGCCCAATACATTGCCCAAAGTTGCTTTATGGCGACAAAGCCTCCAAAAGAGACCAAGAAATCGGCTAATGGTAGAGCCAGGTGGGAGGCGATACGTTTCACAAAGTCGAGCGAGGCACGCAGCCATATTGCAAGCTGAATGATGATGGTGTAAGTCTTTGCGCCACTGGTACTGAAGTACTTGCGGGCGAATATGGCCATTGCATTGTAGAAAGTGTAAACGTAGTTCATCGAACTCTTGCGAGTACTTTCCCCTTTATAGTGAAGTATGCGAGTGGTGGGGAGGTAGTAGTTCTTGAATCCGGCCATCTTAATACGCCACGAGAAGTCGATATCTTCGCCATACATAAAGTAGCTTTCGTCGAGAAGTCCAGTTTTTTCGAGAGCATTACGTGAAATCATCAGGAAGGCGCCAGGGAGGACATCAACCTCGTTGACTTGGTCGTTGTCGAGGTGTCCCATATAGTAGGCAGCCACTTTACGACTGCGAGGGAAAAGCTTGATGAGACCGCTGATTTTGAAGAAAGAAGTGGCAGGGGAAGGAAATCCGCGTTTGCTTTCCTTAAGATATTGACCTTCACCATTAATCATCTTGACCGACAATCCACCGCAGTCGGGGTGCTGAAGATAGTGGTTGATGCAAGAGACGAAGGTGTCGCGTTGCACCAAAGTGTCAGGATTCAGAAGCAAAATGAAGTCATCGTTCCCTGTTACCTTTTCTACGTTCCTTGTCAGGATTTCTCTGAGAGCTTGGTTGTTGGCTTTGGCGAAACCAGGGTTGTCGCTATTGGCAATGAGATGGACCGATGGATGCTTATCGCGAAGCATCTTGATAGATCCATCTGTAGAGTTGTTGTCAACCACCCACACTTCAGTATCCGTATCAAGAGTGCTCTTCAAAGTCTCAGCAGCGGCATAAACCGAGTGCAGGCACTGGTCGATGAAGTGCTTGACATTGTAGTTTACTATGACAATAGAGAGAGTCAAGAGATACTGTATATGGTGGAATTAAGTTGAAATTAAGGTTTATAGTTTAAAGTTTAAGATTATAAAAGACTCTAATTATTCGTCTTTGAATCCTGCGGCGATGCGTGCACGTTTGCGTTCAATCTCGTCGAGGATGATTTTGCGGATACGAAGGTGCTGGGGAGTGATTTCGAGATATTCGTCGTCGCGGATGTACTCCATAGCTTCCTCAAGGCTGAATTTGATGGCAGGAGTGCAAGTAGACTTGTCGTCGGCACTTTTGCTACGCATATTGGTCAGATTCTTGGCAGTCACCACATTAATCACGATATCGTTGCCTGGACGAAGACTTTCGCCAATCACTTGTCCAGCATATACATGATCACCAGGCTCGATGAAGAAAGGTCCTCTGTCTTGTAGTTTACTTATACTGTATGCGGTTGCTTCACCTGTTTCTTTGGCTATAAGCGCACCATATTTATGGTCGTCGATATCGCCTTTCCATGGTTGGAATTCAAGGAAACGGCTGGCAATGACTGCTTCACCGTTGGTGGCAGTCAAGAGGGTGTTTCTCAAACCGATAATACCGCGTGATGGGATGGTGAAATCGAGTTGAACGCGGTCGCCTTTGGTTTCAATAGTACCCACCTCGCCTTTGCGACGGGTGACGACATCAATAACCTTTGACGAGAATTCCTCAGGTACAAGTACTGTGAGTTGTTCGATAGGCTCACATTTCTCACCATCAATCTCTTTAATAATAACTTTCGGCTGACCGACTTGCAGCTCGTAGCCTTCGCGGCGCATGGTTTCGATAAGGATAGATAGATGGAGAATACCGCGTCCGAATACAAGCAAAGCATCGGGAGAGCCAGTCTCTTCAATACGCATGGCCAGATTCTTCTCCAACTCATGATAGAGACGGTCGCGCAGGTGGCGGCTGGTGACATACTTGCCCTCTTTTCCGAAGAAAGGCGAGTTGTTGATGGTGAAAAGCATACTCATAGTAGGTTCGTCGACCTTGATAGGAGGCAGAGGGTCAGGGTTTTCGGCATCGCAGATAGTGTCGCCAATCTCGAACATGACACTTTTGTCGAGGTCGAGAAGTACAGCGCATATTTCACCAGCCTCAATAACATTCTTAGTGCGCTCTTTTCCAAGACCTTCGAAGGTGTAGAGCTCCTTGATGCGGCTCATGATATGGGTTTGGTCGCGTTTGACAAGACAGATGTTCTGTCCTGCCTGAAGAGTACCGCGATTCAAACGGCCCACAGCTATACGTCCAAGGTAGCTGCTGTAATCGAGCGAAGAGAGCATCATCTGAGTGTTGCCCTGTTCGACGCGAGGTTCGGGAATATGTTTGATGATGAGATCCATCAAGTAGCTTATGTCGTCGGTAGGATTGTTCCAGTCGGCTCCCATCCATCCCTGCTTGGCACTTCCGTAAGCCGTGGGGAAGTCAAGCTGGTCGTTGTTTGCGCCCAGATTGAACATAAGGTCGAAAACAGCTTCTTGAGTCTGTTCGGGGTCGCAGTTTGGTTTATCAACCTTATTGATGACCACTATCGGCTTCAATCCCAATTCGATAGCCTTTTGAAGCACGAAACGAGTTTGAGGCATAGGGCCTTCAAAAGCGTCGACTACCAACAGAACGCCATCGGCCATGTTGAGCACACGTTCCACCTCACCGCCAAAGTCACTATGACCTGGAGTATCGATGATATTGATTTTGTAATCTTTGTAGCGGATGCTAACGTTCTTGGAGAGGATGGTGATGCCACGTTCGCGTTCCAAGTCGTTATTGTCGAGGATAAGGTCATTGGTTTCCTGGTTGTCGCGGAAGAGTTTTGCTTGGTGAAGCATACGGTCGACCAATGTAGTCTTGCCATGGTCGACATGTGCTATAATTGCAACATTACGAATATTTTGCATTATGAAGTTTGAAGTATAAGTTTATTATGGATTATTATCTTTTCATGAATTTGAGAGAAGTGTTACCCGAACGGATAATGTAAAGACCGTTTGGAAGGTTGCTGATATCAATTGTGGCAGAATCGCCATTCAAAGCAATTGATTTCACTTGTCGGCCCATAATGTCGAAAATGACGGTATTACCATTGAGACCGCTGATGGTGACGGAGTTTGTTGCAGGATTAGGGTAGAGGGATGCATTGGCAGAAGAGACATCTTGGACAGCATTGCCAGGAATCCATTCGTAGCATCCTATGTCAGCACGACCATTGCGGAAACGGCTATCGCCACCGAGTTCATATATATAAGCGCCCGAACGGTTGGTGTCGCCAGCATCGACAAGAGGAGAACGGTTGCTTATGTGCCAGTCGCCGAGGTTTTCGGAGATGCCCAATGTTAGGTCGGGATTCATGAACATAGGCCCGACGCCATTATCTGGACGATTTTCGTGATCAAGACCGAAATTGCTATTGGAATCTTTTTCACCGATGCCTTCTATGGCGCTAAAAAAGATGTTGCTCAAATCGTTAACACCTAATTGAGAGCCATTACGCCAGATAACACTATTGCGAATACCTTCGTTGTTCATGTTCAGAACGCCGACACCATCGTTGCAAACAACGCTGCAACCGTTAATGCTGCTCGCCTCAAGTTTGATTCCGAACCCTATATTATGAGCCACCAAGCTGTTGCGAAGAGAGCCGTTATTAGACAGATATACACCACCGCAGTTGTTATTGTGAATGATGCAGTTGTAAATAGTGTTGTTGATAGCTTTCAGAGCAGCACCAGAAGTGGCTGTGTTGTTTTCGAATGTGCAGCGTTCCACACGGATACCAGAGTGGATGATAGCACCAGCTCCATCGTCAGCATATCCGTCAGAAAATGTCATATCGTAAATAGCTGCATTGGTTATGGAATCGAAAGATAAAAATGCAATACGTTTGCCTGCCCCACTCAAAATAGACTTACCTTCGCCAGTGCGTTCATCAAGACTGCTTTCTGTGCCATTAAAACCACCATATATATTGATTCGGCTAGCCATTAGGAAAGAGTAGGGAGAGGATTCGTTGCCGTAGTATGTGCCGTTTTTGACCCAGATAGTTTTTTTGCCATTCTTTTTGCAGCAGATACGTGCAATATTAATAGCATCATGCAGATTGGGATTGGCATCTTCCCATGAGGAGCCGCCACCCTCGCCGTCGGCAGCGATATAGATGGTATCGCCATGCGCAGTCAATCCTGAGGGAATGATGTTAAGGACGGCAGCTTGAGTGGTGGTAAAACCTCCAGCGTTGGATATAGTATAATAACCGTCGCCGCCGCCGCTCCAACCGAAGTTGAAGCTGTAAGTACCGTTGTTGCGATATCCATCAACGATAAAAGCATGACCGCCATCGCTGTTGGAACCACTATAATAGACGGGTCTTGCGTTGTCCAACTCGTTGCGTAGCAGCGAATCCCATAGGTCGGCATCATTGGGTTTAGCCATGTAATAGGCGTTGGCATATCCGAAATACTTAAAACCTTGCGGCACATCGCGGCTATAAGCTCCACTTCCGGATGTGTGGTTGGGATTGAGGTAATTCATCTTGACAGACACACCGCAGTAATAGCAAAGCAGAGAAACATTATGCTGAGAGGCGGCAAGCGAATTCGTGCTGACCTGTGTCGGCATGCGCATATAGTCGAAAGTCACAGAGTCGTAAGCTGCATATTGGAGTCCGTGATAGGGGTGGTTGTAACTTGAACGGGAGAAGCCAGTGGTTGGGTATCTGTGGTAACGAATGATTTGAGCCATTGCTGTGGCGACGCAACCCGTGAAGCTATGGCCATTAGGACCATAAGAATAAACGGGGCAATAGTTGTTGTATCCGCCACCTTGATCCCATTTGGTTTGAACAAGAGAGTTGACACCTTTCGATGATTTGCTTGCTAAATTGCTGGTGTTGCCCGACAAAAGATCGTCCCATTTCCTCTGGCAATCCTTATGATATTTGGATATTTCGCCGCTCTTTGTGTTTGTGTTTCTGATAGCTTCGACATCCTCGGTAAAGCTTTTCAGCCAACTTTTGAGAGTGGGGGCGGCAGTAGCGCTGTCGTAGACACCCGAGAAGGAATAACCGATAAGAGGGTCGTACATCTCGTCAGCACCAAAAATCACGAATCCGTAGTCATCAATATTAAAGATGTACATGACATTGATTCCGTGAATGTCATTTATTGTCTGATAGAGAGACAATTGATTGATTGTGCGTGAGGGCTCTGCGGCTGAGAGGAAATTGCGAGCTGCAATCTTGGCATTCTCAACGCTTACACTTTGAGCGTGCATAACATTGATGAGCAATACGGCAGCAATTGCGAAAAGAATATTTCTCATTTTATATATGGAATAAAAGGTTTTGGGCGTGTCTTTATTTACATTTGCAGAAATCTCTCACATTATCAAAGACGATATCGGCACGGATGTCGAAAGCCTCACGTGAGGCGTATGCAATGTGAGGCACAGCAACGCAGTTGGGAACAGCAAGAAGAGGATGGTTCTCGGGCAGAGGAGGTTCTTTTTCATATACATCAACGCCAGCACCTGCGATACGGTTTTCTTTCAAAGCAAGGGCAAGGGCTTCGATATCAACGACATTTCCTCGAGCAGTATTAATGAGAATGGCTGATGGTTTCATCAGAGACAACTCGTGCTTGCCAATCAAGTGAGTTGTTTCCTTGTTAAGAGGAACATGAAGCGTAACTATATCGCTCTCCTTCATAAGAGTGTCGAGTGGGCAATATTTTACACCGAGAGATACTACATCGGGGCGTACAGTGCGACTGTATGCCAATACCTTACAGCCAAAAGCCAACAACAATCGGATGGTGGCGGTACCTATGGCACCCGTTCCTACGACACCTACTGTTTTGCCTCTAAGCTCTCGACCCAAGAACAATCCGCGACTGCCACCTTTGCGAGTGGCTGCATCGAGTTCGGTGATTTTTCGCATCACGTCGAGCATAAGTCCAATAGCCAATTCGCTGACGGCAGTGGTAGAATATCCTGCCGCGTTGCGCACCACGATGCCACGTTGTTTGCAGCAATCTAGGTCGATGTGGTCAAGTCCTGTGAAAGCAACCGAGAGCATCTTAAGGTTGGGACAAGCATTGATGACGTCGGCAGGCAGTTTAATGTTTGAAATGATAACGATGTCACTGTCGCCGATACGTTCTTTCAGAACATCGGGGTTTTCATCACGGGTCATGAAATAACACAATTCATGCCCTTTAGTGGCAAATTCTTTTTTCAGTTCTTCGAAATGATTTTCGCTGATACCCAAAGGCTCAACACAGGATATTTTCATATTATTATTGTTTTATATGCAGTTATTGTTTGTAATGATTGAATAATTGAGGTAAAATAATAAAGAGTTCTAACTATTTGTTTATGAATTATAAATGATTGTTCGGTATGCACTTCTGAACTATAAACCATTACTTTATAAAAAACATATAACGGCAAAATACCAATAATATTTTGCCGTAGAAAAAGATAATTAATGTTTTTTCTTTTTGACAGAGAATCCGAAGCCGCCAATTTTCTCGCCCAACCCATAGTATTTTCCATGAGAGTAGGCGAGAGGTTGTGCATGGTTCAGCTGGAAACTGCCTGTCGACTTGTCTATAAACTTCTCATCGGCATCGATAGCCACCACTTCAGAGATGAACATATCGTGTGAGCCAAGCCGTTTGACATCCTTCACACGGCACTCGATGTTTAGTGGCGATTCGGCTATAAGAGGAGCTTTCACAATCTGACCTTTCTCAGGAGTGAGCGACAATGTTTTAAACTTGTTCACATCACGGCCGCTTTTCACTCCACACCAGTCGGTTGCGAATGCCAGCGACTCAGTAGTGATGTTGATTACAAACTCGCCCGTGCGACTGATAATCTCATGCGAATAGCGTTCGGGACGCACCGAAATATAGCACATGGGCGGGTCGCTACAAATAGTGCCCGTCCATGCTATAGTGATAATGTTAAAGTTGTCAGGTTCATCGCCGCAAGAAACCATTACGGCAGGCAGCGGATAAAGTAGATTGCCTGGTTTGAAAGGAACTTTACTCATTTGTCGATACGTAATTCTTATTCCTTGAATTTGCGTTCCAATTCGTCGACCCAGTAGTGGAACTGCTTGTCAGTTTCGTTTAGGTTGGCAACAGTTTTGCATGCATGAAGGACAGTGGCATGGTCCTTGTTGCCACATTGGAGGCCGATGATGGCGAGCGACGACTTTGTCATCTTCTTGGCGAAATACATGGTCAGCTGGCGAGCCGTCACAATTTCACGTTTGCGGGTACTTGATTGAATACTCTCGACAGGAAGTTTGAAGTAGTCGCACACCACTTTCTGAATATAATCTATAGTAATCTCGCGAGTGGTGTTCTTGACGAACTTGTCAATCATCTGCTTTGCCAAATCGATAGTAATCTGGCGATGATTGAGGGACGACTGGGCGATGAGCGACACAAGAGCGCCTTCCAGCTCACGGACATTAGTGTTGATGTTATAAGCAATGTATTCTATAACATCCTCAGGCATCTCAATGCCGTCGTTGGCAAGTTTTTGTTTCAAGATGGCAATTCTCGTTTCCGTATCGGGAGTTCCGAGGTCGGCGGCGAGACCCCATTTCAGGCGCGACAAGAGGCGAGGCTCCAAGGTGCCCAAATCCGAAGGCGCTTTGTCGCTGGTGATGATAATCTGGCTGTTGCGCTGGTGCAGATAGTTGAAGATGTGGAAGAAAGCCTCTTGAGTGTGGATTCCCTTAGCTGCCCAGAACTGGATATCGTCGAGGATAAGGAAATCTATCATCTCATAGAAATGGATAAAATCATTGGTATTTTTATTCTTCACAGCTTCCACATACTGCTGCAGGAATTGTTCGCTAGTGACGTAAAGGACGGTCTTGTCGGGATGTTTCTCCTTGGTCTTGATGCCAATAGCGTGAGCCAGGTGAGTCTTTCCAAGACCCACACCACCGTGAAGCAACAATGGGTTGAACGAGGTGCGACCAGGATTTTCGGCGACAGCGTATCCAGCCGAGCGAGCCAAACGGTTGCATTCACCTTCAACGAAATTCTCAAGGGTGTAGTTGCCGTTAAGCTGAGAGTTGATTTTCAGCTTCTGGATTCCGGGAATCACAAAGGGGTTGGCGATTTGATGACCATTCTCGCCACCAAGTATCAGAGGTATATCCTTTGCACGGTTGTGGGTTGCCTGGCGGCCAGAGGATGGCAAGTCGGTGGTGATAGGAGTATCGGCAATGCTAGTATCCATAAGAATGCTATATTTCAACATACCATTAGGACCCAGTTGGAGTCGAATGGTGCGTTTCAGCAAGTCGAGAAAATGCTCCTCGAGCCACTCATAAAAGAACTGGCTAGGGACTCGTATCGTTAATATGTTGTTCTCCAATTGAATGGGTACAATAGGCTCAAACCAAGTCTCGAACACCTTATCATTGTCAGGTCCCAGGTTCTCTTTGATAATCTTTAAGCAGTTTGCCCAAACAGTCTTATAGTTTTGCATCATTGTGATGAATGTTTCAGTGTGATTTTTCAATACTTAACTAAAAATGCCTATGTTTTTTTCGTCTTGCAAATATCTTTCAAAAAAAAAAAGTGAGAGAATTAAAAAAAATTTGCACGTTTCAGTTTTTTTTATTAAACCAAAACACGTGCACAAATAATAGAAAATGTAATGAATTCAAAAAAACTTATTCTACAACATTTTATTAAAACAATAGCATTTTTTTGCCCTCGTAATATACAATTTTTTTCAAAAACCAAAAAAAATAATACAATTTTTTTGACTTTTTTTTGAACTTTTATTGTTAAAAATTTAAGTCATTGTGGCATAATTCAATTAAGAAATGTGTTGTTGTAAATAATTGACAACAAATTAGTTATTGTAAAATATTGATTTGTAGCGACTATGTTTTTCTGCATTTTGCGTATGTGTCGGATTGTCACGATATTCGGTTGTCAGAGCATTTTTTATCAACCGTTATGGTTGAAAAAAAACTAAAAAAGAACGATTTTTTTTGATTAGGGAGAGAAGAAACAAAAGACAGCAAACCCAAACATGCCACCCTTCAAAAACTCATTTTTGTGTCACCCCAAGAACAAAAATTAAAAATATTTTAAAAGATATTTCATTAATATATAAAAAAGAAGTAACTTTGTAATCCGTTAGGAAAACGAAAAATGAATTTAATAAACTGAATATAAATCCCTTAAACAAAAATTCAAGAATGAAAACAGCTTATAATTTCAATGCAGGTCCTTGCGTCCTGCCAAAAGAGGCCATTGAGTCAACCATCAATGCCATCCGCGATTTCGACAACACCGGTATCGGTCTTCTCGAGATTTCACACCGTACTCCCGGTTGGGAGCGCACCATGGAAGAGACCCGTCAGCTATGGCGTGACCTTCTGAATATCCCCGCTGAATACGAAATTCTTTTCCTCGGTGGTGGTGCCAGCACCGGCTTCATGGATGTTCCCGCAAACCTCCTCAACAAGAAGGCTGCTTATCTCCAGACAGGTGTTTGGGCAAAGAAAGCTGCCAAAGAGGCCAAGAACTTCGGTGAGACCGTTATCGTTGCCTCCAGCGAAGACAAGACCTACAGCTACATCCCGAAGGGTTGGACCGTTCCCGCTGATGCTGACTACTTCCACATCACTACCAACAACACCATCTATGGTACCGAGATCCGCAAGGACTTCGCCGCTAACGAGATCAACAATGTCATGCTCGTTGCTGATATGAGCTCCGACATCATGAGCCGTCCCGTTGACATCAAGAAGTACGGTCTTATCTATGGTGGTGCCCAGAAGAACGTAGGTCCTGCTGGTGTTACCTTCTACATCGTCCGTAAAGACATCCTCGGCAAGATTACCGATCGTCAGTACATGAACCCCCTGCCCACAATGGTAGACTTCCGCACCCACGCTGCAGAAGAGGCAAAGAACATCTCCATGTTCAATACTCCTCCGGTGAGCGCCATCTTCGTTATGCACGAGACCCTGAAGTGGGTTAAGAACACCATCGGCGGTGTTGCTGAGATGGAGAAGATCAACCTCAAGAAGAGCGCAATGCTTTATGAGGAAATCGACCGCAACAGCCTCTTCCGCGGTACAGCAGAGAAGGAAGACCGTTCCATCATGAACCACTGCTGGGTCATGGCCGAGGGTCGTGAGAACTTGCAGGATGCCTTCATGGCATTTGCCAAGGAGCGTGGTATGGTTGGTATCAAGGGTCACCGCTCGGTCGGTGGTTTCCGCGCCAGCCTCTACAATGCTTGCCCCATCGAGGCCGTTGAGGCTCTTGTCCAGTGCATGCAGGACTTCGAGAAAGCTAACAAATAAAATAAAACGCTACGTAAATGCTTGACCTCGTGGTAGATTTTGCATTTATGCTTTTATCTGACGAGGAAAAGAAAGCACGTAAACAATTTAAATATAAAAAAAACAATGAAGATTCTCGTAGCAACAGAGAAACCTTTCGCAAAGGTTGCCGTTGACGGCATCCGCGAAGTTGTCGAGAAGAATGGCCATACTTTGGCACTCCTCGAGAAATATACCGACGTGAACGACTTCTATGCAGCCGTTGCCGATGCTGACGCTCTCATCGTCCGCTCCGACAAGGTCACCAAAGAGGTTATTGACCACGCCAAAAACCTGAAGATCGTTGTCCGTGCTGGTGCCGGTTACGACAACCTCGACCTCGAGGCTTGCACCGCTCGTGGCATCATCGCCATGAACACCCCTGGCCAAAACAGCAACGCTGTCGCTGAGCTCGTTATGGGTATGCTCGTTTATGCCGTCCGTAACTTCTACAATGGCAAGAGCGGCTCTGAGCTCATGGGCAAGAAGCTTGGTATCCTCGCTTTCGGTAATGTGGGACGCAATGTGGCCCGCATCGCTAAGGGCTTCGGTATGGATGTCTATGCTTACGATGCATTCATGACCGCTGACCAGATTAATGCTACCGGTATGGCCACCGCCGTTGCCAACCAGGATGCATTGTTCGAGACCTGCGACATCGTTTCTCTCCATATCCCCGCTACCGCTGAGACCAAGCAGAGCATCAACTACGCTCTCGTGAACAAGATGCACAAGGGTGGCATCCTCGTCAATAGCGCACGCAAGGAAGTCATCAACGAGCCCGAACTGCTCAAGCTGATGGCCGAGCGTACTGACCTTAAGTATATCACCGACATCATGCCCGACGCTGACGCCGAATTCAAGGCTTTCGAAGGCCGCTACTTCGCTACA
>CADBOG010000112.1 GCA_902796265.1 uncultured Bacteroidota bacterium
ATATGGCTGAAGATAGAGTGATTGAACACAAAAGAATAGTCATGGATGATTTTTTATCTCTGATTAATTCTTTCCAGAAGATAACCCAAACTCAAAACAATCCGGCAGAAGAAAAGTATGTTCTAACCGACAGTTGTGAAGAGATACTAAAACATGTTAAAGAACTTAGATCGACATGCTCCGAGGTGGAAACAAAATTACAAAGAGCAAATCACAATGAGAAGATTCTCGTAAGTGCATTGAATGAGTTAGAAAGGTATGACAAAGACAATAAAGACCTGATGCGCGAGTTGAAAAATAAGCCGAAAGAGGTTGAAGAACGTGTACTGATGAATCTTATTGAAATAGCAAAAAACAAGCCTCTTTCAACTCGACAAGGATTAAAAAGCTTGCTACAGGATTATGTGAGTAAAAACAATGTCACCATAGGTTTATCAAATTTCCAACAAGAACTGGCCGCTCTCGATGACGAGCGTCCTGAGATTAAGGCGGTTGTGAAGGGTGATTTTGTTCAAAATAAATATGTGACTAAAGAGGTGAATAACGTTGAATCCGGAGGAGTGGGTATAAATGCTTAATAACAGATTACAACTAAGAGCAATAAGTATATGAATCCTGAACAAATAGAAAAAAACAGAAAGACGCTTAATATAGACAAAGATTTCGTGTTTGATTTTATTGAGGAGTTAGGACTTTGGATAATTGGTGGTTATGGTATAATTGACATCTATGAAGATGGAATTCATTTTAAGCAGCTTTCCGATACTGATTTGCCAGAAGGTGCAAACATCTTCTTGTCTTATCTGACAGAATGCGATGCCGCTGAGGGAATTAATGTTTACAAGTTTAACGCGCCATATCTTTTTATGGGCGATATCGAAGAAACTGACATTTATTTCATTAAATGTGTCAACAATGGCACCACTTATTTTGCTTGCGAGGTTTTTACTCTCTTGTGGTTGTTCACGTTGTCAGCAAACGAAAAATTGCAGAACAGTAGACCGAATGCAATCAATGAACTCTTCAGAATAGATGACAGTTTTACAATCGACTACGTGGTTTTGTCAAAACAAGATAATATTGGATTGTGGCTGATAAGCAACGATAACTATGAGTCGGTAAATAGTTGGCCATCACAAGCACAATGGGGGAAAAGTTATGATTTGGATAATTATGCCGAAATAATGTTACCATATTTGTCCAAGATAAACAAGCCGAGAGATTTGAAAAGCGTCTGCTATTTCAAGATACCATTTTGGGATGGCGGACATGTAATTTGGGAAGAATCTATTATCTCTATCAAACTGTCAGACGATATAATGTGCTTCGCATCTTCTAATCAGGATGCTTTGCGTTCGTTTGTTATTAACGAAAACGAAATGTTAGTGGCTAATAACGATTGGAAGAAAGCTCATCCTTATGAGGTGAATAAGTCGAAAATTGACGAAGTTCAATACAAAAATCAAACAATAATAAATTACACAACAATTAATGGAGATTTTGTCATTGAAAAAAAGGTCAACCAAGAGGTTGGCTATGTGGCCTCAAATGGCATAGGTATAAACAACAATAAATAGAAATAGTATGACACAAGAAGAAAAACAAAAAATGCTCGAATCAATTGGTAAAACTGGAATATCCGTTCTCGGAGATTTCGTTTTGGAGAAAAAAGTTGAATACGAAGTTGCCAATGTCGAACCAGGTGGCATCGGCATTCAGAATGTCTACGGCAACGAAAAGAAAAAGGAAGTCAAAGATGAACGAACCGACTGCTGTTTCTTCTACGACAACGAAGAATACTTCTCTATCGCTATACAGCAGTTCACCAATGTTTTGCGTAAACATAAACTGATTCCTGCAGAAACGGATCTAAAGAAAATGGAGAGTCTGTTCATGGGTAAATCATGCAGAACAAAATACACCTGGTTGGGTGACAGTAAAAAGCATCACATTCTCACTTACATCATAAAAGGCTTGACAAAAAAAGACAAACCTGTTATTAAAACATGGCCGGAAGGAACATCACCTTGGAAGGTTGTTTCGTGTAGGTTTATCGATGAAGATGGATGCGACCTGCCTAATATCAGACAGCAAAGCGAAAGAAAAGGAACAAAAACGATAGTCGAAGAAGCCGTCAAAGCCCTGGCAGGATACCTCTAGAAAAAATAGACTTACGACGCATTTTACTCGTCGTAAATATTATTTTATAAATTCTTTATTAACCCATACATAGCTAATAATTAGCAATGTATGGGTTGTTTTTTTTTATCCATCTATTTACTACGGCATTGTCATAATGGTGTCGTAAATGAATACCTATTGATAATGATGACCAAACGCCTGAGCTGGCAAATCACTCCAGCCGACGTTGGTCATATGTTATTAAATATAAATGTTACCCGCGTTGGGTCCGAAGAACAGTACGACCCTCGCACAGCAGAAGACATTCTGAATGGTTTCTACCCGAACACGGAGCCGTGTATCAACTTGAAGATACTGAGCCTTGAGCCGGGACGCATGGACATTGGAGCCATCATCCATGGCATCCTGACTCGTGACGGGGATGACCACTACACTTTCCTTGAGGATGGTGACCAGAAGAATGTGTCGCCAACACAACGCAACCCGCATGTCTATCGAGGCCGGTTTGTCAATGTGAACCAAAGTAGTGATGGAACGATGTACCCGACGTTCAACCGTCCACGCTACAGCAAGGTATTCACCTTTCATGATTTCTGCCGTGAGGCTGCCGCCGAGCTGCAGATGGTAGCAGGCCTTGTAGGGAAGAAAGGCTCGAAAAAGTAAACCAACCAATGGCCAGAGCGTTTCAGTTGTTTCAGTTTCAGTTCGATTTCAGTGGGTCAGTTATTTTTCAAAACCCCTTTTTTAGAGTATATAAATACTTAATAATAAGTATATTATATATAAGAAATATAAGAATAGAGAAACAACACCCCTCAAAAAATTAATTGAAACAACTGAAACTGAAACGCCTGGCTCTCTTCAAATTCATCTAAAAAGCAGATTATCAATATGTACGACATTACATCAACAACAGCACCCAAGATGCCATCCCTCGGAAAAGGGACTGAATGCATCCAATTATTGGCCTCACAAATCTCTCCCGATATGCGCGAGGCTATCGTTCCCATGCTTTTCCCTACGTTGGCATCATACGTCAGCGGCACGGAATTCCAGTATCCGGACAATACTTGGAAGGAAGTTTGCGGTATGATGGCACATCTGATTGCCGATTCGGGTATGGGCAAGGGACAATTGACCAATTGTATTGAAGCCATCATGCGCAAGTCGCGCAAGCACGACGAGGATGAGTTGCAGAAGCTTGTGGAGTGGCAACGAAGCGTCAAGACCAAAGGAGCCAACAAGGAGAAACCCGCACGTCCCGATGTGGCTTTCTGGTTCCCGCCCTCGGACGTGACCTCGGCTGCCTTCCTGCAGAACGCTATGGCGTGCGAGACGCTTGGCGGAAAAACGCAGTACCTGAATATGCCTGAGGTGGAGATGGCTGATAGGATGTGCGGAGGTCACAAGCAGGTGAGCCTCACCATCCGCAATATCTTCGACCGTCAGCACGCAGGTGCCTTGCGAGCAACGGCTGAGGGCATCACCGGCAACCCCACGCTGCGAGCCAACCTCACATTCTCGTCCACTCCTTTCGCTGCCCGCAGGTTCTACAAGAACGAGCTGCATGTGGGTACCTTTACGCGAATCCATTTCTCCTACAAGGCCCGCCAAGGACGAAGCGGAAAGATTCCGCGGCAAGGGGAGTACAAGGAGAACTTCCTCGAAGAGCTCGACAAATACATCGTCAGGTTGGAGGCTTGCAAAGGGCGTTTTGTAATCCATCAGCTGAACAAGCTGGCCGACAAACTGTCGGACGACATTGCCGCCATTGCCGATTTGGCCGACGACGATGTGGTGTGGGATATGGGCAAGCGTGCCATCATTTCGGCCTGGAAGAACGGCTGTGTGCTCTTTATCCTCAATGGCCAATGCTGGACGAGCGCTATGGGGCACCTTGTGGAATGGATGGTCTATTACGACCTGTGGAGCAAGATGCAAGTGTTTGGCGACCTGCTGAAGGAGGGCGACATCAGCACGGCTGAGGCTAGCAAGACTGGCCCGAAGAATATGCTCGACGACTTGCGCGACTCCTTCAACGAGGCTGAGCTGGAAGCGCTTCGTGTAAGCGTGAACAAGCCGAAAGAGGGCACCAAGCGCCAGCTGCGCGTGTGGATGAGCCGTGGTTTTGTCAGCTATAGTGTCGAGACGGGATTGTATGCGAAGACGGTAAAGTATCTTGGTAATGGTTTAAAGGTTAATGGCAAAGGAAATGGAAAGATTTGAATTGCAACAGCTGCGCGACCTCCCCATCGAGGAGGTCGCATGGCGGCTGGGAATGGAGGTGACGCACCATAAGGCGTTGTGTCCTTTTCATGACGACCACCATGCAAGCCTCTCGTTTAACGTGAAGAAGAACTGCTTCCGATGCTTCGTGTGCGAGGCTAAGGGTGGGACGATTGATTTGGTGATGAGGTACTTGCACAAGGGGTTTCTTGAAGCTTGTAGGTGGCTTGAGGAGGGGGAGACGGGTTTTAATGGCCTTCGGCAGGATGGGGTTTCAGGTTTCAAGTTGCAGGTTTCAGGTGGCTGGCGCGGTTTTGGTTTGGGTTCCAAGGATGGGGTTTCTGGTGGCAACGACTTGGAACATGAAACCTGGAACATGAAACCAAGGGTGTTTGACGCCCACCGCTATGAGCGGTTCTTTGAGAGGCCGTGGTTGTCGGAGGCGGCGCGGCAGTTCCTCTTCGGGGAGCGGCGGCTGGACGAGAGGGTGGTGCGGTGGTGCCGGCTCACGTCGTGGC
>CADBOG010000113.1 GCA_902796265.1 uncultured Bacteroidota bacterium
CCTCGTCAATAGCGCCCGTAAGGAAGTCATCGACGAGGCCGGCCTGCTGAAGCTGATGACCGAGCGTACCGACCTGAAGTACATCACCGACATCATGCCCGATGCTGATGCTGAGTTCAAGGCATTCGAAGGCCGCTACTTCGCTACTCCCAAGAAGATGGGTGCCCAGACAGAAGAGGCCAACATCAACGCCGGTATCGCTGCTGCCAACCAGATTAGCGAATACTTCAAGAGCGGTTGCACCAAATTCCAGGTCAACAAATAATATGTATTAATACATATAAAGTAGGGACATACCTTGTGTATGTCCTTACTTTTTTCTGTTTGTGGCGGATTTGAAACTCCTCGCGACTACAAAAGATAAAATACAACCACATGAGATTCACCGCAACAAGCCAGTTACGATGACCCTATATATCTTTAATCCCGAACACGACCTCTGTCTCGCTAATGGCGACCCCAATTATATGCCGCCTGCGTCAGCCTTGTCGTATGCCCATAAGGGTTTGTCGGTGATGAAGATTTTATATGGTGATGATGCCGAGGTGATTGCTGCCGATGACTTTGCCCAATGGTATAGGAATAGTACTCAATCATCTATTCCCACCCCCGATTTAAAAATTATTCCCTGGGGATGGGATTTGCGGCTTAAGCGCTTGTTGCAGAAGCAGGGATGCCCCGAAGGTTGTCTCCCTTCCGACGAGTGGTTGGCAACACTACGCCAACTTCAGCATCGCTCAACAATCGTTCCACTACAGCCACATGCCACATGTGCTTCAAACATCGAGGAGATAGAAAGGCTACTTACAGAGAAACATCGCATCGTCATGAAAGCACCTTGGTCGGGAGCAGGCAGGGGAGTTCGATTTGTGGATGGGGCACTATCCAATCATGACCAACATTGGGCGGAGAAGGTAATAGTTGAGCAGGGATGCGTCATTGTGGAACGTCGACTGAATGTCAAAGAGGAATATGCTTTGGAGTATTCGATTGCCGGCAGCGAGCTGACATTTACAGGTCTATCGCTTTTCGTAACACAGAGTGGCGTTTATAGGCACAATATATTGCTCAGCGATGATGAAATCCGCAAGCGAGTCAAGTTGCCTATACAACTCGAACACGAAGTGAGCCAATGGATTAACAATACTATTGTGGGTCGTTATGAAGGCCCTTTGGGAGTTGACATGATTCTTGATACAGACGACAAAACATACGTAAGTGAGATGAATTTACGCCACACTATGGGGATGGTGGCGCACGCTACAATCAATTGCAATGAACAGCTATTACAACAATGAGCCGCTGCCTTATGCACTCTACATCCATGGGATGGGGAGTGGGGCGAAGAGTGGCACCAAGTCGTCGCTTGGTCATTATTTTGACGGTTATGAGTGGCTCTCGCCCGAGTTGCCCGTCGAGCCAGAAGAGGCGATGGTGATACTTGAGGATTACGTCAATGTCTTCAATCCAGCACTAATAGCAGGCACCTCGCTAGGTGGATTGTATCTTCTGTATCTCGATGCACCCGAAGCCGTTAAGGTGGCCATAAACCCAACTTACAATATTGAAACCACACTTCGCCGTATAGGATATGGGAAGCACCCTTTCCATTGTGAGCGAGAAGACGGAGCAAAAGAGTATACCATAGACGAACCATTGGTGAAACGCTTTATGGCTGTGCGCGACTTGCGTACACCAATCCCCTCGAAACGAATGTTGGCATTTTTTTCGACCGATGACGAACTTGTAGGTCGCGAACCCTCAAAGCAGAATGCCGCTGCCCTACAGAAAATCGGCTATGAAATCCATTGGTGTGACAAATTCGGGCACCGCCTTAACCAACCTGCCGCCAAACTATTGGCAAGGATAGTGAATGGTGAATTGAGAATTGAAAATTGAGAATTGAGAATTAAATATTGGATTCATATTAATTAAAACAAAAACATGAAAGAACAAGTTTTGAAGGCCATGCGCGAAGCTGGCAAACCCATCTCCGCAGGAGATGTGGCGAAAAAGTTGAACGCCGACCGCAAAGAGGTCGACAAGGCCTTTGCCGAACTGAAGAAAGAGGGAGCAATTGTCTCTCCCGTCCGTTGCAAGTGGGCTCCTGCTGAGTAACGATGAGAACTCTTAGTGTCCATTTTTGGGGTGTCGCCATAATATTCTTTATGGTAATATTGGTGCCATATATTTGCTGGCATCTGTGGCGTGTCACGCCTGTAGGGTGGAAATGGGGAAGTGTAGGACTCTTCATCCTTTGGATGGCTAGCTTCTTTGCTGCATTCATTTTCAACGAGCGTTTGCCGATAGGTATGGCAACTGTGATGTACGAGGTTGGCAACATGTGGCTTATCGCGAGCCTCTATCTGCTGATAATATTCATTGTTTCAGATATAGCCACTTTGTGTCATGTCATGCCCAAAGGATTGATGAAAGACAGCGGAATCGGTTTGGCAATCGTGGTTGGAATAGTGACGCTCATCCTCTCGATAGGCGGCATACACTATCATCACAAATACCGTGAGGAACTGACAATCAATACCGCCAAGCCACTGGAGAAGCCGCTGACTATCGTGATGGCGAGCGACCTGCATCTGGGATACCACAATCGCAAGGCAGAATTGTCACGCTGGGTAGATATGATCAATGCGGAGCATCCTGATATGGTGCTGTTTGGCGGCGACCTCATCGATATGAGTTTGCGACCCGTAGTTGAAGGCGGATACGATGAGGAGTTGCGACGCATCGTAGCACCGAAATATGCCGTGTTGGGTAATCATGAGTTCTACAGCAACTTAATGGGCGCTGAACAGTTTTACGCAAAGGCTGGTATAATGTTGCTTAACGATTCAGTAGCCAATGTCGATGGAATAGATATTGTAGGTCGCATTGACCGAACCAGCAAAAGCCGTAAGCAGCTGGCCGAATTGACGGCAGACATGGATTATGCAGACAACCATAAGGATAGTTTGAAACGCTTCACAATTCTCCTTGACCATCAGCCATATCATCTTGAAGAGGCGGAGAATGCAGGAGTTGATTTTCAGTTCAGCGGACATACACACAGAGGGCAGGTGTGGCCATTGTCGTGGATTACTGATGCCATTTACGAGAAATCGTGGGGTCATCATCAGAGGGGCAACACACGCTATTATGTAAGTTCCGGACTTGGAATATGGGGTGCGAAGGTGAGGATTGGTTCGCGGTCAGAGTATATTGTGCTACATATTTTTCCCCGATAGTGTAAAAAACGGATAGTTTTTGTTACTAATAATATTGAAGAATAAACTACACGAAATGCAATACGGAAAAAAGATATGCAAAACGCTGAAGGCAGTACGCAAGGGTATCGCTGATGAGAACGGGATTCCACTCGAGATAGAGGAATGTTCGTACGAAGGTGATTGCCCAGGTACCTGTCCCCGCTGCGAGGCAGAGGTGCGCTATTTGGAGAATGCTATCATGGAACGGCTGCACTTGGGCAAAGTGGCAACAATTGCAGGACTTGCATTGGGTCTTGCTGCCTCAAATGCTTCTGCTCAGGACACACTGAAAGTTGACAACAAAAAGGCTAATATCTATTACATACAAACCGATGGCACGTTTGGGATCATATCCGATAATACTATTGAAAAAATGGAGTTTGTTCCCATTGACACATTACCCAAACTGAAGCCTGCCTTCAGAGTAAAATTTGAGGAGATGCCCAATACGTTGGTAGGCGTAATAGGTCCCATCGAAAGCCCTGGGTCGCCTCGCTATGAACTCAAAGGGAATGAATTGATAATCACGAATCCCGACGACCCCAAGTGGAGGTTATGATATTGGGGTAACAGTGAGTTAGTCAAACTGCCATCGCGAAACGCGAATGTGGTTTACGAATCTTGTCAAAGAACTCATGATATTTAGCCATCATTCGGGGCTGGAAATATGTTGACAACCATTATGCGGTTGGGGTTGGGGGTGAGGAGATAGAGAAGTGAGTTTTGATTGGGAAGATGGGATGAGGAATCGGAGTAGGGGGAGGTTCTTCTCTTGAAAAACGTGATGCAAAAATACAATCTGGCCATTGCGGTTTACGAATGAAGGCTAATACTATTTAGTATAATGTTGAATATTAGGCAAATAATTTTTGTTGTTTTTGTTGTTTCTATAGTCAAAAACATGCCGACTCTAGTTATTAGTGAGTGTTTTTTGAGATTTTTGAGGGGCATTCGTCAATAGTATATCATGCAAAGTGTTGATGTATAGCAGTATGGCTATTGCGCTGACTTCGGATCGACAATTATGCGTTGCAGCGTACGCTGCAACGCTACCCAAAGTGACACAAAAGTTGATAGTAGAGGAATAAAAGAAAACAAATATCAGATAATCATAGTGTTAAATACAATCGTGTGTTTTCGACCTTACAGTCTTACAGTCTTACAGTCCGATTTTAAGTATACAAAAACACAAAACAAATTTTTATATCTATATATTTATATAAATATATAGATATAAACCTATAATTCGAGTTATGGAATGCCTGATTTTGGACTGTAAGACTGTAAGGGTGTAAGATTTTCACAAAAACAATAAACCCAAATAAGAGCCAGATCTGCCTCAGAGCGAAGTCAGACTTAAGTGGGAGTTAAGTAGGAGTTAAGTGGGAGTTAAGTGGGAGTTAAGTAGGAGTTAGGTAGGAGTTAAGTAGGAGTTAGATGCGCATCAAACCGATATTGATAAGAATAAGGCCATTACCTTGACGGGCAATGGCCTTATTGTTATGCTCGGTGTGAGCGTGTGTGTGGTATAATTTCTGTTTATCAGAGAATTATAGGAATAAATTGCTCGTGACATTGACGCGAATATGGAGTGGGGAGGCAATGTCTTCAGGATCGTAGCCATCGAGGTCCTGGATGATGAATGTTACTTTGCCTTCGTTCCATTCGAAGCGAACATTCTCGGCAACAATTACTGTGCTATACGAACCATCATCGTTTTTTACGAGTACTTCGATAGGGCAGACGTAAGGCAGTGGATTCCAGGCACCAAGGTTGTTCTGCACGTCATAGATGGAATAGACATCGGCTGTGACTGTACCATTAGCCATAACGTCTCTTGTGATGTCCTTGTTCTGGAATTCAGCATAGAGGTAGTTGTCAGCACCAGGAAGGTTCGCTCCTTCGTTGCGTTGCCAGTTGGCAGGGATAATTTCATACTCGTGAGTGAACACTTGTGCACCATAGTATTTCTCAGTGCATCCGGTCATTGTGACCATAGCTATGGCGAGCATAGCAAAGAGTTTGAGCTTTTTCATCGTTTTATTGTTTTTTGTTATTGTTTTTTATGTTGATATGTTGTTTGTTGATATGTTGTTTGTTGATATGTTGAATGTTGATATGATTAAATATCATTGCATTTTCTATTTAGTTTCAGTTTCGCATCACTTCTTGCACAATTTGTGTTACCATTGTTTTAAGTTCATCTATGAATTGGTGTGCGTCATAGCGGTGGGCTTCAATATCGCGTAGTTTTTTCTCCCAGCGGCCAGTAAGTTCGGCACTCTTCAGTAACTCTTCATGGATGAGTGATATGAGTTGGACACCTGTCTCGGTGGCGTAGAGAGACTTGCGCACTTTTCGTATATAGCCACGTTTGAAGAGGGTTTCGATGATGGCTGCTCTGGTTGATGGGCGACCAATGCCGTTCTCTTTCAGTGCGTCACGGAGCTCGTCGTCATCTACCAGCTTGCCAGCCGTTTCCATTGCTCTGAGAAGAGTGGCTTCGGTGTATGGTTTGGGAGGAGATGTCCATTTTTCGGTAAGAGTAGGACTATGAGGTCCCCGTTCTCCTTTTTGGAAATCAGGTAGAGTCTTTGATTCATCTTTTTTGTCACCTTCGTCATCGTCGGAGACGATTTTTTTCTCTTGTTGCCAACTTCCAGCATTCTCAATCCATTTGCCGAAACATAAACGCCAACCGGGATGTAGAATTTGCTTGCCAGAAGTCTTGAATGTCAATTTGTCGCCTTTCTTCTTGCCCTCGTCGGCCTTGCACTCAACACGACCGGTTACTGTAGTGGTGGAGACTTTGCAGTCGGGGTAGAAAACGGCGATGAAGTGGCGAGCAACGAGGTCGTATACGCGTTTCTCATTGATGGTAAGGTCTCCGTTTGAGGGGTTGACACCTGTGGGTATAATGGCGTGGTGGTCAGTGACTTTGCTATTGTCGAAGACTTTCTTGCTCTTTGGAAGTTTTTTGCCGAGAAGAGGCTGTGTGAGATTGGCGTAGGGGAGAAGTCCTTGAAGGATGGTGGGGCATTTGGGATAAATGTCATCAGAGAGGAAGGTGGTGTCGACACGCGGATAGGTGGTGAGTTTTTTCTCGTAGAGACTTTGGATGTATTTGAGAGTTTCGTCGGCAGAAAAACTGTATTTTTTATTGCATTCAACCTGAAGGCTGGTAAGGTCGAAGAGTCGGGGAGGGGCTTCGTTAGAAGCTTTCTTGGTGATGGCAGTCACCTCAAACTCCTGCCCTTCAATAGAAGCAAGAGCTTGTCGTCCTTCTTCTTCGTTGGTAATGCGACCTTTGGGGCCTTTTTTTTCTTTGGATTCGTCTTCCTCTTCGTCGCTGTCCTGACCTTGAAGAGTGAATAGTGTGTCGCGGTAAATGGTAGAGAGTACCCAGTATTGTTCAGGCTTGAAGTTTTCAATCTCTTGTTGTCGACGAACAATCAGGGCGAGAGTTGGGGTTTGGACACGACCGATGCTGAGCACCTGATTGCGTTCGGTACGATATTTAAGAGTGTAGAGCCGCGTGGCGTTCATGCCGAGAAGCCAGTCACCAATAGCCCTGCAGAGGCCCGCCTCGTAGAGAGATTGGTATTCTTCTTGAGGTTTCAAAGAGCCAAAACCTTCTTTAATGGCCTCTTCGGTCAAAGAAGAGACCCATAGCCTCTGAACGGGACAATGAGCTGAGGCTTTCTGCATGACCCAGCGTTGGATAAGTTCGCCTTCCTGACCGGCATCACCGCAGTTGACAATACCGTCGGCTTTTTGCATAAGCCCTTCAATGATATGGAACTGTTTCTCGTATGTCTTATTGTCAATCAGCTTGATGCCGAACCGCTGTGGAATCATTGGCAGACGGCTAAGTGACCAAGGTTTCCACATCTCGGTGTAATCGTGAGGCTCCTTGAGGGTGCAGAGATGACCGAATGTCCAGGTTACCTGATAACCATTGCCTTCCATATAGCCGTCGCGACTGGTATTGGCACCGAGTACTTTGGCTATTTCCTTGGCTACGCTGGGTTTTTCGGCAATGCATACGATCATTGGTGAGGCTTATAGTTTTAAGTGTTTTATTGTGAAGTTTGAAGGGAAACAATTATCAATTTAACTTTTTAAAACGAGGATGAGAAAAAAATATTGTATTCATTGTATAATAAAATGTGTTTTGATGCGTTTTGAAGAAAAATAGATAATGGAATGATTAAGGAAAATTTGTTGAAAATAGCTGCTACTGTGCATGCTCCAGCCCGTTTGATTGCGGTGTCGAAGACAAAACCTGTTGAGATGCTTCAAGAAGCTTACGAGGCGGGTCAGAGACTCTTTGGTGAGAATCATGCATTGGAGATGCGTGACAAGCATGAAGTGCTTCCCAAGGATATTGAATGGCACTTGATTGGTCATCTCCAAACAAACAAGGTGAAATATGTTGCTCCGTTTGTGGCGATGATTCATAGTGTTGACTCTCTGCATCTTCTGGAAACAATCGAGAAAGAAGCTGCAAAGAATAATCGAGTGATTGACTGTCTTTTGCAGTTCCATATAGCCACCGAGGAGACGAAATTTGGATTGGATAAGGAAGAGGCATGCGCACTTTTGGATTCAGAGGAGTATCGGGCCATGAAGCATGTGCGTATCTGCGGTGTTATGGGTATGGCAACCAATACTTATGACTATGATTTGGTACGTCGAGAGTTTGCCAATCTTCGAGACATCTTCAACAAACTCAAGGAACGCTATTTCGCTGACAACGAAAACTTCCGTGAAATATCAATGGGCATGAGTCACGACTATAAGATTGCTCTTGAGGAAGGAGCCACATTGGTTCGTGTCGGCTCTTTGATTTTTGGCGCAAGGAATTATTCCAATCTTTAGGAGTCCATTAGTAATTCTAAGGATAAACAAGATAGACTTTACTTGCAAAAATTATTAATTCTCAAAAACCTATGCATATCTTTCAAAAAAAATCGAAGCTAGTCCTTTCGTATGTAGTCATAACTTTTGGTATTATGACTTACACTTTTGCATGGTCAGCATTCATGCTACCAGCTAAGATTGTCGGTGGCGGTGTGAGTGGTATCTCTTCAGTTCTGAACATCGCATGTGGATTGCCGTTGCCTATCGGTGTGCTAAACTTCATCATAAACGGCATATTGCTGGCCATAGGCTTCAAGGTGCTGGGGTCGAAGTTTGGTGCCAACACCATATACGGCATTGTGATGAGTTCACTATGTTTTATCCTTTGGCAGCAGGTACTTCATGTCGAGAACCTTTTCATGGTCAACGGGCAGATGGCTTTTGACCCATTCATGTGTGCCATTATTGGTGGAGCTCTATGCGGTGCTGGTATTGGATTGACTTTTTCTATGGGCGGCAATAGTGGTGGAACAGATATCATTGCACTAATCATTTCCAAGTTCTATAATGTGTCGCCAGGCAAGGTAATTATGTATCTTGATATCTTTATTGTAGGAAGTTCGTATTTTGTATCCCACCAGATTACAAATGTGGTGTACGGCTATATAGTTATGATGGTGATGACTTATGTGCTTGATATGGTGCTTGATGGCAATAAGCAGTCGTATCAGATACTTGTTTTTTCGGCCAAAAACAAAGAGATTGGTGATGCAATAACGAAAGAGATAGGCCGAGGAGTGACGTTGCTTGACGGTGAGGGTGGATATACACATCAGGCAACAAAGGTTCTGATGGTTATGGCACACAAAACCGACAAACCCAATATTATGCAGATCATTCATCGTATAGACGACAATGCCTTTATCTCAGTTTCCAAGACACAAGGTGTCTTTGGCCGTAACTTTGAAAAGCTAAAACTTTAAATGCTAAGCTAACAACTATAAACTTTAAACTGTAAACTTTAAACGATCCAACCACCCCATGCTTCTATCTCCTTCTCTTTTGTCTGCCGATTTTGGCAATTTGCAACGCGACATAGAAATGCTTAATGCAAGCCAATGCGACTGGCTTCATGTCGATGTTATGGATGGCATTTTTGTTCCAAACATCTCCTTTGGTCAGCCAGTTGTGAAACATATAAAGAAACATGCACAAAAGCCACTGGATGTGCATCTGATGATAATGGATCCCGGTCGTTATGTGGCAGATTTCCGCGATGCCGGTGCTGACATACTTACTGTTCATTACGAGGCTTGTACCCATCTTGACCGAACTCTTCATGCCATCAAAGATGCTGGTATGAGATGTGGTGTGGTTCTCAATCCGCATACACCTGTAGCACTATTGGAAGACACCGTGCAGATATGTGATATGGTGTTGCTTATGTCGGTAAATCCCGGTTTCGGTGGACAAAAATTCATCGAGAACACCTACAGCAAGGTACGTCAGTTGCGAGAGTTGATAAATCGCAAGAATCCCGAGTGCCTCATAGAGATAGATGGCGGGGTGAATACAACCAATGCACCTATGTTGCGTGACGCCGGAGCCGATGTACTTGTTGCCGGCAATGCCGTCTTCAAGTCGCCTGACCCATTGCAAACAATTATCGATCTGAAACGATGAAGAGACCTCGGTTGATTATAGCAAGGGGCAAAGAGAAAGCAATTCTTCGCCGCCACCCATGGATATTTTCAGGTGCTGTACTTCGTAAGGAGGGGAATCCAGATGAGGGAGATTTGATAGACGTTTTTTCATCGGATGGGAGCTGGATGGCAGTAGGTCATTATCAGAACGACTCGATTATTTGTAAAGTACTCTCATTTGATTCGCCAGAATTTGATGTAAAAAACATACGAGCCAGGCTGATTTCGGCTATAAATTATCGGAGACGTTTTGGATTTTTTGACACTAATAATCAGTCAAGCGATGTGTTCCGACTTGTCAATGGCGAAGGCGATAATCTTCCGGGATTGATATGCGACTGGTATGCTGGTACTTTGGTAATGCAGGCGCATAGTGTTGGAATGCATAAGATGTTTCAAGTTATTGTAGAGCAGTTTGTGGACCTTCTGCAACCTATGGGGTTGCTCTCCATCTATGACAAGAGCAGCGCCACATTGCCAGGTGGTTGTGAAAATGGATTTCTATGGGGTGAGGAACAAGAAGAACGGGAGGTTTGTGAGAATGGATGTCGCTTGAATATTAATTTTGCAGAGGGACAAAAAACAGGTTTTTTTGTTGACCAAAGAGAAAATCGTCAATTGGTCGGCAGTTTGGCCAAGGGTCGCAGGGTACTTAATTGTTTCGGATATACGGGAGGATTCTCTTTAGCTGCATTGAGAGGAGGGGCAGAATATGTGGAAACAGTAGATATCTCAAGACGAGCCATCGATTTGTGTAACCGTAATGTGGAACTGAATTTCGGTGCCGAAGCGCATCACAAAGGCGTTGTGGCCGATGTGCTAAAATATCTTGATTCGCCATTTGAAAATCCTTTTGACCTCATAATCCTTGACCCCCCAGCATTTGCAAAGAATCATAGGTCGTTGCAGCAAGGACTTAAGGGGTATCGTAGCATTAACCAGAGAGCGATGGAGAAAATCGCTGATGGAGGTTTACTTTTTACCTTCAGCTGCTCGCAGGCAGTGTCGCCAGACGATTTCCAGACGATGCTCTTCTCGGCAGCTATGGCAGCACACAAGTCGGTGCGCATAGTGCGTCATTTGCCACACGCCGTCGACCACCCAGTAAGCATATACCATCCCGAAGGACTCTATTTGAAAGGTCTTTTGGTAGAGGTCTCGGGTTGCTTGTAGGTGAATGTCAACGGATATTTTCTTTTTGCTATTCCGGCAAAAATGCCTAAAGCACCATTAACATTGCTGAAAATTCTTGTTGGTTCCGTGAAGTAGCTACCCATGCCTTGGGCGGCAATCACCTCTTTGGTATATCGGTGAGCTTCAGGGCTTAAAGATTCCACCACAAGGCAATATTGTTTTAAGAGTGGATGTTCGGCGGTATCTTTAAGCATCATGAGGCTAAGCTTCACTTCGTATTGAGATTGCTCAATAAGGCTGTCGCAGAACAGCAGTTTGTTGAAGTAATTCATCATGCCTTCAATGCTGTTGACTTCGGGCCTTGTTATCTCCATATTAAGACAGTTGAAGTAAGGAGTTACGACCGTATCGATGGTGTCCCATTTTTCTTTCCATCGGTTCCACCTGGTGCCGCTGTCCCGTTCGGTGATGTAGATATAATAGTAGTTGCGTCCCGAAGGGTCATTAAGGGTGAATGTTATTTCAGCGGTGTTGAACGGTTGGAGAGTGTCGATTTCGGCAAGAGGAGCCTGCATGTCGGGCAATGAAGGAATACGTGTGCCACAAAAAATAGCATCACATCCAGGAACAGTCACACGAAGCGTCAGCGAATCACCAGCCAAAGCACGGTAAGCAAAGTTGAAGTTTGCACCATCGCGACCTGTGGAAGGATAGTCGGTGCCGTTGACTTCGAGAGTTGCTTTGGCATTGGTGACAGGAGGAAAACTTTGGTTGTCGAGGAAGAAGCGACTGTAAGTTATGTTGGCGAAGACTAAGCTGTCGGTGCAAGGAAGCGAGTTGACGACAACATAGCGGTCGGAATCTTGAATGTCGAATTCGACGACTTTTTCGCACGAAATCATTAAAGCGACAATTATGGGGAAGAGTATTTTTTTCATTGTGTTATTGTTACAATAAAAGACGTATTGATATTATTTTAGAATTTCAAAGTATAAGCCACAGAAGGAAGAATGGGGAAAATGGAAAGTTGAACTAAGGCACCATTGTAATTCTTATAGCTGTATTCGTGGCTTTCATAAATCATGTAAGGATTCTTGCGGTTGTAGAGATTGTAGACACTTACGTTGATGGTACGAGATAGAGGACGTCGGCCTTCACGAGGTTCAAACTGGCGATGGAAGTTGGCACCGATGTCCATTCTGTGGTAGTCGGGCATGCGGAAGTTGTTACGGTCACCAGGTTGGGTTAGATACCCTCTCCAACTCTCAGGGTCAATGTCGGCATATTCCTGTGCTGTCTCCTGTGCTTGAGCATATTCCTGCATACTCAGAGTGGCAGCGTTGCCAGTGCTGTAAACCCATGTGGCACTGAAGTCGATACGATCATTGAGTTTGTAGCTCACAACGATGCTTAAGTCGTGGCGACGGTCATATTTGGCGGGGAATGGATTTCCGTGGTTCAACACTTGACCTGGACGGTCGAAGAGGCGCATGGTCTTACTCCATGTGTATCCAATCCAACCAGTGAGGTTTCCAAAATCGCGCTGAAGAAGAACCTCGACACCATAAGCCCAGCCGTTACCCATTACGACCTTCTCTTCCCAACCTTCACTATTGCCGAAAAATGACGCACCATCCTTGTATTCCAATATGTTGTTCATGTGTTTGTAATAACTCTCAACAGAGAGGTCGGCAATGCCGCTAATCTCATAAAACAATCCAGCGGCGACTTGATGAGCATACATGGGAGCCACATGCTTTGTGACAGGAACCCAGAGGTCGGTAGGCATACTGACGCTGGTGGTAGAGAGCAAGTGCATGAACTGAGTCATATAGGCGTAGCCAGCCTTGAGTGAGATGCCGTCACCTAACATCACGCGACCCGAGAGACGCGGCTGAAGGGTGGGGTAGAATTTTCCTTCTACAAGGAATCCGCTGAGATTTAATCCGTAATTGACTTTGACAGCATCACTTATGCTCCAATCGTCGCCGGCATAGAGAGATAATTCACCAGCAGGAGTCTTTTGTTGGTTTACTATGGTGTCGAGTTTGAAAGCACTGTTCATCATAGCGGCGCTGAAGGCATCAAGATGGGCATCGGCGACTTCGGGAGTAAAATGGTGGAATGTCGTCATGGCACCGAATTTGACAGAATGGTCAGGATTGGGAGTGAAGTCGAAGTCGCTTCGTATAGTGAAGTCGTTGATTTTTGAGAGGTAATTCATTGAGAAAGTTGACTGTTGCGACTCCTGTTCCTCGGTTTCCAAAGTTTCCGTTTCATACTTGACTCCTACACGGTTGCTGTAACGGGTATAAGCTCCGGTAAGGTTCATGAAGAGTTTTGGAGTGATTTCGTAATTCCATCTGGCGGATGCCACTATATTGCCCCATTTGGTATCGAAGTTCAAATATTGTTCCTGGACATCAGTAGCAAGAGTGCGTATGCGGGTATAAACTACATCAGAGCCCATATAATAGCTGGCAAACAGACGACTGCGGTCGTTGAAACGATGTGTGAGTTTGCCGTTGATGTCGTAGAAATAGTAACCTGCGCTGAGTTTGTAATCCCTGTTGTCGGCAAGTTTTCGCACAAGGGGTTGCAGCAGGAAGTCAGCATAGGTACGACGGGCAGAAAGGCAGAATGTGGTGCGTTCAGAGCGAATGGGACCTTCGAGGTTTAATTTGGCCGAGATGAATCCAATCGAGGCATTGCCATGGATTTTTTTGTCATTGCCGTTATTCGTAGTCACATCGAGCACACTAGAGAGGCGACCACTGAAATTGGCAGGGAAGCTACCCTTGTAAAGAGTGACATTCTTAACAGCATCGGTATTGAAAGCGGAGAAAAAACCACCCATGTGGCTGACGTTGTAGAGCGGAACCCCATCGAGAAGGAACAGGTTCTCGTCAGGGCCACCACCTCTGACATAAAACCCACTGTTGCCTTCCGAGCCGCTCTGTACGCCAGGAAGGAGCTGAAGAGCTTTCACAAGGTCGGCTTCACCGAAAAGAACAGGAACAGCCTTCAGCTGTTCGATAGGAACCTGCACGGCGCTCATCTGCGATGATTTTGCATTGTCGATGCGTTGTCCTCGAATAACTACAGTCTTGAGTTCCAGTGTGGAATGCATCTTGTAGTTGCGATGAGTATTGGCTTTCAACAGAAGAGAGTCGAATATGGCTTGATATCCCATATAGGTTACACGCAGAAGGACACTGTCGCTACGCAGAGTGAGAGAATAACGCCCCTGAGAGTTGGTAAGTGCACCTTTACCACTACGCATATCCATGACGGCAGCACCAATCAATGTCTCACCGCTTGTGCTGTCTATCACAGTTCCACTAATGGTGAAAGTTTGGCTTTTCGCAATTCCGCAGAGCAGTAGCAGCACTATAGTAAGTATATTTTTTTTTACACCCAAAATCATATTATATATTATACATTATTGATTGATTGTTCGTTCGGTAATAATAGGTACCGATTGTTTTTTGCAAAAATACAAATATTTCAAAAGTTTTCGTATTTTTGCAATTCCAATTAATAAAGATTAACTAAATGAAATCCTTTATTTGCAAGTTGTCGCTGCTGTTTCTGTTGTCATTTTATGTGCCGCATTGGGTAGTAGCACAACCTGTTGTCGAGATACCATTTCGCTATGATATCTGTGCAAGTGCAAATTTTGAGGAACATGCCAGATGCCGTCTGGAAATATATATGAATAATTATCCTCAGTCGCAGTTGCGCGATGTCTATAAGTTTTGTTTTCAGGATTTCTTTGGCATAGAACATCTATTATCTGACTCAATGGCGTCAGTGAGGTATATTGATTATGAGTTAAATAATTCTGATACTAATGATTGGAACTCCCCTCTGTTTTATTATCGTTCGTTGCTTGGCAACTATGTGCGTGTTGACATAGGCTATGTTAGAAAAGGAATCATTCCAATGGGAACTCTGGTGTCTGCCATGCTAAAAAGCTCTGAACCTATCGACTATGATGCAGATGTATGGAGAAAGCGGTGGCATCAGATTCTTGACATTTTGCAGCAAATCGAACCCAAACCGCTCAATTATGATGAGGATTACCGCCTTATAGAAGAAACAATAGATAAGGGACAATATGCTGTTCACCACAGTCGTCTTTTCAATACAACGTACCATGAGCATTACCGTATTGTACGTTTTGATATTTTTATAGAAAAACTACTACCACTTATAGAAGCAGCAAAAAACAATCAAGAAATCGAGTAATCAAGCAATAATACACTTCCATGTTCCAAAAACTTATCAACGGTTCTGTAAAACTCGTCCAGCGTTGGATGCCGGAACCATTTCTTTTTGCTATTATCCTGACATTCATTGCGGCATTACTTGCAATGCCTATATGTAGACAAACCCCAATAGAGGTCATAACAAATTGGGGCGGTGGCGTTTGGGGCCTATTGGCTTTTGCAATGCAGATGGCGTTGGTCTTAGTTACTGGTTCGGCACTTGCGTCGGCACCAGCTCTAAAACGCGGTATTGCATGGATGGCTTCGCTACCTAAAACCCCTGTGGCAGCCATTGCGTTGGTTACAAGTGTGTCGGCAATTGCATGCTGGCTTAATTGGGGGTTCGGATTAATTGTCGGAGTTATCTTTGCCAAAGAGATTGCCCGTCGTCTGAATGGAGTCGATTACCGCCTTTTAATTGCTTCGGCTTATAGCGGTTTCGTTGTTTGGCATGCGGGTCTTTCTGGCTCCGTACCCTTGAAATTGGCAACACCAGGACCCGACCTTGCAGCAGCAACGAGTGGCGCCATAGTCAATCCGCTTCCAATCTCGCAAACAATATTGCATCCGTTCAATATAGGAATGGTAGTGCTGGTAATTATAGCAATAACAGTTGTTAATGCCATGATGCACCCCAAAGGAGAGAATGTTATCAGTGTAGATCCAAACCTTTTGGAAAAATCGGAATCAACTCCCAAAACGGTAAAACAAATTGGGGACATGCCGAGGAAAAAGACCCCAGCAGAGATTTTGGAAAACAGCAGATTACTTACGTGGTTTGTATCGTTGTTGGGACTTTCCTATGTGATTATCAACCTTTGTTTCAAGGGTGGTGCGTTCGATTTGGGTGCTGTCATAATGATATTCCTTTTCCTCGGTGTTCTTTTTCATGGAACACCAGTCGCCTATGTACGTGCTTTCGGCAAGGCAGCATCAGGTGCAGCAGGAATAATCCTACAGTTTCCTTTCTATGCAGGTATTATGGGAATTATCACAGGAGTAGGAGAGAGTGGTATTTGCTTTGGTACAGTCATCAGCAACGCATGTATCAACATTTCTTCGCCAGTGACTTATCCTTTGTTGACATTTCTTTGTGCTGCACTACTTAACATGTTTGTTCCTTCGGGCGGCGGACATTGGGCAATACAAGCACCAATCATGTTCACAGCAGGAGCCGAGCTGGGAGTAGATCCAGGGTTGACGGGAATGGCAATCGCATGGGGCGATGCATGGACAAATATGATTCAGCCATTCTGGGCACTTCCCGCGCTGGCAATAGCAAAATTGAGTGCTAAAGATATTATGGGATTCTGTCTCATAGATCTCTTTGTCAGCGGAATAATTATATCAGGAGGCCTATTGCTTTGGGCTATTTAGCAATAGGCAAGGATGCCAAAAAAGAAACGAATAAAAAAACAAAAGATAAAATGAAAAAAATCGTTTATTTCTCAATTATTATCAGTCTTCTTGCTATAGGTTGTAAGTCAAAGAATAATCCAAGTTGGGTTGTAGATTCCACTCAAATGAATAGTAAAGGAATTAATGCTATTGTTGATAACATAAACATGCGTGTTCTGGCAATAACCGATGTTGAGAACACAATGTCCGCAGATCTTTTCAAGGGTTCGTTTGACGATAGCCTTCTTGCTGAGAAGGCACCCGATGGTCAATTCGCATCGGTTATAAATGCTTTCCTTGTTGTGAGAGGAGACGATATAGTACTCGTAGATGCCGGATTGGGTAATGACAAGGGTGGCAATTTGCTGGCAAAACTAGATTTTCTAGGCGTAAAGCCAGAGAAAGTGAGTGCTGTATTGCTCACACATCTTCATTCTGACCATATTGGAGGATTGCTTCGAGCAGGTATGCCAACATTCCCTAATGCCGATATCTATCTTTCAGTAGAAGAATTCAATGCGTGGGCAGATGGTGGTGTGCTTGCAGAACGAAATGCCCAGTGGAAAGAGGTATTGGCATCGTATGCTGACAAGGTGCGTCCGTTTGTAGATGGCGACACATTGATAGACGGTTTGGCGATTGCAATGCTTGCTCCTGGTCATACTCCTGGACATACAGTATATAGAGTTGGCAACTGCCTATTTGTTGGAGACCTTGTACATGCAGAGGATCTACAGCTTACATATCCCGATTTCTGCGCACGTTATGATGGAGATTATCCACAAGCAGTCATGACCCGCAAAAAAATGATAGATTATATAACTGATAACAAATTGTTGATGTGTGGTGCACATTGCTATACTCAGCCAATAGTTATTGATGGCAGCAAATAACAGAGAATGAATTGGTAGACAAACCAGAAAATCCCTATGAACAACTGAATTATGGAAACAATAAAAAAAATATACAAATGTGGCTATGGACCCAGCAGTAGCCACACAATGGGACCTCATCGAGCTGCGGAGCTGTTTGCGGAACGTGCAAAGGATGCCGTCCGCTACCGTGTCACTCTTTACGGTTCCCTTGCCGCTACAGGCAAAGGACACCATACCGAATTGGCTATCTATAGAGGGTTGGCTCCCAAACAAGTTGAAATAGTATGGCGTCCAGACATTGTCAAGCCTTTCCATCCCAACGGGATGCTCTTTGAGGCTTTGGATGCTAACGGAAACACCACTAAAGACTGGTTGGTATACAGCATTGGAGGTGGCGACTTGTCAACCGAAAACGGCATAGTTCCGTTGGATATTCCCCAAGACGGATTCGAAGTCTATCCCCACAATACCATGGCGGAGATAATGAAATTCATGGAGAAGGAAGGTCTCAGTTTTTGGGAATATGTTGAACGCCACGAAGATGAAAGCCTTTGGGATTATTTGGAGGGAATGTGGCAGCAAATGCAAAAGACCATAGAAGAGGGGTTGCAGAACGACCGTGTAATACCTGGAGGGCTTCATTTGCGTAGCAAGGCTCATCAATATTATATTAGAGCTTCGGCTTTCAAACCCTCTCTTCAGAGCCGAGCATTAGTGACAGCATACGCATTAGCAACCAGTGAACAGAATGCCTGCGGAGGAAAGATTGTAACAGCACCTACATGCGGGTCGTCGGGCGTGCTGCCTGCCGTGCTATATCATCTTAAGAAAGCTCACGACTTTAGTGACATGGAAATTCTTCGAGCAATGGCAACAGCAGGACTTTTTGGCAACGTCATTAAGACAAACGCCAGCATCAGTGGTGCCGAGGTTGGATGTCAAGGAGAGGTGGGCAGCGCATGTGTGATGGCTGCCGTTGCCAGCAATCAGCTTTTTGGAGGAAGTCCCAAACAGATTGAATACGCAGCCGAGATGGCTATGGAACACAATTTGGGTCTAACATGCGACCCACTTTGCGGCCTTGTGCAGATACCATGTATAGAGCGAAATGCTATGGCAGCCCTTCGAGCATTAGATATCAATATTTATGCCATGATGAGTGATGGACGTCACATAATATCCTTCGACAAAGTTGTCAAAACTATGAAACTCACGGGAAAAGACCTCCCAAGCCTATACAAGGAGACGTCCCTTGGTGGTCTTGCCCTCAACGACTAATACAATCAAGTTATGAAAGACCTTTGCGCCAATGTTATAGAACTCGCCATTGAAGTGGGAGAATATCTCAGCGGTGAGCGTAAGAAACTCACGGGTGCTGTTTCCTCCGAATCTAAAGGCGTTCATGATTATGTGACCCGTTTTGACCGCGAAGCTGAGCGTCGCATTGTAGAGCGGCTCCGCCGACTACTTCCAGAGAGCGATTTTATTGCAGAGGAAGGAACCGCCGGATCCACAGGCCGTTCACGTTATACTTGGATTATCGACCCACTCGACGGTACAACGAACTTCATTCATGGTCTTGCACCTACATGTGTTTCTATTGCATTGCAGGATAATCAGTTGTCATATGATAAAAAGCGTCCAATGATGGTTATAGGAGTTGTTGACGAGATATGGGCACAGGAGTGTTTCTCTGCTTGCTCTGTACAAGAGGGAGCTTTTCTTAATGGCAATGCAATCGGTGTTTCGAATGCACATTCGCTCAACGATTCCCTTATTGCAACGGGATTCCCTTACACAAACTTTAGCCGTATGGAGCAGTATATGCGTTTCCTCGAATGGACAATGCGCAACACACATGGTGTGCGTCGCCTCGGTTCGGCAGCAGCGGACCTTATATATACTGCTTGCGGTCGTGTCGATGGTTTTTATGAGTATGGACTTAAACCTTATGATGTTGCAGCAGGAGCCTTTATCGTAGAGAAAGCAGGGGGCATAATTGGTGACTTTAGCGGTGGTAATGATTGGCTTCATGGCGGCGAGATGGTTGCGACAAACAATCATATTTTCAACGAAATAATCGATAAATTGGCAATTTTTAACCTGAATTCCCGTTAACAAATCATATCTCATATTTTGGAATTATGAAAATCATCTTCTTTTTCCTTCTTTTGGTATCTTTACCCTTTTTTGCCATTTCCCAATCGGCACAAAAACTTGTTTACCATTTTTCTATTGACGAGGAGATAGCTCCTCCGGCATCACTTCGTGTCGAGAAGGCTATGGAAGAAGCAAAAGAAATTGATGCAGACCTAATAGTGGTTCATATCAACACATTCGGAGGAACACTCGATGATGCAGACAAAATCCGTACAGCATTTCTGCAATCAGACATTCCTGTATATGCTTACATAAACAATAATGCAGCATCTGCAGGTGCTCTTATTTCTATTGCTTGCGACAGCATATACATGCACAGTGGCTCATCTATCGGAGCGGCTACTGTGGTAGATATGGCAGGTGAGGTGCAACCAGACAAATACCAAAGCTACATGCGCTCTTTGATGCGCACAACAGCTGAAGCCCGAGGACGACGTCCGGATATTGCTCAAGCTATGGTTGACCCCGACATTCATATCAACGGTATTAGTGATAGTGGCAAGGTCTTGACATTCACCACATCCGAAGCCATAGAATATGGCTATTGCGAAGCTGAGGTCGATAATGTCAAGACGCTCCTCAATCATGCAGGAGTCAAAGAGTACATTATACATGAACAACGCTATTCATTCATTGATAAGCTAATAGGTTTTTTGGTTACTCCAATTGTTTCAGGAATACTGATAATGCTTATTATTGGTGGAATATATTTCGAACTACAACAACCAGGCATTGGATTCCCATTAATACTGGCACTATCGGCAGCAGCACTCTATTTTGCTCCGCTTTATCTTGATGGTCTTGCTACATATTGGGAAATAATAATATTCATTATCGGATTGGTGTTGATAGCGATTGAGATATTCGTTATCCCAGGTTTTGGTGTTGCTGGTATTTCTGGCATTGTTTGTGTGGTTGTTGGTTTGGTATTCAGTATGGTAGGTAATGTGGGTTTTGATTTTTCTGGCATTCCTGCAGGCATTGTAAGCAATAGATTGATGGTGGTTATGCTCGCCATCGCTATCTCATTACCTTTAAGTATATGGCTGGGAAAGAAACTATTTGAGAGTACACTCTTTGGAGGACTTGCACTATCTACCACAGAAAAAACAAGCGAAGGATTTACCGTTGCCGCAGATCAAATGCAGATGCTCATAGGAAAGGAATGCAAAGCTGCAACAATATTGCGTCCAGCAGGTAAAGTAGTCATTGAGGGACGCACATACGACGCTGTATCTCAGTACGGCTTCATTGAAAAAGGCCAATCGGTACAAGTAATAGATTATGTCAACGGTTCACTAGTTGTGAAGGAGTTGTAGTAGGTTGTGTTGATGCAAATCGTGCATAGCAGTTGTTAAAACAAACAAATAATGTCAAATATCAATGCGAAACGCCCTTAAAATAATATGGCAATGCGACCGCAAAGGCTTTCTGCTCAAGCTTCTATATACCGCGCTTGGTAGTATCCTTCCCCTTGCCAACCTATATGTTCTTAAGGTTATGGTTGATGGCATAACTTCTGTGGCATCATGTTATTATGGCCAACCCAATGATTTTTTGGTGGATTCGCATTTCACATTCTTTACTTTTCAGCATTCAGTTTCGGGCATTTCTGCTGTCCTTATCTCCATTGCAGTCTTTTGTGCCATCATGCTGCTCAACAGGCTAATATCAATACTCGGTTCACTCAATGGTGAAATTCTGACACAGAAACTTATCGACCATATCAATGGCCTTATCCAGACACAATCTCTTCACCTTGATATGGCCTACTATGATAATCCTCGCTTTCATGATACATTTCATCGAGCACAGCAAGAGGCAGCCTTTCGTCCCATACGAATACTTGAGAACCTCGTTTCCGTTTTTGGTGCTCTCATTTCATTAGGTGGTGTTGCTGTTATGTTGCTTGTTGCCTCATGGCAGGTCGTTGTTGTCATGTTGGTGGCCATGATTCCTACATTTACCGTACGTCTTGTAAAATCTCGTCGCATCTATCGTTTCCGTCGCGAAACCACACAGCTGGCTCGTCGTAGTAGCTACTATGGAGCCCTACTTACTAACCGCATTTATGCCAAAGAGGTTCGGGCTTTTGCCCTTGGTGATTATCTACGCTCACTCTACGTCTCTATTCGCCGCCAGCTTGTCGACCGCTTACTTCGGATTTCTCGTCGCCTTGCAGTATACGACGCATTGACATCAATAGTGGAGGTGGGAGCCGTAGGCATCTGTGTGCTTCTTATGCTCAAACCCGTTTCAACGGGTGCTATCACGGTTGGTTCATTCGTGATGCTCTTCGAAGCATTCCGCCGTGGTCAAGGTTATCTCTCAAGCCTTGTTGGTGGCATAAGTGGACTTTATGAACATAAACTATTCATCAACAACCTATTCGAATTCCTTGAGCTAAAGCCAAATATTACTACACCAGATAATCCTGAACCTTTCCCCGAGAGAGTAACGAAGGTTGAGTTCGACGATGTCACTTTTTCATATCCCGATATGATGCAGCCAACGCTTTCGCATTTTTCGTTTCGTGCCGAGCGAGGCGAAGTGTCTTATATCCGAGGCGAAAATGGCTTTGGTAAGACAACCATGCTTAAGCTGTTATTGCGACTCTATGACCCACAGCAAGGTTCTGTAAGAATAAACGGTATCGACATACGCCGTTTTTCTTTGGCTGACCTACGTCGCAATGTTAGTGCAATCTTTCAGGATTATGTACAGTTACAACTCACTGTGCGCGAGAATGTAGAATTTGGTGATTTAAACCATCGCGGTGATGCATTACGTTTGGCTGATGCCCTTCGCAATGCAGATGCCGAAACAATCGTCAATAATCTTCCAAAGGGGATAGATACCCAACTGGGACGGCAGTTTGATGATGGTCAAGAACTTAGCATGGGACAATGGCAACGTATCGCACTTGCACGTCAGCTATTTGCTGACGGCCAGGTGCTCTTTTTTGATGAACCCACCGCTTGGATGGATAAGGATGCACGTGAACATTTTACCCACTTGCTTGACGATTTATGCAAAAGCCACGTTGTACTCCTCGTTCAGCATTCCGTAGAGGAGTGATTAGATAATATGAAGATGGGGATGATAAAACGGGGTAAACCCATTTTGGCGGGAGGAAGTGATGTGTGGTTGGAGTGGATGTGGGTTAGAGTTAAGTTAGAGTTAGGTTAGAGTTAAGTAGGAGTTGGAGATGTGGTTTTTACTTAAGCGTTGTTACTGCTTTCTTTGTCCAGAGGCTTAGGAAATTCTTCACTTTTTTTCGATCATAGCCCTTTCCCTCCTCAAGAGATGCTGACTCCTGAATGTGTATGGGGCGTCCCTCATCGTTTAGAATGACGAATACGGGGAAGCCGAAGCGTGCTGGGTTGCCAAGGTATTCCATCGCCTCGGGGTTCTTGTTGTCCTTCGAGTAATTGACATGGATGTAGATGAACTCCTCTTTAATAAGGGGAGCAATGGCGGTGTCGGTGGTGGCGAATTGAGCGAAGCGGATACACCAAGGGCACCAGTTGCCACCAACCTGGCAAAGGACATAGCGTCCTGTTTCGGCAGCTTCGGCTATTGCGTTGTGAATCTGCTCCATTCCGTTGATGGATTCGTCATAATATTTTTCTTGTGCGCTGGCGAAACCGAATGATGCCAGCATGGTAATAATCAAAAAGAGTTTTTTCATGGTATTGTTGATTATTCAAAAGCCATTAATAATTGGGTATAGTATTGCTTTTGAGAGTTATCCTTTATAGCCATTAGGATTTTGTTTCTGCCAGTTCCAGCTATCGCGGCACATCTCCTCAATGCCGAATTCGGCCTTCCATCCCAATTCGTGTTCAGCCTTAGAGGGGTCGCTGTAGCAAGTAGCGATGTCACCGGCACGTCGCGGTTTGATAGAGTAGGGGACCTTTACGCCGTTGACCTTTTCGAATGCTTTAACAACATCCAAAACGCTATATCCGTGACCGGTACCGAGGTTGTAGATGCCCAAACCACATTTGCGCTCAATGGCTTTAAGAGCAGCCACATGACCACGAGCAAGGTCTACAACATGAATATAGTCGCGAACTCCTGTGCCGTCGGGAGTGTCGTAGTCGTTGCCGAAAACGCCAAGTTCCGGACGCTTGCCGATGGCAACCTGGGTAACGTAAGGCATTAAGTTGTTGGGGATGCCGTTGGGGTCTTCACCCATTGTCCCGCTGGGATGTGCACCGATGGGGTTGAAGTAACGCAGCAAGACGATATTCCATTCAGGGTCAGCTTTTTGTATATCCATCATTACTTGCTCGAGCATGCTCTTTGTCCAGCCATAGGGATTGGTGCATTGACCCTTTGGGCATTTTTCGGTAATAGGTATCTCCACGGGGTCACCATAAACTGTAGCAGACGAACTGAAAATGATGTTCTTGCATCCACCCTTGCGCATGGTGTCGAGTAGCACAAGTGTGCCGCCAATATTATTCTCATAGTATTCCCATGGTTTTTCAACAGATTCACCAACAGCCTTTAAACCAGCAAAGTGGATGCAGGCATCGAAGTGGTTCTCAGCAAAAATCTTTTCTAATGCAGCACGGTCGCGGATGTCGGCTTCGTAGAATTTCACAGATTTACCTGTCAACTTCTCAACGCGGTTCAGCGATTCGGGCGACGAATTGCTTAGGTTGTCAACAACCACTACCTCGTGTCCAGCCTTGCGCAGTTCAACCAAAGTGTGAGATCCAATGAATCCGGCACCTCCGGTAACAAGTATTGTGCTCATATTGTGTTATTTATTTGTATGTTTGGGTTTTCATTCTTTTTTGCAAAAATACAAAAATATAATGAATATGCGCGTGAATGATTTTTTTTTCGTAAATTTGCAAACTGAATCAGATATGGTTTATTTATGGAAAACTTCATAGTATCAGCGCGTAAGTATCGTCCGGCGACGTTCGAAAGTGTCGTAGGTCAATCGCATATTACCACTACGCTCAAAAATGCTATCCGTACTGGTCAACTTGCGCAGGCATTTCTCTTTTGTGGGCCACGAGGAGTAGGCAAGACTACTTGTGCCCGAATCTTGGCCAAGACTATCAACTGCAGCAACCCAACGGCCGATATAGAGGCATGTAACCAATGCGAATCCTGCCGCTCGTTCAACGAAGGCACATCGATGAATATCTTCGAGCTGGATGCCGCCTCGAACAACTCCGTCGATGATATCCGAAAACTTGTAGAAGAGGTACGCATCCCACCGCAATCGGGTCGCTACAAGGTCTATATCATAGATGAGGTTCATATGCTCTCAGCACAGGCTTTCAACGCTTTCCTCAAAACCCTCGAGGAACCTCCTGCATACGCCAAATTCATTCTTGCCACCACCGAAAAACACAAGATAATACCCACTATACTTTCACGTTGCCAAATTTTTGATTTCAAGCGAATTCAGACAAGCGATATCGTGAATCACTTGAAGTATGTGGCATCGCAGGAAGGAGTCGCATACGAACCCGAGGCATTATCGGTTATCGCCCAAAAAGCCGAAGGAGGATTGCGTGATGCCCTCTCCCTTTTCGACCAGATGGTTAGCTTCACGGGGCACAATCTAACGTATAAAGGATGCCTTGAGAACCTCAACATGCTCGATGCGGATTATTTCTTCCGCTTTGTGGATTTATTCCGGGCAGGAGATATTGCCAACTCATTGCTTCTCTATCAAGAAATTATCGATAGTGGCTTTGATGGTCAACATTTCATTACAGGGCTTGCTGAGCATCTACGCAACCTTATGGTTAGTATTGACCCAATCACACATAAGCTGCTTGACGTCAGCGACAACTATCGCCAGCGATTCGCCCAACAGTCGGCCGCATGTGGTTTACCTTTGATAATGAGATATTTGGAGATAGCATCCGACAGCGAGTATCGATATCGCGATGCCAATAACAAACGTCTCTTTGTAGAAGTCTGCCTCATGAAACTTGCCGCTGTGATGAAAAATCTGCAGCAACAACAAGCGGGTTAGATAGCAAGATCGCCACAAGCGGAACATATAACCCCAACTGCCGACAACCAAACACAAACGTCGACGACCTCTTCCCAAGGAGTACAATCCTCTGAGCAAGAGCCAGCTTCCGTTATGCACAATGTTCAATCCGCAGCTCAAGGCGATCAACCAGCTCAAGCAAATAACCAATCTACCAACCAAGCAAATAGCCAAGAAAGAGAACAATCAGGCAATCAGATGCCTATTGCTGGCATACCCACTCAACGACTCACATCCATCTCCATTAACACAAACATCGATATCAAGCCGTTGGCATCGCTCGAAAGCCGAGAGGTAGAGCAGCTAACACAAGAGCGCCTTGAGGAATTGTGGCAACAGCTGGTGGAAAACAGCAAGGATGACGAGAAGTTTCATGACCTTATAGCAGACAAGAAGGTGGTTCTCAAGAACAACAACCTTTTCCATATACAAGTTCCAAACCTACTGCTCGACAACTATCTGCGCGAATACCAGACACGCATATTGGGATTTCTGCGAGATGCCACCAGCAACGACTCGCTGCAATACAAGGCCGTTGTCGTCGTTGAAAATGTTACCGTAAAGGCATATTTGCCGCGCGACAAATTTGACGAAATGGCTCAACGGAATCCGGCTATGCTATCTCTTCGCAAACTCTTCCCCGATATTGATTTTTGAAATCAAATTACGAAGATGTCTAAATTGTAGACTTATATATCACTATAATAGCAAGTAAAAGAACAAATCATTGTTAACAGCAAGTAAAAAAACAAATCATTGGGTCCAACACTGATTTTCATAGGAATACTGATTTTCTGCGCACATCTTTTTTCAGCTATTTTCAGCAAACGGCGTGTGCCAGATGTCCTTTTGCTTGTCGGCATCGGCATCATTGTTGGTCCTGTATTGGGTTGGGTTCATCCTACAATGTTGGGCAATTTGGGCGCCATTTTCTCATCAGTTACGCTTGTTTTCATATTGGTTGACAGCGGCTTGGATATTCATATTGACGATTTGCGAAAGTATTGGCTTGGAATGGTGCAGGTGACTAGTGGCTCATTTGTGGTATCGTTGCTGACGGCTTCACTAATAGCACATTACGTTGCGTTGCTTGATTGGCGAGCATCGCTGTTGCTTGGAAGCATGGTGGCAGGAACGGGAGCTGCAATTGTGATTCCGATGATACGACAGATGAAAGTAAGCGCACAGACGCGCACCGTACTCACCCTTGAGTCAGCGATATCGGCAGTCTTCTGTATAGTTGTTACACTTGCATTCATCGAGGGATTCAAACTGGGGCAAATCAGTTTCGTACGTGTTGCAGGAAATGTGCTGGCTTCCTTCTTTATGGCACTTTTGTTGGGAGTAGTGGGAGGGATTGTATGGTCGAGCCTTTTGCGCCGAGTGCGACGACGCCAGAATTCTATGTTCCTAACGCCGGCATTTATCTTCGTGATTTATGGTATCACCGAGGCACTTGGCTATTGTGGAGCCATCGCAGCACTCGCATTTGGCATAGTGCTCGGAAACGCCTCCTATTTCGAGATTTCGTTCCTGCAAAAATTGTATAAGCGCAAGATGCCAAACATGCACTCTTTGGAGGATTCGGAGAAATCTTTCTTCAAGGAGATGGTATTCATACTCAAGACTTTCTACTTCGTATATATTGGTATTTGCATTCCATTCACTGATACGATGGCGCTTGTCTACGGAGTGATAATCGCCGCAGCTATTTTTGTTGCTCGCCTTATCCTAATCTTTATAGTTGGATACAAAAACACACCTACCGATCGCTGGATTGTCTCCATAATGATGCCAAAAGGATTGGTGTCGGCTGTGTTGGGATCAATGCCGATGCAGATTAATCAAGTGGCAGGATATGAGGTGATTCCATATGCGGAGCGAATACAATGTATGGTATATTCGATTATTTTCTTCTCGATAATAATATGCTCGTTGATGGTTCTGCTTTCGCGCAGACGTATCATCGATGCGGAATACAAACCCGAGAAGTGGGAAGAGGTGTATGATTATGAGTGAAAAGAGAGTGATGAAGGGTTGATGGTGAATTGTGGATGGTTGATGGTGAATTGTGGTATGTGGATGACAGGAGTCGAAAAAAAGTAAATATTTAAAAACTACAACATTGGAACTGAAATTCTATAAATATGATGGTGCAGGCAATGATTTTGTCCTTATCGACATCCGTGAGAATGACCCGCACCTTACACAAGAACAGATAGCACATATATGCCATCGACGTTTCGGCATTGGAGCCGACGGCCTTATGACACTAGGGAAAGCAGATGCACCATACGACTTTGAGATGAAGTACTACAACAGCGATGGTCGTCTCGGCTCTATGTGTGGAAATGGTGGGCGCTGTATAGTTGCTTTTGCACATAGGCTTGGGCTTGGCGACGAGGGGCACTTCTCTTTCATCGGGTTCGATGGCCCACATGAAGCAGATATGCTTCTTTGGGACCCTCAAAATTCGGTAGGCATTGTTCGACTTGGTATGCATGATGTTGCTTGTGCCGACGTGCGTAGATGTCTAGATGGCTGGTTTTTAGATACCGGTTCACCTCATTATGTGCAGCGAGTCAAAGACTTGGGATATTTTGATGTTGTTGGAGAGGGTCGTCGCATTCGTAATAACAAGGAAGAGTTTCCAGAAGGAACAAACGTAGACTTTATCGAGGACCTTCCTGACGGACGGCTTTTTGTGCGTACGTATGAGCGAGGTGTTGAAGATGAGACTTGGGCATGTGGAACAGGTGTAACAGCTTGTGCTATAGTGAGTGGAAACCGTAAAGTGGTTGCTCGTGGGGGTGATTTCAAGGTTGACTTCAACGCAACAGGCAAGTCTTATACAGATGTCTTTCTGACAGGTCCAGTTTCTTACAATTTCAAAGGTAGTATTTTGATTGACTGATCGATAGAATGACTGATTGACTGATTGATTGACTGATTGATAGAATGGTTTATTATGGACTTATTTAGTAATTTTGAAGAGATAGACAAAGCCAGCAAGCGAATAACGGAGCTGACGGCTCTCATAGACAAATACAATTATGAGTATTATATGAACGACCAGTCGCTGGTGAGCGACTTCGAGTTCGACAAGATGCTTCGCGAATTGCAGGACCTTGAGCGTCAGTATCCAGAATTGGCATCGCCCAATTCCCCAACCAAGAGAGTGGGTGGAGAGGTCAGCAAGGCGTTCAAGCAGGTGAAGCATCGTTTCCCCATGCTCTCGCTTGGCAATACCTATTCCATAGAAGAAATCGAGGAGTTTGAGTCGCGGACACGTAAGTTGTTGGGTGACATATCTTTCAGCTATACTTGTGAACTGAAATACGATGGGGTTGCCATTGGACTTACCTATCGACATGGAGAATTGGTTCAGGCAGTTACGCGAGGCAATGGTGCAGTTGGCGATGACATAACCTCGAATGCTCGCACAATAGCCACTATACCTTTGAGGCTAAGAGGAAGCTATCCCGACGATTTCGAAGCTCGTGGTGAAGTCGTCTTCCCTTTCAATGAGTTTGAGTCATTCAATCGCCAGCGTCAAGAGGATGGGGATGAACCTTTTGCCAATCCCCGTAATGCAGCCAGCGGAAGCCTAAAGTTGCTGGATTCGAGTGAATGCGCCAAACGCAAGCTCCAGTTCTGCATGTACTTCATGATGCTGCCGGACAATTTAGAATTGCCAACTATAGATTCCCAATACGCGACCCATTTTGGTCGTCTTGAAGCGGCCAAACAGATGGGTTTCAAGGTGCAGCCATATATTAAAGAGTGTCGCAATATTGATGAGATTCGCCAATTTATTGATTATTGGGACAATGAGCGATGGAATCTACCCTTTGGAATTGACGGTATTGTTATAAAGGTCAACCAGGTGGAACTCTGGGAACGTTTGGGACTTACTGCCAAATCGCCACGATGGGCAATAGCGTATAAGTTTAAGGCACAGCAAGTTTCCACACCGTTAGAGAGTGTCTCTTTTCAAGTGGGTAGAACCGGAATCATCACTCCTGTAGCCAATATGAAACCAGTATGGTTAGGTGGAACCACGGTAAGAAGAGCAACGTTAGTCAATGCAGATTTTATCGAGAAGATGGATATACATGAGGGCGATTATCTGTTGGTTGAGAAAGGAGGTGAGATAATACCCAAAGTGGTAGGCATCGATATCTCGAAACGAAATCCGAATGCACCTCCTATTCAGTATATCAGCAATTGTCCTGAGTGTGGAGCTCGTCTTGTGAGAGCAGAAGGCGAAGCCGGTCACTACTGTCCTAATCAGGATGGTTGCCCACCTCAGATAGTGGGTCGTCTTGAGCATTTTGTCTCACGCAAAGCAATGAATATCGACAGTTTAGGCGGAGAAAGACTCGATTTGCTATATCGTCGAGGTCTTGTGCGTGATATTGCCGACCTGTATTCCCTGCGGCGAGAGCAACTTGTTGGTCTTGAAGACTATGATGAATTGGGTCAGCGTAAGACATCTATACAAGACAAAGGTGCCGACAACATTATATCTGCAATAACAAAGTCAAAAGAGGTGCCTTTCGAAAGAGTACTATTTGCCCTCGGCATTCGTTTTGTGGGTGAGGTAGGTGCACGCAAGTTGGCGTTCCATTTCAAGAGTATAGATTCGCTGATGGAAGCATCAACAGAGGAACTTGCAGCAGTAGAAGATGTTGGTGAGAAAACGGCAGCAGTCATTTACGATTATTTCCGCGAGCCACGTCATCGGGAACTGATAGAGCGTCTGCGTGAAGCAGGTTTGCAGTTTGAGCTGTCGAGCGATAATGCACAACAATCCAATGAGTTGGGTGGCAAATCATTCGTTGTAAGTGGAGTGTTTAGCCGTTTCTCTCGAGAAGAAATAAAGGCAAATATTCAGCAGCATGGCGGCAAAGTGGTAAGTAGCATTAGTGGCAAGACCGACTATGTGCTTGCAGGAGAGAAGATGGGGCCAGAGAAATTGAAGAAGGCTGAAAAAATGGGCATCCCCATCATAAGCGAAGAAGACTACCTAAATATGATAGAAACTGTCCATTAATCAATTCACTATTAACTAACTAATTACAAACTAATGATTCAACGTATCAAATTTCTTTTAAGATTATTCATTACCCTTATTCTGATTTTTGTAACTCAGAAGATTATTTTCATGCTCATTAATATGGGTCATGCAGATGGAGCACCTTTTTGGAGCTGTGTGGCATCATTGTGGCATGGGTTGCGACTTGATATTGTCTCGGCGTGTTACATTATCATAGTGCCTGCCTTGGTGATGTTTATAAGCTTCTTTTTCAAGAAGTTTCCTTTACGTAAGGTGCTGACTCCCTACTATGTGATTGCAGCCTTTTTGATGGCGCTCATATTCCTTGCCGACACGATTCTATATTTCTTTTGGGATGCAAAGCTCGATGCCGGAGAATTAATATATGTTGACAAACCCAAAGAGATGTTTGCAAGTCTCAACTGGTGGACGGTTGTAATTATGCTGGCACTATTGGGTGGTGTTACGTGGCACTATCTGCGTCGTTTGCGTCATGCAACCACAGAGTATCTTGATGCACCCGATACACGTTGGTCATCGCTAATATTCATCCCGACAGCAGGCATAATATTCCTTGGCATGAGGGGAAGTGTTACACAGAGTACTGCAAATCCATCGTTTGCTTATTTTTCAGAATATCAGTTTTGTAACCACTCTGCATTAAACCCATTCTTTAATATGTTCAGGTCGATGTTTAAAACAGTCGATTTCGAGCATGAGTTCGAGTTGATGGATAGTGCTGAATCAGAAGCCGCCATCGCACCTGGATATCAGTTTGACGCCTCGATAACAGACACATTGCTAAATAATGAGCGCCCCGATATTCTGTTGGTTATTTGGGAAGGCGGAGGATGGGATATGGTGATGAACGATAGTGTGGGACCAAACATCACACGTTTTGCCGCAGAAGGTGTTAACTTTAGGCATTGTTATGCAAACAGTTTCCGCACCGACCGAGGAGTAGTTTCTTATCTAAGTGGATGGATGGGTATGCCCACAACATCTCTTATGAAGATGGCAGACGTATGCCGCAAATTGCCCGGATTGGCCGAGAAACTCTCGGCAGAGGGATATGCAACGCGCTTCGTTTATGGAGGCGATATCGACTATACAAATATGCGTGGCTATCTGTTGGAAACGGGATTTACTACTGTAGATGGTAGCTCCTATTTTCCTGATGCTATGAGAGAAAGCAGTTGGGGTGCATACGATGAAAATGTGTTGTTGCCTTCGGTGCTTGGTTATTCACATGAGAGAGCAAAAGACTCAACGAAGCATCGACTCGATGTCGTATTGACGCTTAGCAGTCATGAACCATGGATTGTGCCAATGAAACGTCTTGCAGACGAACATAAGAATGCTTTTGCATATACAGACAGTTGTCTCGGAGTATTTATAGATAGTTTGAGGAGTATGCCTGTATGGGATAACCTATTGGTAATAATAATGCCCGACCATGGAGTGCCTACCTACAATTCGGAATCGTTGGCAGAACCAACGTTGGCACATATACCAATGGTGTGGATTGGTGGAGCAGTACGAGAACATAGAAACATTGATTACATTGTGAACCAAAGCGATATGGTATCCACATTGCTTGCACAGATGGGACTCGATGCAAAGGAATTCATCTTCAGCCGCAACGTGTTGTCGAAGAGTTATGCGGAAGGTTATAAATATGCTTTGCATTCGTTCAAGAATGGTTGCAATTTGATTGACAGTACGGGAGTTGTACGCCTCGACTGCGTGGATCTCTCCACGACAACAGTAGAGGGTAATCCACCGGAACGGAACTCGTTCTTCGTCAAAGCGTTGCTGCAGTATATATACCAACACACGGGAAGGCTGTGAGAATTGAGAATTGAAAATTGAGAATTTATAGTATAAACAAGAATAGTGAAGGCGACGACAGGAAAACTGCCGCCGCCTTCTTCAGTTTAATTACAAACTCAATTACAAACTTAGTATTCAGATTATTCGGATAATTCGGATTGTTTTCGACCTATACTTATTATTTCCTTATGCCTTATTTTCTTTCTACCTTTGTGGCTGTTGAGGCATCGATGTCGGTCTTTGGATTGCCGTAGTAGACAAGATGGCTGGTGCCTGATAGATCCATATCTATAAAGTCGCTGCAAGTTATGATAGCACTACTTGCACCACTCATGTCGCCTGAAATTCTCTTTAGATGCAACTTCTTGCAATCCAGTTTGCCAGTACCAGTTATATCGACAGTTGCTTTATCGCAATTGCCGGCCAATTCAATTTTTGAAGCGCCGCTAATGCCGGCTTGAATAGAGGTTGCCTTGATGTTGCCTTTCAGTTTTGCAGTACCCGAAAGGTCGACATTGGCAGAAGAACAATCTATGTTGCTCTCCAAACGGCTGGCACCACTAAGGTCGGCATCTAAGGACTTGCATTTGACGTCTGTCCGGCAGCGTGCTGTGCCACTAAGGTCGGCTGAGAAGTTGGTGCAATTGACTTTGCCCTTGAAAGAGGAGGCACCAGAGAGGTCGACAACGAAGCTATTGGCGTTGAGAGGCAATGCAGTAGCGAAAGAGGCAATACCACTAAGGGAGAATTTGCAAAGCTTTGTGTTGTAAGGCAGATAGATATATCCGCATTTGGCGTTGTCTTTCGTGGTGATGCCTTTGATGCGTTCGAGAGATATGTTTAGTATGCTGTTTTTAACTTTGACGCTCAAGTAATTGTCGAGTTTTTCGTTGATGTGGATAGTGACTTGGTCAACTGTGTCGCACATCACTATTACAAAGCTTGAACCGACATTCAATCCACTAAAATCAGTTATATTGAATTTCCTGGTTTTCAGCTTGTCGTTTTTGCTTATTTCAATTCTTGATTTAAGTTTATTGTTGCTCTCAATATAGAAGGTGCTTTTAGAATATGAACCAGTCTCTTCAAGCTCGTCGGAGAGGTCGTCGATATCGTCGTTGAGGTCGTC
>CADBOG010000114.1 GCA_902796265.1 uncultured Bacteroidota bacterium
GTACGACAGCGGATGCCGTTCCCTGATGCTGTAGAGATATGCCGCCACATTCTGACCCTTGGAATAGAGCCTGAACCTGTCGTTCTCTACATGCGACGTATGCGTGAAAGGCGAATTGGTACTGGTGTCGTGGGATACACAATTTCTTTCAAACCCGAGGAAAATATTTTATTCCCCCACCTTAAACTCCTTAAACCCTTATTCAAGTTTCGGGAGTAGTTAAGCGACCTCCCGAAATGCCGCAATATTGATAAATTGGTCAAGATGTGCAGACACGAACTTATGCCCATACGCTTTATTCTGGCATCATAGGAAACTTTCGGATTATGTCCCAATGTGATTAGGTCGCTCAGGTCTGTGAGTTCCTTGCGGGTGTGCAAAAATTATTTCTGCGGAAGACAATAAATGTGAGTGAAATTCGTTATTCTGGTGGATTGAAAAAATGACAGAATTCTTTCTTTAATATATGAATGGAAATGGCAGTATAATTAATCACCTAGGATATGACGGCGTGTTGCTGACAATGCCTGAGGTGGATCGTTTGTACCCAAACTATCGGGATTTGAAAAGTTTGGGTGCTAATGAATGTTATTTCATTGCCGGTCACCCCGCTGCACTGTTTTTTAAGACCAAGACATTCGACCTAGAATATGCAATCAGTATTTCTGAAGTGCTGCATAATGCATGGAACTACAGGAAAGTGTTGCTGTTGATTGCCTATTCGGATTTTGAAGCCAGGGCATATAACTGCTACACGAAGCCCACTTATGTGGCTGATGATACAGCCTGTCAAAAAAAACTTGAAGATGCGCAGATCATGCTCACATCTATTGAGGACACTGCGTTTGGCACATTTGCCTCGTTGTTCTCCAGAGAGGCCCTTGATACGGGTGCTTTGTGGCAAGCGTGCAAAGATAAAATCAAAATTGACATCTCCAAACGAGTTGATGCCTATTTGGTTGACAGCCTTGACAGGACGAAAGCAGAGTTGCTGAAAGAAGGCCTGAAAGAGGAATATATCCATGCTCTGTTAATCAGATCATTGTTTGTACTCTTCCTTGAAGACAAAGGAGCAACAGCTGAGGCTGGTGTTTACGAGGCAATAAAGCCAGGTTGCACGACCTATTTTGAACTCCTCAAGGACAAAGATGCAACCTACAAGCTATTTGATGTGCTGAACCGGCACTTCAACGGCGATATTACACATCTTCATAGAGGGGAAAAGGAGGCCGTAAAGCCTGAGCATTTAGATGTTGTGCGCAAGTGCTTCCTTGATGGTGACCTGTCGAACAATCCAAAAATATATGGCAACTGGCGATTGTTCCGTTTTGACATTATCAAGATAGAATTGCTTAGTGAAATATACGAGCACTTTCTGGGCACCTCAAGGGCTTCAAAAGGACAGTATTACACACCAACTAACCTTGTAGACCTTATCTTGTCGGAGAAGATACCTGCCAACTTAGGTAAATGGGATTTGAAAGTGTTGGATCCTTCCTGTGGTTCGGGAATATTTTTGGTGGAGAGTTATAAGCGTTTAATCAGGAATTGGAAAATTGCACACCAGACGGATTCTGTCGATTTCCAGACGTTGCAGTCGATTCTCTGCAACTGTATCTTCGGAATAGATATAGATGCCACAGCATTAACGGTGGCGGCTTTCAGTTTGTATTTGACCCTAATCAATGAATTGGATCCCAGAACACTCTGGGCAGACGATGCTTATAAGTTGCCTTGCTTGATACATGGTGATGTCGAAGAAGACGTGAGAGGAAATCTGTGGTGTACGGATTCAATTGCGACTGATTTGACGGCATTGTTGCCGGAGATGGACTTGGTAGTGGGCAACCCTCCTTACGGAACGCGGCACGACCAGCAGTCAATCAAGGATTATTGCCACAAATTTGGATTTGCCACGGAGATGTCGTTGCCTTTTATACATAAGGTGACCACAATTTGCCCTACTGGCGAAATTGCCTTAGTGGTCAATATGAAGATACTGACCAACAGCAATGGCACATACGCAACGTTTCGCAACTGGCTATTGAATACGGCATACATCGAGAAAATATATAACTTCTCAGTTTTTCGAAATGCGCCATCCAACTTTGGTGGCAGTCTGTTTTCATCGGCCAGTACTCCGGTTGCAGTCCTATTCTACGAGGCAACCAAACCGAAACGGCCATCAGAGAGCATTACCTACTGGGCTCCGAGAACATATGTGAAATCCAGTTTGTTGTATGATATTGTTCTTGACAGTTGTGATGTGAAGTACCTGCCTCGGGAACTTTGTGAAGAGAACGATGCCCGTATATGGAAGATTGGAGCATGGGGCAACATGATGTCTCATCGCATAGTGAAAAAACTGGACACAAAGCACACATTGCTGGATACTTTTAGGGGAAAGGGCTGGATATACGGAAGAGGTTGCAATGCCGATAGCGCAAGGCCCGATTTTGTTCCGGATGCAATCCTGAATCTTAAGTTTGGACGCTATTCTATTCCTCAAGATGTTACTCTGCCCAATAGCGAAGGGAAAGCCTATCGGAATAACAAACCAGGAATCTTTGACACCCCGTATGTTGTGATGAAAGAGTGTCCAGACAATGAAGGCGTGATTGCTGGTGTTTTTGGAGGGAATGCGATTACGACCACCAGCACATTCGTTTTCAACGGAATGAAGGATGAGGACAAGGTGGTGCTGGTATCCTATCTGAACTCCAAGATGGCCAATGCATTGCTCTTCCTTACTTCTTCAACGTGGGGAATCGAGCGCGAGCGTTTGCTTTTGGAAGATGAGACGTTGAGACTGCCTTCACCGTTTGATAAGATAACAGCAGAGCAAAAGCGAGAATTGGTAACTCTTTACAAGCGTATTTGTAGAAAACAAGCAGAATTGTTGCAATGGGGGATTGAAGATGAAGTCAGCAAGATAGACAAACTCATTTATTCCGTTTTTGGGCTGACGGCATTAGAGGTAGAGGTACTGGAAGATGTGTATGACAACTCTTTGAAGCTGTTTGCACTACAGGAAAGAGCAGATGCTATGAGACCAGCCAATTATTTGCAACTCTCAGCATACGCAAAACGTTTGTGTGAGTCACTCAATGGCTTTTATCGTTATTCTGAGACTCGAGTGTCGCCAGAGGTGTTGGTGCCTAATTCTCAAACTCCACTCAATATGGTGGTTGTGAGATTTGGAAAGGAAGAAAAAACTTTGAAGCAGTTGGACAGTCAAGAAGAGCGGAAGATGATGAGAAAACTATATCGCTCGCTTGTCGCCAAACATAGTGAAGGCCTTATTGTTCAACGTACTCTGCGCGAGTATGATGAGGACAACATTGTGGTGATCAAGCCAAATCAGCTCCGTTACTGGACTGAGGTGCAGGCTATAGAAGACGGTGCATCTGTTTTCTCGGAAATTCTTTCGATGAAGGAGGCTCAAAATGGGTAATATGGGGTTGATGGGTGGATTCGTATCAGATGCGGATCATTCCTTCAAGATGGTTTGCCTTCATCTGTTGGAGATGGCATATTGTGAGGTCAAAACGACTTGTTCTATTGATAAAGATTGGACAGAAAATGCCGTTTCTGAGGCTTTGAAGAAAGGTATCAACGATAATGAGGAGACAATCAGGACGCATGTTACTGCAGTAGTGGAGGTGAGACAATTGCCTGAAGACATGTCATCTATGCCATCAAAAGTTGATGATGCACCAAGAATAGATATCAAATTAGGTGGTTTCGATACAAGTGGTGCCCCATATAGAGTTTGCTATTATATGGAGGCTAAAAACCTATATGCCAGTGATTTCAAAAAGACGGGTCATCGGAGTATTGTCTCTTCAACATATTATGCGAAAAGATATATCTCTTCGGGAATTGATCATTTGCTTAGTGGGTATTATCCTGGCAATACAATTATATTGGGATATGTTTTGGTTGGCACTATACAAACTGCAGTTGACAAGGTGAACCAGAACTTGATTAATGATTCCAGAGACACTGAATGTATCAAGATGCAAGCACAAACAGAGTATCCTTCCCTTGTGTTTGGAGCATCTTTACATCCAAATGGGATGGTGTTGGATCATTGTTTTCTGCATTTTTAGGCCAATTATCGAATCCGAACAAATTGTCTGAATTGCCATGATGTGGGAACGGGGACCGATCAACTCTCGCCCGACAGCTTGGCACAGGCGTTCATCATCGAAATCACAATAATAATGTTCCTAAAACGTTATTGATGTATGACTTTTTTCCCAGACATTACCGACGAACAGATTATCGAGGGGCTACGCAACCATGACGAGCAGATTACCCGTGATTATTTCTACGGCTACTGCCGCATTGCCTACCATCACTTCGACAAGGTTTACAATCTTTCGTCGCGTGAGGGGTTGGATTTCTATTCACTAGCACATGAATACTACTTATCTCTGGTACTCAAGAATTGGGAACCACTGCTGAGCCGCAAACCAGGCGTGAAGCTCAGCACATGGATGGTGGGAGGTTTCCGATTCGTGATGCTCGACAAGATAAAGTCATTGCAGAGCAATATGATATACGAAAGCCTCGACGAACGGCTTCGAACAAGAAGCACTCGAGAGGAACTGTCATTTGTTGACGAAACTGTCAACTACAGCTCAACCATTGACGAACTATGCCGCGAACTCGACATCCGAGCCATCGACCGACAGATACTCATCGCCTTGCTACAAGATGGATATAAGAGCAAAGAGATTGCCGGAACACTAGGCATCACTCCTTCTGCCGTATCGCAACGCTACCACAAAATCCTCAACGAACGCATCATACCCTACTTCAAACAGGGTGAGGCTCGTAGGCGACCACCGTACAGTATCAATCGCAGACTTTCCATCGATGTGTCCACAGACAACTATATGGAAGAACCGTTTGCCCCTACGATTATGTCAGAAAAGGCGCCTGCATCGAAGTCGGCCATGCCGCAAGAGGAGACATACATGCCCGACTTCTCACCCAACAGACGGATTGCCTACATGCCCGCCATGCGCCGCACTTCATCGGACATCTACGTCTTCGAGAGCAACCTGCTGGGCATCCCCATCAGCAACACAGCAAAAGAGGCCATCGAACACCACGGAGCCGATCCTCACACCACTTCCGGCCTCAGCGGCAACAGTTTCGCCATTCCCACCATGCAGGGCGGCATAGAGACTATTGAACCATACGTCGAGGACTTCACCCGTTTTGCATACGACAATGACAACATTTTCTTCGAAGTGCCGCCAATTGGCACCGCATCAGGATTCGACACCTACGAGTTGGCTCCTCTCTTCGAGGAAGCCTCACGCCTGAGAAACGTCCATCTTTCATTTTAGCAAGGATAGGCAACCTTTCAAACGAAGAACTTAACGATATCTTCATGCGTTGACCTGTTCTGTCAAGGCTTGCACGCTTCACTAATCATTGTCTTTCAAGGATTCTCTAATACTCTTGATGCGAGCAACACGTTCCTCTGCAGTAGCAACCGACTGGTCTTCGTCGTCAATAGACATACAATTGCAGTCAAAAAGTGCAGAGCCACATGGGGCTACGATATCTTCTGAAGCCATAAAGACACGTGCTTCACGTGCAGCTCCCATTTCGCGGAACATACGACTTGTGGTCTTGGCATCCTGCGAGAAACTGAGATGGTCATTGATGGACATACTTTTAGCCATCGACTCGACATCAAGGTTAGAGGTTCCAATAAGGGCTATTGTCCAACCCAGTTCCTTTTGCTGCTCAATGAGGCGCTTGATGTCGCTTAGCGTGTAGCGAGTCGATGAATTCTCATAGCCATCTGTGATGATAGTGACGATGACATTATCCTCTTTCTGTGCCACCTCCTTGAGGCGCGAGATTCCAGTTCCGATGGCATCGTAGAGAGGAGTGCAGCCACTAGGAAGGTAACGGATAGAGTCGACATCAACACTTTCGGCCATCGAGCAGTTGTAAAGAGTGCTGAGATGCTCGGAATTGAAGGTGATGAGGGTCACTGTCTGAATAACATCGGGGATGCGCTTCTGAGACTCCTTGATGCTGTTAAGGGTTTCAAGCATTCCGCTAACTGCCTGCTTCTCGATGGATGACATGCTACCGCTTTCGTCGACAATAATAAGATTGTGAAATTTTTTCATGGTTTTTTATTTTTTAAAAGATTAATGATAATATTTTGCAATCCAAAGTGCCACTTCTAACGCTACTTATAGAGCCTTTTTTTTGCATTTTCTATCAATATAAAGATTTTGGATGCACAAAAATTAAGCAAAGCCGAAAAAAAATGTATTTTTGCATTTTCTTACAATAATAAAAAAATAGCTCAATACACTAAAAACAAACAAATTATGAGTAAAATTCTCAATATTCTCGGAACTAAAAAGTTCTGGATTGAACTGGTCATCATGACCGTAGGCATGACTATCACCGCAGCCGCTGTCTACTATTTCCTCGTACCCAGCAAGCTTATCATAGGTACTATCAGCGGTCTCTCTATTGTCCTCACCAAAATCTTCGAGGGCATGGGTATTTTCATCTCCCTCGGTACGCTCATCATGATTATCAATATCATACTGCTGATTCTCGCCTTCCTGCTCATCAATAGGGAGTTTGGAGCCAAGACCGTCTACACAGCCCTTATCCTCGGTCCCCTCACCGACCTCTGGGCAAAGATACTCCCCTGGGATGCCAAAAATGCCGCTGGTGAATATATCCTTGCCAACCCCAACCCCGTGACAGGGACTCCTTCTATTATGGGTGACCCATGGCTTGACCTCTGCTGCTTCGTCCTACTGCTCAGCGCCGCACAAGCTCTGATGTTCAGCATCAATGCATCCACAGGAGGTCTTGATATCCTCGCCAAGATTGTCAACAAGTTCCTCCATTTCGACATTGGAGCGTCAGTATCTGTGGCTGGTGCCGTTATCTGCTGCACCGCTTTTGCAATCAACCCCTTCCGAATGGTCATCATTGGCCTGATTGGTACTTGGATCAATGGACTTGTCGTTGACTACTTCACCGCAACACTCAACAACAAGAAACGCGTCTGCATCGTCTCAAAAGACTACGACCGCCTGCGCAAATATATCATCGACGACCTGCAACGCGGATGCACCATGTATGAGGTCATTGGCGGTTACAGTGGTGAGAAGAGCATAGAGCTCGAGGCTCTGCTCAACAAAGACGAGTTCTCAAAACTCATGGATTATATCAACAAGAATGAGATAGCAGCCTTCACAACTGCTGGAAATGTCAGTGAAGTCTATGGATTCTGGAATAAGCACAAGAAGAAATCACGCCAGCACGCAGAAAAGAGATAAGCAATCCGCAAATAAGTATTACATAAAAGCCGTCCTTTCGACGGCTTTTTTTACTTAGTGATAGTAAAAAAATAACATATAACAATGAGAAGTTAAAATGGAAGTTAAAATGGAAGTTAAAATGGACAATACGTTTGTCTACAATATTGTAGCAAAAAGTATTGTCCTCTTTAACTCTTTTTTTTACTTCCTCTTTAACTCCCTTTTAATTTTCATTTTCGTTACTCCTTATTTTTTAATCATTACTTAACAAATTCGCAAAAAAGACATGAATGAAACAATAATTCACTGATTACGTATAAATAACAATAATTATAATAGTCAAAGTTTACAGTCAATATGATAACTATCGGTATAACAGGGACTTTGGGAGCTGGGAAAGGCACCATAGTCGACTATCTGGTAAAAAACAAAGGTTTTGTACACTACTCAGTGCGTGCATTCATCACCGAAGAGATAAAGCGTAGAGGAATGGAGGTAAACCGCGACACGATGACCATCGTTGGCAACGACTTGCGTGCAAAGCATTCCCCTTCGTGGATTGTAGAACAGCTCTACGAACAGGCTCAAGCCTCAGGATGCAATTGCATCATCGAGAGCGTCCGCACCCCTGGCGAAGTAGCAGCACTTCGTGGCAAACAGAACTTTTACCTCTTTGCCGTCGATGCCGACCCCAAGGTAAGATATGAGCGTGCCGTGCTTCGTGGCTCTGAAACCGACCATATTGACTTCGACACCTTTATAGCCAATGAACAGCGCGAGATGAACAACAGTGACCCCAACAAGCAGAACCTTGGCATCTGCATAAAAGAAGCCGATTTCCGCTTTGATAATGGTGGCACCATCGAGGACCTGAACCGCCAGGTAGAGGATGTACTCAAGAAAATCACCTACCACCGTCCATCTTGGGATGAATACTTCATGGAGCTTGCCGATACTGCCGCAAAACGTGCCACTTGCGACCGAGGCCGCTCGGGATGCGTCATTGTCAAAGACCGTCAACTGCTGGTCACAGGCTATGTTGGGTCGCCCTCTGGTCTCCCCCACTGCGACGAGGTGGGACACCTCTTCCACAAGACCATCAATCCCGATGGCACCATATCAAACCACTGTGTACGCACCGTTCATGCCGAGCAGAATGCCATCTGCCAGGCCGCCCGGCGCGGCATTGCTCTCGACGGTGCAACGCTTTACTGCCGCATGACTCCATGCCGTACTTGCGCCATGCTTATTATCAACTGTGGCATCAAACGCGTTGTCTGCGAGTATAAGTACCACTGTGGACAAGAGAGCGAGGAATTATTCCGTCAGGCCGGCATCCAACTGGATTTCTTCCACGACGAGGTGGTGCAATACGCTAACCAATAGCATCACTTTCCGATGCAGTTTCTCACCACTATCAGACTTTGGGTATCTGCATTTAGAATCTTTGTGACATCTTCAACCTCAACATCACAATCGTCGCCATCGACAACATAAAGCACAATGTTGGCACGTTTCACAGCCTCTTTTGAACGTTCCACGCCCATCATCTCAATGGCATCATCACTGAGACGCAAACCTGCTGTATCGATAAAGCGACAGAAGTACTCAATCGTCAATAAACACACAAAGCCTTAATCATTGAACACTTGAGATTTGAATAATCATTTCGGGGTAATCCCCAAATCTATATTGAATTTGGAGATTACACTCGCTAAATTTATATTGGATTTAGAGATTACACTCGCTAAATTTATATTGAATTTAGGGATTACACTCGCTAAATTTATATTGAATTTGGGGATTACATTCACTAAATTTATATTGAATTTA
>CADBOG010000115.1 GCA_902796265.1 uncultured Bacteroidota bacterium
ACCTGAACTCTGCATCCATCTTCATCGCAAATGTTGAGAATAATACCCTTACCTGTCATCGCAAGTTCCATGGAAACAGCAATTTTGCGTTCAGATGTTTCTCCTTGAAGCTGTTTCTCGAATATATAGTCGTTGTTTCTCCAAAGTGTTGTTGAAGGTCTAATTTCGAGTTGTTTATTCGCAAATATTTTGTCTCCCTCAATTCGATTAACCAAGAATCCTTCCAATTTGTTGTCAGCGTTGAAAAAACAAATCCCATCACCTGTATGTAATGGTTCCATCAGTTTTGCTTTCAGCACGTTGCCTTTGCTGTTTATTGCAGTTCCAATCTTTTTCCCCATCGATTTCTGTGTTGCGTGCGATGCCATGTGATGCCGTTCTACAAGGAAATAGTCGGTGAATCCTCTGTTGAATGTGCGCTCCAAATCTGGTTCGAAAAAGAATCTTGTCTTCCCTGAACTGGAGGCCTTGTATTCATCTCTTCTTTCTATTATTTTGTCGAGAAGGCTGCGATAAAAAGCAGTTACATTTTTTACATACGCGATGTCTTTCAATCGCCCCTCAATCTTGAATGATGTGATGCCTGCATCTATCATGCTTTCAAGATGTTGTGCTGCGGAGAAGTCTTTTAGCGAAAGCAAATGCTCATTCTGTTTCAGCATCTTGCCCTTTGCATTCAGCAGGTTGTATGCCGATCGGCAAGGTTGACTGCATGCACCTCGGTTGCCGCTACGTCCGGTAAGGTATTGGCTCATATAACATTGCCCACTGTAGCATACACACAGAGCCCCTTGCACAAAAGCCTCAAGGTCGGCATTGACTTCCTTTCTAAGCACTCTCATCTGTTCAAGCGATGTCTCACGAGCTAGGATGATTCGTTTGAAACCTACTTGTTCCAAGAACTTTATGCGTCTAGGGTCGAGGTTGTGTGTCTGTGTTGAGGCATGCAGTTCCATGGGGGGAAGGTGCGTTTCCAGCAAACCCATATCCTGCACAATAGCGGCATCAACTCCAGCATTGTATAGCTTCCACATCATCTCTTCGGCAGCTTTTAGTTCGTCGTCGAACAAAAGCGTATTGACGGTCGCAAATACCTTGGATCCATATATATGCGCATATCTTGCCAGTTCTTCGATATCTTCAATATTGTTGCCCGCAGCTTGCCGAGCACCGAATGCAGGTGCTCCTATATACACTGCGTCGGCACCATGATTGATGGCAGCCATTCCCTGTTCAAGGTTTTTTGCTGGTGCCAAAAGTTCCAGTTCTTTCGTCATTGACATCTATTTTTGCAAATGCAAAAATACACAAAAAAACTGTATTATTTGTTTTATTCGTATTTTTGTATGCAGTTTTTTATTTCTGTTTCTTTTCTATATTATTTATAATAAGTATATTATATGATGTCAAAGTTGATTTTCCCTTCTCGTCTTTCCTCTCTATCTAAGTTGAACAGGATGCTGAGAGGACATGACTTTAAGGGTTCAAAATTCTTCATTATTGTCGATGAGAACAGTTATAGTCATTGTCTCCCTACTTTAATCGCTACTGTTTCGGCCTTAGAAAATGCAGAATTTTTCGAGGTGCCTGTTGCTGAAGATGCAAAGAGTCTTGATGTTGCTTCTCAGCTTTGGTCTTCTCTGCTCGAATCTCATGCCGACCGCCATAGTGTCATCGTCAACCTCGGTGGAGGCTGTGTATGTGACCTTGGCGGTTTTGTTGCTGCTGGTTATCAGCGAGGTATACGTTATATTAATATTCCTACTACTCTCCTATGTATGGTCGATGCTGCAATTGGTGGCAAGACTGCTATCAATCTTGACAATACAAAAAATCAGGTTGGATTTTTCTGGCATCCCGAGGCAATTTGCATTCATCCCGATTTCTTGTCGTCTCTTCCTGAAGAAGAGTATCTCAATGGTTTTTTTGAGGCTGTCAAGACGATGTATTTATCGGATTTTGACACTCATTCTATCAATCTCAATTCTATCATCAACTGTGCCTCTTTCAAGCAAAGTGTAGTCAAGGCTGACCCTACTGAACGTTCTATACGCAAGATACTAAACTTTGGACATACCTTTGGTCACGGCATTGAGAGCTTTGCCCACGAAAAGGGAATCCCTATGAAGCATGGCATTGCCGTTGGTATCGGTATGGCTTGTGAGCTTTATCTCTCTGTTAAAAAACTTGGATTCAGCGAAAAACTATTCAAAGATTATTGCAATGAGCTTTTATCCCTGATAGATGTACCGCGTTTTACCCTTGCCGATACAGAGAAGGTCATTAACTATATGCGTTATGACAAAAAGAATCGTGAAGACTTGATTCTATGTGTCTTGCTTCAGGATATTGGAGTTCCGGTGGTCGATGTCGCCATTTCTGAAAACGAGATACGCGACACGATTCTACACATTTCAAAGATG
>CADBOG010000116.1 GCA_902796265.1 uncultured Bacteroidota bacterium
ACTTGAAACCTGAAACCTGAAACTTGAAACCTGAAACTTGAAACCTGAAACTTGAAACCTGAAACTTGAAACCTGAAACCTGAAACTTGAAACTTGAAACCATTAACATCCAACGCTCAAAATGCTTTACTCATGGCTCCTCTGCGCGAGCCACAGGCTCTTGCACCGCTGCGCGGTCCACTGGACCTTGAAAATTGAGAATTGAAAATTGAGAATTGAGAATTGAAAATTGAAAATTAAAACTTGAAACCTGAAACCTGAAACTTGAAACCATACACCCATCACATGATAATCAACTTGATATTATCGATATACAGATTTCCTCCCTGCTTCTTTCCGTTTCGGATGGTGAAGAAAGGTCGAATGTACTCGTAATTCCTATACTCCTTTGACCATAAGGCTCCTAGGTTAACATATATTTTCTGCCACCCTTTCTCTGGCTTGCCATAAATAGTCATGTGCGACTTGATTTTGTTCGACCCTCCTGCGTATGATGGATTGTTCAATCCTATGCTGAAATCCAAGTCACTCCAGTATTCCATCTCCACATATACTATCGCAGTAGGATCACCAATAAATATAGTAGTGTCTGTGCCAAAACTTACACTTTCCTGTTCGGGAAGCACATAGACAGCTCCACATCCGTAACCAGAGCAGACTGTGTCTGAAGCATTGCATGCCACCACCACAGAATCAACCGAGAACTCACTGGGTCCTGGTTCAAAGAATTCGCTCCATAGCACCTTCATCTGCGACTTTGGAATAAAGCGTGTGACCAGGTTGCCCAAATCCGTTGTCTCATCTGTATTAAGAACAACATTGGTGAGAGTGATTGGTTCATAGAATGGATAATAGATTCGTTTGCCGGCAATACCATCCTGCTTCACGACGGGATTGATTAGCACACGGTCGATATTACCGTTGCGGAGTACGGGTATCTCGCAAGGGAGCTGGAATGTGCCGAGGTTGGTCTCTGCAGTATCACCCTCAACGAATATGACAACATTCACTGCATCCACGAGACTTGTGAAGAAACCGTCGTCATAACTCCATGAGTCATTAGGGTCGTCTTCGATGGTTATGGCATTTATTTTCAAGAATGAAGGGGCTGTAACCTTCCCCTTGAAGCGGTCACATCCAACAAGTAACGCCACCAAACCCAGGAGAATTATTATTTTGTTTATTTTCACTTTCATTATCAATTATCAATTGTCTTCTATCAAAACTCTTACTTTCGTTTTTTATTGCGTAAGAGAAATCTTTTTTCAAACTTTCTTCCGTTGTGCTATCGTTAGGCCAATAAGGACAACAACCATTCCCACCACCTTCATCCAGCTTATCGTCTCCTGTCCTATAGCGAGAGCAAGGAGGAGTGAGAATACTGGTATGATGTTGTTATACACTGAGCCAGCTGTTGCCCCCAAGTGCTTCATACCATAGTTGAAAAACATGTAAGCAACAGTAGAGCAGAAGATACCCAAGAAACCTAGCATCAACCACATACGCGGTGAGAAGCTGAGCTGGGCAAGATGAGATCCGTCAAGGATAAGCATCAGGGGGAGGAAGTAGAAGAAACCTATGAGGTTTTGGTAACAGGTGATAGTTATTGGGCTGTAATGGTTGAGTATTTTGACAAGAATCAAGGTGTAGACAACAGCAATTACAACGGCCGAAGAGAGGAGTATCAACCCTTTGGGGTTGGCAGAGAAAGACATGCTATCGTCGAGCGACATCAAGGCGATACCCACCAGCGATAGCACCACACCAATGATGGCACGGGCTTTTAACCGCTCCTTGTACACAAGTGCCATGCCGAAAGGGATGAAAAGCGGGATGGTGGCGACAATGATTGAAGCCAGACTACCAGAGACGAACTGCACACCACCCGTCTCGCAGATGCTGTAGAGAAAAGGCTCGGTGAAAGCGAGAATAAGAAAGTAGCGGAGATGACCCTTCTTGATAGGTTTCAGCTTGTGGGTCAGTGCCAAAAGAGGCAGAGTGAATAGGCTGGCGATAAGCATGCGGCCCGTGAGAATAATGGTCGGAGTAATTGCTTCCTCCGAGAGGAACAAGCCCTTGGTGAAAATGAATGATGCCCCCCAAAAAGCAGAAGCAATAACCAACAATGTCTGCGGCAAATATCGACTAAAAATGTTTTTTTTCACTTCAATTTTCAATATTCAATGTAAACAACTGTGTTTACCAGTTGTGGATAAGCAACTATCAATTTTATAATTTTCAATATCTTAAGATAAACTTTTCGTTTATTTAGAAATTATTTGTAAATTTGCAAAAATATATAAAAAAAACAAATCCATACTTCCAACAATAAACTATCAAACTCCAAACCATCAATCTCACATTATGCTTCGCATCGGTATACTATCTGACACTCACGGCACTCTTCCCAAGCAAGTCTATACTTTTTTCGAGAATTGCGACGAGATATGGCATGCTGGCGACATAGGACCTGGTGTCCTTGACCAGCTGCGTGATTTCAAACCCGTAGTCGCCGTTTTCGGCAATATGGATTCATGGGATATGAGGTACCAATTGACCGAGACCCAACTCTTCCGACGTGAAGGCATGAAGATAATCATGACTCACATTGGGGGATATCCCGACCATTACGAAAAGAGAATCAGACCGCTGCTGGTGAGTGAGAAGCCCGACATCTTCGTTGCCGGTCATTCACATATTCTGAGAGTGATGTACGACAAGACATACAATCTTTTACATATCAATCCTGGAGCAGCCGGAAGACAAGGATTCCATCAAGTATCAACACTCGTGCGACTCACGTTGGACGGCAAGCCTAAAGATTTGGAGATTTGCGAATTCGACAAATTTGGAGGCACTCAATCTGAGTCAACACATACCGCAGCCACCAATCCACAATAATAACCCATCAACAGTAAACATATCAACATCCAACATATCAACCTCTCCCACAATGAAAGAACTTGCAATGCATGTATACGACCTGATGGAAAACTCCACGGCCGCCAATTCCACCTTAGTAAAGCTTACAATCCGCGATAGCCTGAAAGACAACATCTACCATTTCACCATCGAAGACAACGGCAAGGGCATGAGCCCTGAATTCCTCGCCAAAGTAACCGATCCATATACTACCTCACGCACCACTCGCAAAGTCGGTCTGGGTTTGCCTCTAATCAAGATGAACACCGAAAACTGTGGCGGAGGGATGAAGATTGAAAGTACCGTAGGCAAAGGCACCACCCTCCAGTTCTGGTTCCAGCACAACCACTGGGATCGCCCTCCTATGGGCGACCTCTCAGGCACCATCGTCATGCTTTGTGCTGCCCATCAGGATATCCACATCATCTACCGCCACATCACTGACGAAGGTGAATTCGTCTTTGACACAGACGAAATCCATGAAGCACTTGACGGTATGGATATGAACGACGTAAAGGTCTACAAATGGCTGAAAGACATGGTGCAGGAAAACCTTGAGGAGATAAAGTACAACGATTGAAAGATAGTTGCTGATAATATGGCAGCTAATAAAATTCAAGAAAAGCAATCATTTATTATATAGTATACATCTTATATGAGTTCCGTCTACAAAAAATTCAAGAAAAACGTCAAATCGATAACCGACTATTATATGCTTTTGGTTGAAGAGACCAAAAGTGAGCGTCTTGTGGGTAGCACCAACGAATGGGTGCTTGACAACTACTTCATGATAAGTGAACAAGAAAAAGTGCTTAGGGAGGAATTGTCGTCGAAAGCTTTCCGAAACATCAAGCCCAAACGTATGGCGATGATTGAGAATCTGCTGATTGGATTCCTCAACAAGAACCATTTCGAGATGAATAAAGCTCTGATGTTCCGCTACCTGAGTCAGATACAGGTTAATCAGGACGACTATCTTACCTACCCTGAGGTATGTGCATTGTTGCCATTGATAAAACATATACTGATAGCACAACTCGCTGAGCTTTGCAATACGCTGCGCGCCGAAAACGCCTACCATTACAAGCCGACAGACAAAAGTCTTGCCGACCTTGAGCACCTGGATCATGCCGCAAAGCATAACCTGATGATGATGAACATCTTCAACTCGTTGAAGAAGATGACAAAGCTGCCAATGGCCGAGCTGATAGATGCCGTGAGTTTTAGCGAAAGAGCTCTGAAGAAAGAGAAGGCTGCAATGTATGACCAGATGCAGGACAAGACGAAGGATGACTATCGTGCTCAGATTGTAAGACGCTGCAAGAAGCTGAAGGTAAACGAACATGAATTTGTCACCAAGCTTGTTGCCGACAGCGATGCCAACAATCAGCATGTGGGCTGGATGCTCTTCCCCGAGAAACACCTGAAGAGGCGTGCCCATATCTATATCTGGCTCATTGTCCTTGTCACGCTGGGATTGGCAGCATTTGCAGCTATAGCATTGGCCTCGTGGCAGATAAACGTATGGAGCATCATATTGGCTGTGTTGATGATTGTTCCCATGAGTCAGATAGTTATCGACATAACCAATAGACTTCTATACCATCTCCACAAGCCACGTGGGACATTCAAACTGAAATTTAAGGATGGTATCATTCCTACTGAATATGCCACAATGGTCATCATGCCTACCATATTGAAAAACAAGGCAAAGACCATTGAACTTCTGGAGCAACTGGAAGTATACTACCTAAGCAACATCAACCGAGACGGAACTCACCTAAACTCAGAGCAGTTTAATAAAACCAAGACACAGCAAGTCAACCTTTTCTACACCCTTATCGGTGATGCAGCCGCCTATAGCGAAGCTGATGCGCCGTGGGACGATGAGGTGGCAAAGGCCGGAGAGGAAAAAGTGCGTGAACTCAACGCCAAATACGGTGCACCCATCTTCAATTTCGTCTACCGCAAACGAGCATGGAGCGAAGGTGAGCAGACCTGGCTGGGCTACG
>CADBOG010000117.1 GCA_902796265.1 uncultured Bacteroidota bacterium
AGTAGCCATACAGTAGCCATACTCGACTGTATGGCTACTGTATGGCTACTGTATGGGTACTGTATGGCTACTGTATGGGAGCTCCCTCTCAACTCCTTGCCAACAACTTGGCTACATCTTGCCTAATAGAAAAAGTCTTTGGTATAAAAAGCTTTTTATTTGAATGTAAGTTTATCCTAGTATTATTGTCTAACCGATATTTCACTATTGTCTGACCGATTGAGGATGAATAAACGATTTGGGATAAAAAATGAGATTGAAAAACGAAAAAAAGTGCGAATCAAAAAAAAAGATGTAAATTTGCATTTCAAATCTTGAGGCAAAAAAGCCAAAAGAATAAGTTATCCTACTAACAAACAAGTATTTGTAACACAAATTAATTTCTGAAATGGAAGAAACAAAAGAGATGCAGAACGAAATGAATGTCGCCAATGCATCGGAACCCATCACCGAGAATCTGGCAGAGCAATCTGCTGAAGTCACACCAGCTGAGGCTCCCGTAATGGAACAAAGCCAAACGGAAAGTACAGTAAACACAGTAAGCACTGAAAATGAGGCTCCTGCCAAGTGCGAAGAACCAGCACAAGATGCTGCAGAGCCTGCACAAGAAACCAAAGAAAACACAGATGAAGCTGAAGCTCCTGTCATTGAGGAAGAACCTCAAGTTGACTACTCTGGCATGAGCCGCGAAGAATTGCTCGCAGCCCTACAAGAACTGCTTCAGGCTGATGACATCACAAGTATCAAGAACCGCGTAGCTGCCATCCGCGAGCATTTTACCGAGCTCGACAAGGAGGTGAAGAAGGCTGCTTTCGACAAATTCATAGAAGAAGGCGGAAACAAAGACGAATATGAGGGTGGCGATGACGCTATTGCCGAAGCTTATAGAAAAGTATACAATGTCTACCGCGAGAGGAGACAAAAACATATAGATGAACTCGAGGCTGCAAAACAAAAGAACCTCGAGGCAAAGAAACAGATCCTCGAAGAGTTGCGTCAGGTCATTGCCGACGAAACCAGCACGATGAAGCAGTCGTATGACAACTTCAACGCCATCCAGGAGAAATGGAAAACAATCGGTGATGTGCCTCGTGCCGACGTCAACGAGTTGTGGCAGAACTATCACTTCCTCATCGAGCAGTTCTTCAACAAGGTCAAGATGAACAAGGAACTGATGCTCCTCGACCAGAAGAAGAACCTCGAGAAGAAGACCCTCCTTTGCGAGAAAGCCGAAGAGCTCATTGTGGAGCCTTCTATCACCAAGGCTGCCAAGGAGTTGCAGAGCCTCCGCGACCAGTGGAAAGAGATAGGTCCTGTTCCGATGGAGCAGAATGACGAGATATGGACTCGTTTCCGCACCGCCGCCAACCAGGTCGACGAGCGTCGCCGCGAATACTATGCCCAGCGCCATGAGGAGCAGGAGAAGAACCTCCTCGCTAAGCAGGCTCTCCTCGAGAAAGTGCAGGAAATCACTGCCGAGATGCCTACATCTTCAAAGCAGTGGGGCGACAAGTCGGCCGAAATTGACGAGATGCTGAAAGTATGGAAGAGCATAGGACCTGTTCCCCGTGAGCAGAACGAAGAGATATGGAAGAACTTCAAAGGCTTGATAGACAAGTTCTATGCCGAGAAGAAAGGCCATTTTGAGTCGCTCAAGGACGAGCAGAACGAGAACTATAACAAGAAGATAGACCTCTGCTTGCAGGCAGAAGCCATTGCAAAACGCGACGACTGGAAGAAAGCTACCGAAGAGATTCTGAAGTTGCAGGACGAATGGAAACAGATAGGTCCCGTCAACCGCAAGCTTAGTGAGAAAGTATGGCTCCGCTTCCGTGGTGCTTGTGACGAGTTCTTCAACCGCAAGACTGAGCATTTCAACAATCTGCGTGGCTCTGAGCAGGAGAACCTCGAGAAGAAAGAGGCTATCCTTGCCGAACTGAAAGCCTACGCGTTTGGTGACGACAAAGACGAGAACCTCAATGCCCTTAAGGATTTCCAGAGACGCTGGATGGAGATAGGTTTCGTGCCTATCGCAGAGAAGCAGCGTCTGCAGAAAGATTTTCGCGACACCATCAATGGTATGTTCGAGAAACTGAAAATCAGTGCTCGCGAAGCCGAGATGAACAACTTCCGCGAAAGCCTGAAGAACAGCAAGGGCAGCATTCACAGCAAACGCGACCACCTGCTCGAACAAATTCAGAAACTCCGTGCCGACGTAAGCCTTTGGGAGAACAACCTCGGGTTCCTCGCCAACTCGAAGCAAGCAGATTTGCTGAAAGAGGAATTTGACAAGAAGCTCCAGAAAGCACGTCAGGAGATAGCCCTGCTCGAAGCCAAGCTCCGTATTGTTGACGATACAGCCAACGAGAACGAGACAGAAGCTAAAGATGGAGATAATAACTAACACTTTCGCTCTGTTGCAGAGCACAACAAATGGCAACGAGTAATAATTAGAGGTTGCCTAATGAAATGGAATAAGAAAAAAGTCACCAACCTGTTTTTCATCATCGGCCTTGCCGCCGTCGTGGTGATGCTGTTCACTTTCGACGTCAGTTTTGCCGAACTTTGGGAACACATTTGCAAAGCAGGTTGGTGGCTTGTTCCTATTCTTGGTATCTGGTTGGTTATCTATGCAATGAATGCATGGGCATGGGGCATGATAACCAACAATGTGAAGGAGAAAGGACAGCATATTGGCGCTTGGCGTATGCTGAAATTGACCATCTCGGGTTATGCGCTCAACTATTCAACCCCTGTGGCTGGATTGGGGGGTGAACCATATCGTATCATGGAACTCTCCAAGGACATTGGCAATCAACGAGCCACATCGTCGGTGCTGAGTTATGTGATGACCCATATCCTTGCCCACTTCATGTTTTGGATAGCTGGTATTGTCATCTTTGTAGTTATGGTGCTGACTGGTTTGGCAGAATGCAACGTGGCAATAGGCATTCTTACCGCAGTCACCGCGTTGGTCATCGGAGGACTGGTATACCTTTTCTTCCGAGGCTACAATGGAGGCATAGCCATGAGGCTGGCAAAATGCGTGCTGTTTGTTCCAGGACTGAAACGATGGGGTTTGCGCCTTATTGCGCGTCACCACAAGGCTCTGGAAAGAGTTGACAACCAGATAGCCATGCTCCATGCACAGGACAAGAGAACATTGTATGGTGGCATTTCCGTAGAGTTTTTGTCGCGTTTTGTTCAGAGTCTCGAGATACTATTCATGATGATGCTTTTCGACGCTGGTTCTTCAAGTGTCATCATACTCTACCTGCAATCCGTCTTCATCCTCACCGTTGCCACCATCATGTCGAACCTGCTGGGATTCTTGCCCATGCAGCTAGGAGGGCAGGAGGGAGGCTTCGTGTTGGGAATATCCCTATTGGGACTATCACCGGCCTTGGGCATCTTCATCTGCATCATTTGCAGAGTGAGGGAGATAGCGTGGATTGTTATAGGTCTCATCCTTATGAAATTGAAAAATAAAAACTGAAAACCAATGCATAATAACAATAAGACAACAGTACTTGCATTATTCGCCTTGGCTCTAGCCTTTTTATGCTCGTGCGGACACAACGGTGATGCCAAAGATGTGGAGATTATTCGTTTCGAGAAGGTGCTGTTTGATACTCCTCAAGAAAAGTTGCCTCAGGAGTTGCAGATATTTGCGACACAGTATGCAAGTCCATTGCTGCCCGTCTACCCTAATGATGCGACATATATGATGCAGTTAGGACAGTTTGTCGGTGACCCTACTGTGCGTGACATTTATGATATCACTATGAGCCAGTATCCCGACTTGCATTGGTTGGAGAAGGAGCTCGGAACTGCTTTGGGAAAGGCGGAAGAGCTTGATGAAGAGATAAATATTGACCATTTTGCCACATACGTCTCGGGATTGTCCGACTATGAGCAGCGCATTGCTGTCGACCGAGAGAGCGGAAGCATCCGCATAAGCATAGATCACTATGCAGTGAAAGGCATGGAGAAATACTCCTATTTCGGTTTGCCTGTCTATATCGTTGAGCGATGCGACAGTACACATCTTGCCAGTGACATCATGGCAGCCATTGCACGCCAATATGTGGCTATGCCCGACGAGAAGGATGTCACGATGCTCGACATAATGATTTCAGAGGGCAAAGTGCTATACTTCCTCGACCAGGTGATGCCAAAGAAGGCAGAGGCGGTGAAGATTCGCTACAGCGAGGAGCAGCTGGAATGGATGCGCAAGAACGAGAGCAATGTGTGGGCCTACTTTATACAGAACAACTTGCTGTATGAGAAAGATTTCAGCCGTTATCACAACTTCGTTGACGAGGCTCCAAAGACCAACGCCTTCAAAGATTCGGCACCACGAACCACACACTACATAGGCTGGCAGATAGTGCGCCAATATATGGAACAGACCAAATGCTCTATGAAAGAGCTTTTCGATAACACTAACTCACAATCAATACTACAAATATCTAAATATAAGCCATGAAACGCAACCTACTCATCATCGTAAACCCCATTTCCGGCATCGGCAAGCAGAAAAAGATAGAGAGTCTGATAGATGCCAAGCTCGACCGTAACTTCTTTGATTACGAGATAGCTTATACCGAACGTGCTCATCACGGGACAGAAATCACCAAGCAAGCAATACAGAAGGGAATATACGACGCCATCGTGGCAGTGGGAGGTGATGGAAGCGTGAACGATGTGGTGACAGGATTGGTTGACCATGCAGAAGAGCTGTCAAATGTTCCCGCACTCGGCATCATTCCATGTGGCAGCGGCAACGGGTTGGCGAGGAACCTTAAGATTCCGCTGAGTCCAGAGAACGCCATTGAGACATTCAACCACTTCAAGGTGGCAGAAATAGACACCATACAACTCAACAACAGAGTGGTGGCAAGCATAGCTGGTGTTGGGTTCGACGCCAGGGTGGCACGACGCATGAAGCTGGCGAAAGTGCGTGGCCTGCAGGCTTATGCTAAGATTATCATTACCGACTATCCCAACTACAAGGAGCATACCTATCGACTTAATATAGACGGGAAAGAATTAGAGCGCAAAGCATGGTTTATCAGTTTCGCCAACTCGAACCAATTTGGGTACAACACCGCAATAGCACCTAAAGCACAATTGGATGACGGACTTATAGATGTCTGTATTGTTGACCGCATACCGCTGCTCCATCTTCCATTGACGGCACCGCTGCTATACCTCAACCATTTCGAGCTCTCGCAGCATGTGGAGTTTTTCAAAGCCCACGAAGTGACGGTATATAATAATGAAGAGCAATGGGTGAATATTGACGGCGAAGGAGAGCATATAGGGAAAGAGCTGCATTTCAAGAATCATCCGAGGTCACTGAAGATAATTATTCCATAGACAAACGATAATACGTCATATCGTAATCAACATATCAACATATCAACATCTAACATATCAACATTATAATGACACGCAGAACTATAATAATCACGATTCTTTTGTTTTTTGCTAATATTTCTTTTGCGCAGAGATATGACTGCCGTATAGTAGATGACAATTGGCAAAGCATAAGGGTTGCCTTCGACATTCCTCAACCGCAGATAAACGCTGTCAACTATAACGGGAGCGAATTCTCAAGCGTTACAATCGACGGCTTTATTCCCTCGTCGGAAGATGGTGCACCGTGTTTGCCCCTCTTTTCAAGGCTTATCGAAGTTCCGCAATGTGATGGATTCGAGGTGAGAGTTTCTGAGGCTGAATATGATACCATTTCCCTGTCGGGTAATATAATCATGCCAGTTCAGCCTTCGCGTTCTAAATCCGATACTGCCAAGCATCCGCTGGTGATAGACAAGAAGATATATGCCTCAGACCTATTCTATGGTTTGAATACCGCAATGGTAGAGAAGGTAGGAATAGCCCGCGACCGCCATTTGGCCAGATTTCAGTTCTCGCCTGTCAGATATAATCCCATGACAGGTAAGCTGATTGTCTGTCGTCATGCTGTTGTTACAGTTATTTACCGCAATGCCGATGAGAGTGCTTCAATGGAGCTCTTCAGACGTTATTATTCTCCCCAATTCGCAAGTGGTGCACTGGTGATGAATAGCCTATATCCCAAATCGGTAAGCACAGCAGCTCCCATTCGATACCTTATTGTCGCACATAGCAGTTTCAATGGTCAGTTGAATAGTTTTGTGGAGTGGAAACGCCGCAAAGGGTTCATCACCGACATAGTATATACCGGTTCCACAGGCGTGGGAACAACAACTACATCGATTGCTGCATACATAAATAGTCAGTATACCAACGCCACAGCTGCAAATCCGGCACCCACATACCTGCTTATTGTTGGTGACAACGAGCAGATTCCGGCATTCACAGGCACTACCGACGCAGACCATATTACCGACCTATACTATATCTCCTGGACTTCGGGCGACAATATACCCGATTGCTACTGTGGACGTTTTTCGGCTCAGGATATCGCCCAACTAACACCTCAAATCCAGAAGACCCTCATGTATGAACAATACTCATTTGCCGATCCGTCGTTCCTTGACAGGGCGGTGCTTATTGCTGGCGTTGATGGTGGCTCTTCGGGCGACTATGGCTATACTCATGCTGACCCTGCAATGGATTATGCGGCAACACATTATGTCAACAGCACCAATGGCTTTACCCAAGTGATGTATTATAAGAACAATACTTCTATTCAACCCACAGCTCCTGGTGTATCTATTGCAAGCAACTCTACAAGTGCGTCTGTAATACGTGGTTACTACAATCAAGGCGCTGGATGGATTAACTATTCAGCACATGGTAGTGCCACCAGCTGGGGAAACCCGAGCTTGACCACTACCAATGTCTCTTCGATGACCAATAGCCAGAAGTTCGGATTGATGATAGGCAACTGCTGTCTGACCAATAAGTTCCAGGTGACAAGCTGTTTGGGAGAAGCATTGCTTCGCAAAAACAACTATTGCGGCGCGGTGGGTTATATAGGAGGAAGCAATAGCACCTATTGGAATGAGGACTTCTACTGGGCAGTAGGACTCCGTTCAGGAATCGGACCCTCGATGTCGATGGCATACAATTCGACACAATTGGGAGTGTATGACCGCCTCTGCCACACTCACAATGAGGCATATAGCCAGTGGGCAATGTCGCAGGCTTCTGTCATGTTTGTCGGTAATATGGCTGTGCAGAGTTCCTCTTCGAGCAGAAAGCTTTACTATTGGGAAATCTACCACCTCATGGGCGATCCATCGGTGATGCCCTATCTTACTCAGGCACCCATGATGACAGTCAGTACTCCAACCATCATTACTCTGGGAACCAGCAGTATTGGCATCGTTGCTGCACCATACGCATATATAGCGTTGACAGAAGCGAACAACCATACTTTGGTTGCTGCCACTTACGCTGATGCCAATGGTAATGCGACGTTGAATTTGCCCACATCTTTGTCTGTTGGATCATACGAACTGGCAGCATCGGCACAGCAGTACCAGACATCCTTTACCCCGATTTCAGTGATACAGCCATCAGGAAAGTATCCCACTGTCCTAAAAATCACTCCAAATGATAACATCGAGGCAGGAATGGAGACAGAGACAGAAGTATATGTATGCAACTTGGGAGACAGCACGGCATATAATGTCACCGTCACTCTGACACCAGCTGATACTAATGCTATAGTATTCCGTCTGCCCAATTCGCAGCTCTCTGTTTGCAGCACCCCACTATATTTCGACAGTATACCTGCTGGAGACACTATAATCGTCATGTGCAGACTTAGTGTTGACAGAAACGTTGTGGACGGCACTGTAATACCGATAGTATCTATATCAAATTGCACGGGACTTACGCAACCCATCGAAGGTGGCCAAACAATATCGGTAGTAGCCCCAGTCATAACCATCGACCTTAGTCATAGTGATATGAGTGTTGTGCCTGGCGGTGATGCCACAATTACTGCTGTTGTGACCAACAGCGGTCATGCGCCGCTAAGAGCCAGCAAGATGACTCTTACTTCAACAACACGACAGCTTACAGTAGGTTCGTCAGTCTCGGAGACGACAGAACCCTTCACGCTTGCCCAGGGAGCCAATGCCAGCTACTCGTTCTCATTACATGCTGGCAGTCAGATCCCCGTCGGTGTTGTTATTCCTCTTACCCTCAGTCTCTCTCATTTTGATAGCTCGAGTGTTGAGCATATTGACATCTTTGTGGGTGAAAACCCTCTCGAGACATTCGAGAACAATACATTCCATACAGCAGGTTGGAGTCAAGGAACATATCCATGGACAATCACCAACAGCGGAGCCTATGACGGGACATACTGCCTGCGTTCGATTGGAAGCCTGACTCACAGCCAGACAGCAGAGACGAGTGTGGCGATAAGCCTTACGTCGGCAGACAGTGTATCATTCTATTATAAAGTCTCGTCGGAGGCAAATTACGACAAGTTCCATTTTTATATCGACAATAACGAGCTGATTGTAGAGTCGGGCGATGGAAATTGGACTCGTGCAGCATTCCTTGTGCCGACAGGAAATCACACACTGAAGTTCACCTATTCAAAAGATGTCAGCGTCAGCAACAACAGTGATTGCGCTTTCATAGACAACATAGAGTTCCCACACCAAACTCGCAATGTTGTATTCAGCAGAATAGACCTTTGTGCTGGAGATGATTATTCAATTGGAGGTAATACGATTAATACCAGCGAGCCTATTGATTCAAGTATCGTTTTGCCTGGTGCTCATGCTGCCAGTACTGTGCAGATAATTGACTACTCTGTACATCCAACATTTATAGCAGAGCAAGAACTTGTTGGTTGCGATACCATAATATGGCTTGACCACAATTATACGTCAACTACTGATGCTAACCATCTGTTTGAGAGCGTATATGGTTGCGATTCGTTAGTGATGTGCCATTTGGTAGTGAACCATTCTGCACATGAAACCCTTATCGACACCTCCTACGCTGATAGATACCAATGGAATGGCGAGGTATATACTGAATCAGGTGAGTATGAGCAACAATTCGAAACAATAGAAGGTTGTGACAGCATTGTCACCCTTTTGCTGACAATTCTTGACACCAACCACTTGTCAATAAATTCTGAATATTTGGCTCAGAACAATCAATTATTATATCCAAATCCATCACATGGAATAATAAATTTTAGATGTCCTGTGAGTGAGGTTGCAATATACGACACAAAGGGATGTAGAATAGAAGGGGTGAGTACCTCCAAAATCGTGACTAATGCAGCAACCACGCCAAAGGTGCAAAGGTTAGACTTGTCACATTTGCCAGAAGGAATCTATTTGATAAGGATTGTTTCCGAAGAAGGGAATGTGTCGACACACCGAGTTATTCTGAAACGCTGATAGCCTTCAACATAGAGTTCTCTAGGCAACCCTAATAAGTGATAGATTGAATTGTCGGCCTCATTGCCGACAAGGGCTTAGTATTTTGTCGTTACTGACTTGTGGCGGCCACCTTTGTAGAAATGTTTTTTCCAATAGCTGTTTTCCAGTGAGCTAATGGTGACGCCATTTGAAGTAGAAGAGTGGACAAAGAGGTCATCCTTAAGGTAGATGCCTACATGAGAGACCTTGCCGTTAGAGTTGGTAAAGAAAACAATGTCGCCTTCGCGCAGAGCATTGCGACCAACAAATTTCGACATGTCCTTCTGGATATCGTTGGCTGTGCGGTGCAAAGTCACACCATAAACGGTCTTGAAGATGTTGCCGACAAAGCAGGAGCAGTCGACACCGCTTGTGGAGCAACCTCCGTAGAGATATGGAGTTCCGTACCAGGAGTCAATGGCAGTATATAGTTTCGGGTTGTCCTTATCGTTGAGGGTAAGACCTGTAGTATAGCCAGGAGTGCCTGAAGAGGGACGATTGCCGCCAGAAAGAGAGGGACGGATGGGCTGTTCTTTGACATACTCATCGGCATAGAGCTGACCGACAATATAGTCTTCGTCCTGAAGGTCAGTGCTTAGAAACCGCTTTATGGCGTTGCAAGAGGAGAAGGATAACGACAAGACAGCGATGCTAAGGATAAGGGTTAGACGTTTCATGGGCTTATGGTGTTTCAGGTTTATGTTAGTTTTCTTCTCTGGTGACGACGAAGACATCCTCATTTGGGGCTTTCATATAATAGTTTTCACGGCCGAAACGCTCGATGGAGTCAAGATCATATTTCAACCGTTCAGCCTGTACGCTGTCGCGATATATGCCTTGTTGCATGGTGTCAACGGTATATTTAAGCTCTGCAACATCGTGGTTGAGTGAGCGGACGACAAAAAGATTGTTCTCGTCGAGGAAAAGGATAACAATCAAGAAAATGAAGATGGCGATGAAGTATTTATTCTTCACAATCTTCCATATTTTTGTGCGGTTTTCGGGAGTCATGCTTAATAGTTTCAGGTTTCATTTCACTCTGAGGCGCTGGCCTGGATGGACAGTGTCTTTTCTTAGTTTGTTCAGTTTCTTGATAGAACTTGTGGTTACACCATATTTCTTTGCGATTTTTGTTAATGATTCGCCTTTCTTGACGGTATGATATACCGGAGTGTTTTTGGATGTGGTGGCAACATTATCTTTATATGCTACTGAGTCGGTTGCTGATGTCGAATCTTGGGTTGCAGCAGTGACAGGTTCCTTCTTGTTGGTTGTTTTGGGGGTGGGGAGGTATATCTTCAGTCGAGAGCCTACTTTAAGGGTGCTCTTTCGACCCTTGCCGTTCCAGCGTTTTAGGTTAGACACGGTGACACCATACTGACTTGCTATAGAATTGTATGTCTCGCCACGCTTGACTTTGTGATACACCACAGTTGATGCCGATGGTGACATCACAGAGCCTTTGGCAATGGTGTCGTGTGATAGTTTGTAGATAGAGTCCTCATGATGGATAAAGAGAGTTGTCTTTGCCGATGGGAGTCCAAGTGCATAGTCGCGTGACGAGGCGGGAATGACGTCGGTGCGGAACTGTGGATTGAGCTGTCGCAGCTGCTCAATAGGGATGCCAGTAATAGAGGATGCAACAGCGAGGTGAACATCTTTGTGGAGATGGATGGTGTCGACATGGAGAGGTAGTTCGTAGCGGCCAGCAGTAAGGCCATGCTCATGATAGTAGTTCATGATGTAGGCGGCAGCGATATACTTAGGGACATAGCCGCGAGTTTCGCGAGGCAGGTAGGAATAAATCTCCCAAAAGGTACGCTTGCCACCCGAACGAGCTATTGCCTTGTTGACATTGCCAGGGCCGCAGTTATAGGCTGCCATAGCCAGCTGCCAGTCGCCATAGATGGAGTGTAGGCGCTTGAGAAAGCGGGCGGCTGCTACAGTAGACTTATAAGGGTCGCGACGTTCATCGACCAGTGAATTCATCTCCATCTCGTATAATTTCCCTGTACTATAGATGAATTGCCAAAGACCAGCAGCTCCTGCGCGGGAGGTGGCTTGTGGGTTGAGGGCAGACTCAACGATGGTCAGATATTTTAGTTCTTGGGGGACTCCATAGTGGTCAAGAGTCTCCTCGAACATTGGGAAGTAGTATTCAGAAAGGGAGAGCATAGCATCGAGACGTCTACTCATTATTCGCACATAAGCCTTGATGAAAGCACGAACCTCAGCGTTGTATGTCATTGGTACAACGGTGTGCATATTCTGTAAACGCTTGATGAAGACCGAATCGGGAATGGCATCAAATTCTGCGTATGCTTGTGAGGCGCGACGGTTCTGGTGGCGTGAGGCATTGCGCTTGAACTGCTGCATGTAGAAGTTGTTGAGAAGACTGTCGTAGTTGGCCTCATCGATAGTCATAAGGTAAGCCGTGTCAGCGCCCGTAGGAGCCACCTGGGCATTTGCGGGAAAGCGAGCAGCCAGGAAAAGAAAAAGAGGAACAAGAGAATATAAAAAACGCTTCATAAAGTATCGAATTTCAAATTTCAAATACAAAAAACACAAAAACAATAACTGCGAAAACCATAATTTATTATATGGAATAGGATTTTCAACAAAAATTAACGTTTCGAAACAAAAAAAATGAGAAAAATATTCTTTCGTATAAGATTGTTAATCAATGATAAATAGGAGTTTTCAACATAATTGGGATGTTTTTGAATTAAGATTGCAAAAATTATTTAACAAATATTCCAAATTATTTCATAATTTTGCAGAAAATAAATTTAAAGAATAAAATAACTAAATATATGAGTACCAAACGATTCACACTGGTTATTAATCCTGGCGCCACATCGACGAAGGCTGCCATTTATGAAGGTGAGACCGAAGTTTTCACCGAAAACCTCAGCCATCCTATCGAGGAAATACAGAAATTCCATGAAGTGGCCGACCAATTCGACTATCGCAAGGGAGCAATCCTTGACATGCTGAAGCGTCATAACGTAGGCACTGACGAGATTGCTATCGTCATGGGTCGTGGTGGTTTGACCCGTCCCTGCGAGTCAGGCACCTATGAGGTGAATGACCTTATGAAACAGGAATGCCACGATGGTATTCAGGGCAAGCATGCCTGCAACCTCGGTGCATTGATTGCTGACAGTATCTCTCGCGAGATTGGATTGGCACATGCTTACATATCCGACCCTGGCATTGTCGATGAGCGTCCTGAGTTCGCAAAAATCAGCGGACACCCCGAGTTTGACCTCGATCCCAGTCGCGAAGGTGTCATTTGGCATTGCTTGAACCAGAAGATGACCGCTAAGCTTTATGCCCGTGAGTTAGGCAAGCACTACGAAGATTTGAATCTCATCATCGCCCACATGGGTGGCGGTGTCAGTGTTGGCGTCCATGAACACGGTCGTTGTGTTGAGGTGAACCGCGCTCTCTGTGGTCTTGGAGCTTTCTCCCCAACCCGCTGCGGTAGCATCAATGCTTCGAAACTTATCGAGGTGGCATGCAGCGGTAAGTATGATGAGGCCAAGTTGAAGAAGATGGTCACCGCAGAAGGCGGTTTCGTTGCTTATCTGGGTACCAACGATGCTTATGAGGTAGAGAAGAAAGCCATTGCCGGTGACGAGAAATGCCAGCTGCTGGTTGATGCTTTCACCTATCAGGTGTCAATGGAAATCAGCCGTTTGGCAGCTGTTGTCAAAGGCAAGGTTGATGCCATCATTCTCACTGGCGGTATTGCCTACAGCAAACCGTGGATGGCCATGATTGAGGAGCGCGTTGGCTGGATAGCACCCGTAAAGGTCTACAAAGGCGAGAACGAGATGCTTGCTTTGGCTATGTGCGGTAAGGAAATCCTCGACGGTCAACCCGCCAAGATTTATAAATAAGATTATTAAAATAATTTAATCGAATAAAAGACCTTAAGGGCTATGTCCTTAAGGTCTTTAAAACGTAAAAAGATGAAGAGATTATTTATCACTCTTTGCCTTATGGGGTGCGCAAGTATGGCGTTGGCACAATCGCCAGAAGTCACCATCAAAAGAGGCAAAGCCACTATGGACGAGGCTTACTATTATCAGCTTAAGCAGCAGGCTGCTGAGGCCAAAAGTCTTGCAGAACAGAACGAGGCTCTGCAGCAACAGCTAAACAATACCAAAAAAGAACTCACTACCGAGCAAAGCAGAAATAAGGCTGTAGAAATCAAGACCTTCAACGACTCGGTATCTTATGCTATCGGTAAAGATTTGGCAAGCAACTGGCAGCGTCAAGATTTAGGACTCAACCTAAGAGTGGTTGCCCAGTCGCTTATCGACATCGCCAATGGCAAGAATAACTGGACACAAGCACAGATGTCACCTATCCTGCGCCGTTTCCAGTCTAATTTTGAGAAACGTGAACAGCAGAAACGCGACGATATGATGGCCTCGGTTGGCAAAAACAAAGAAGAGGGTGCTGCTTTCATGAAAGAGAACGGCAAAAAGAAAGGGGTTAAGACAACCAAAAGCGGCCTGCAGTATGAAATACTTCGTGCTGGCAATGGTAAACGTCCCACGGCAAACAGTACTGTCAAGGTTCACTATACCGGTAAATTGCTGAATGGAAAAGTGTTTGACAGCAGCGTAGAAAGAGGTGAACCGATGGAGTTTCCTGTTGGAGCCGTTATTCCTGGCTGGACCGAAGGACTTCAGCTGATGGATGAAGGTTCGAAATATATGCTCTATATCCCATCCAATCTGGGCTATGGCGAAAATCCCGTTGGTGACATCCCACCGGGATCAACACTCATCTTCGAGGTGGAACTGATTCAGATTGTTAAGTGAACAGATTCGGAACACGATTCACACTTACCACCTATGGCGAGTCCCATGGACCTGCCATAGGTGGTGTTGTTGACGGATGTCCTGCCGGTGTTGTCTTCGACGGGAATATGATTGCCAACGAGATGTTACGTCGCCATATAGGTGCAGGAGCAACAAAACGCTGCGAGGCAGATACTGTGGAGATATTATCAGGCGTTTTCGAAGGACGCACATTGGGAACACCCATAGCCTTTGAGATTCGTAATCAAGATGCCAATAGTAGCGACTATGACGAGTTGCGTGAACTGTACCGACCAGGACATGCGGACTATACATACGCTATGCGTTACGGCATACGTGACCATAGAGGAGGGGGGCGAGCATCAGGTAGGGAGACTGCTGCACGAGTCGTCGGAGGCGCTATTGCCAAAATGATTCTTCGCGAAAAAGGTATCAGCATCAACGGTGGTGTACTGCATCTAGCCGAGAGTAATAATGACAACGACGATACTAAGGGAGGTGTTATTGAATGTACCATTACTGGTGTGCCAGCGGGTATTGGCAATCCTGTCTTTGACAAACTCAACGCACGACTTGCTGCAGCGATTATGAGCATTCCGTCTGCTATAGGCTTCGAGATGGGAGCTGGATTTGCAGCTGCAAAGATGTGTGGCAGCGAATATCGAGACGAGTGGAGTGATTGTTCGAGTGCAATAACCAAAACCAACCATTGCGGCGGAATTCAGGGAGGTATCAGCAATGGGATGCCAATAGTGTTCCGCACGGCATTCCACCCTGTAGTCACTAATAACAAACCGACAGAATGTATGGCTGTTGATGGAACACTCCATCTTTGGAAACCCAAAGGAAGACATGACAGCTGTCACATTCCACGCACGGTAGTTGTAGTTGAGGCAATGGCAGCTATGACGATAGTAGACCTGTTGAATTGAAAAACGATAAATAAAAATGAAAAGTATAAAGTTTTTTTGTGCAATCTGCATCATCTGTGCTACCGTGGCTTGCGGAGGAAAGAAGGGTGATGGAATACAGACATTCAGTATTGAAGGTAAGCTAACAAATGCTGCCGACAAGATGCTCTACATTGAAGAGATAACACCTGACAATGGGCCCCAATTTGTCGACTCAATAAAGTGCGATGCCAAAGGTCATTTTAAATATGAAGGGTCGATGCATTATCAGACCTTTTTCAATCTTCATGGCAGCCTTTACGACTACATCGTCCTGCTGCCCACCGATGGTGACAAGATTGAGATGAGCGGTAATGCTGATGACTTGGGAAGAACGTATATTGTTAAGGGTTCAAAAGAATCTCAGCTCATGTGGCAGATACAGAGCTATATAAACCAGTCGAATCTCGCTATCCAGGAGCTTGCCCAGATGGAGGCTCAGAACCGCAGTACACTGAGTGAGGCTGACTATAAGAAAGCTCACGAGATTACGGACTCTATGTTCCTTGCTGAGCGACAGACGGCTTACCGTATGATGCTCAACTTCATAGATGACAATCCCGGCTCATTAAGTACACTCTATGCCCTTGATGCTCCATTCAACCACAAGATGCGGGTCTTCTATCCTGAAAACGACTTCGATATCTTCGAACAGGTGCTTCAAGGGCTCAATGAGAAGTGCCCTGATAATCCACACACCCAATACTATCGTACCCGTGTAGAGCGAGCTCGTGCAGCGGCTTCGACACAGGAGATTGTGATTGGAGATTAGAAAGGTGCAAGAGCCTGTGGCTCGCGCAGAGGAGCCATTGTGTGTGGGATGTTTCAGGTTTTGCTTCGCAGACATTGCTTTGGCTCGGCATAGTAAGCAAGCTTCCTCTGCTCTCGCTTTGCGCAATGTTCAATTTTCAATTTTCAATTTTCAATTCTAATCTGTTTTGTCAACATATTTCATCACAGACGCACATTTAGGAAGCGGAGACGATACTCTGCAACGCGAGAAAGATATCGTCCGCTGGCTTGACAGTATCGAGCCAGAAGCAGAACGTATCATCATGTTGGGTGATATCTTCGACTTCTGGTTCACCTACAAGCATGCAGTTCCCCGTGGCTTTGTACGCCTATTGGGAAAGATGGCAGAGATGGCCGACCGAGGGGTTGAGTTCCATTTCTTTATAGGCAACCATGATATGTGGCTGTTTGATTACTTGGAAAAAGAGATTGGTGTTATAATGCACAAAGAACCTGAGATGATGGAGATTGGAGGGGAATTGTTCCTCATTGGTCATGGTGACGGCATGGGCAATCAGGATCGCAGCTACAACATCCTTAAGCGTGTTTTTCGTGGGCCACTGAACCAGTGGCTGTTTGCCGGAATACATCCCAATATTGGCTTTCCTGTAGCCCATCTTTGGTCGAGCAGCAGTCGCAAAAAGCACAGCCACAAATACAATGGCTATTTTGGCGACGACAAAGAAGGGATTTACATCTATTGTAAGAAACAGCAGGAGGAACGTATGGCTAGAGGGATGAAGCCTATCGACTATTTCCTTTTCGGACACCGTCATACTCCTGTGACGCGGCCCTTAGGAGAAGCAACATATATAAATGTGGGCAACTGGATAGAGAACCGCGACTATGCCGTCTTTGATGGCGACAGTTGCAGCTTGAAGAGTTTCAAATAAATAACCTTACCTCAACCAGGCGCGAGGATTCTGGCTTTCGCGACCTTTCCAAAGCTGGAAGCTGAATTCACCATTGCCGTTGGCATCGGCTGCAACCTTGCCTATGGTGGCACGTGTGGAGACATTCTGACCCGCCTTTACGGAACAGGAGGCGAGATTACAATAGACTGTCATATAGTCGCCGTGACGAATGATGATTCCGATGGTGCCATTAGGACAGGTGAATACGCGTGATACTTTGCCTTTGAAAACGGCGTAGACGTTAGTGCCCTGAAGGGTGACAAGGTCGATGCCGTTGTTCATGTTTTGTCCGCCGCTCTCGTGGGTGTAGAGGCCGTAATTGCGGCTGATAGAGGTGTATACAACCGGCCAGGCAAGCTTGCCCTTGTTGGAGGCGAAGTCGTTGCTGAGAGCGTTCTCTTCTGCCATTGTCTTGTCTGTGGGAGTGGTGGGGACAGATTCTTCGGTTGCGGTATTCTTTGATGAATTGCCTTTGTTGGAAGCAGTTGATGACGAAGAACCTTTCTTCGACGATGAGGCTTTCTTGGCAGCGGCACGTTGCTCAGCTGCTTTTCGCACCTCTTCATCTATCAGTCGCTGAATCTGCTTCTGGAGTTTGCGTTTCTGTTCCTCTTTCTTGCTGAGTTGCTGGCTCAGCTGCTTCTCGTTTGCTTTTGACTGCTGCACAGAAGCCTCCTTCTGGCGTTGTTCCTTGGTGAGTTGGTCGCGTTGGCGTTTTTCTTGGCTAAGCAGGTTGCTTTGTTGCGAACGCTGTCGCTGAAGTTCGTCGCCAGCCTCTTGTAGCTGCCGTTCGGTATCGCGAATGGCATGTGACTGGCGGAGACGCATCTCATTGTATTTGCGGAAATATTTGCTGCGCAGTAGTGCCTTGTTGTATGATGGGGAATCGAAGAGCAAAACCCACTTGTCAACATTGTTATACTCGCGGTATAGTGAACGTACCGTTGCAGCATACTCATCTTGCAAAGTCTTGCGTCGATTCTGCATGCGGCCAATGCTGTCATTCATTTTAGAAATCTGGTTATCAAGCTGAGAGAGCTGTCCATTGATATTGTCAATGAGTTTGTTGCGCTCGTTGATTTTCTTGTTGAGGGCAGCAAGTTGTGAACTGGTGAGCTTGGTGTTTTTTTTCGCTTTTGCCAAGTCGGCATTGAGGCGCTTGATTTCCTTTTCGAGCTGGGTTTTCTCCTTTTCGAGCTGTTTCTTGGATTTATTCTGTGCTTCTGCGGGAGCGGCCACACAAATAGCCACAACTGCTATAAGAAGCATTAAGTATTTCTTTATGTGCATTATTTCTCGCTTATAGATGTATTTTGATTATTAACAACGAAGGAATGAGATAATTATTGTATTTTGATGCATCTTTTTTTTGTTCGTAATTCAAAGAACGCTTCAAGCTCTTACACAATATAATTATTATAGTTACGTTACTTAAGCCAAATAACAAAACAATGAAAAATATCTTATTTGTATTATTTTTGACAGTCTCATTGGTGGCTAATGCCTGCACTAACCTGATTGTGGGCAAGAAGGCTTCGAAAGACGGGAGTGTGATGTGTACTTACAACTGCGATGGATTTGGTTTCGCAGGGTCTCTGTTCTACACTCCTGCAGGGCGACATGCTGCTGGAGAAAAGATAGCCATTCACGGTTGGGGACCTTCACATGATGGACAGTTTGTGGATCAGGTGGAATACACCTATAATGTTGTTGGCTTCATGAATGAGAAGCAGCTGACCATAGTCGAAAGCACTTTCGACGGGCGACTCGAACTGCAAAACAGTGATGGCTTGCTTGACTATTTCAGTCTTATGCGATTGGCCCTTCAGCGTTCCGCAACAGCACGCGAAGCGATAAAATGTATGGCTGAATTAGTTGAGAAATACGGATATAACAGCAGTGGAGAGAGCATAACAATCTGCGACCCTAACGAAGCTTGGATTATGGAGATTATTGGGAAGGGACCTGGTCGCAAAGGGGCAGTGTGGGTGGCTTTGCGTATACCAGACGACTGCATCTGTGCCCACGCTAACCTTAGTCGCATTCGGCAGTTCCCCATGGAGAACACAAAAAGCAAGAAATTTGATGTAAAAAGCAAGACTTTAAGCAGCAAGCATCTGCAATACATTAATAATCCGCAGATTGAATGTGTCTATGCTGAAGATGTGGTCACATTTGCTCGCGAGAAGGGCTACTACAGCGGCAAAGAGGAGAAGTTCTCGTTCCGCGATGCCTACTGTCCTATCGACTTCGAGAATGTCCGCTATGCTGATGCCCGTGTGTGGAGTTTCTTTCGTCATCACCGCAGCGACATGGACCATTATCTGCCCTATATAAATGGTGAATTTGACAAATGCGACGCATTGCCACTTTGGGTAAAGCCCGATGCATTGCTCAGCATGCAAGACATCCAGCAGGATATGCGCGACCACTTCGAGGGAACGCCTCTTGATATGACTTCAGATATGACCGCAGGTCCTTGGGGCATGCCAATACGACCCTTGCCGATGCATTTTCGCTCATCTGACAGCATCGATTTCTTCCGTGAACGTCCTATCGCTACACAGCAGAGTGGTTTCACAATGACATGTCAGATGCGTTCCTGGCTGCCCGATGATGTTGGTGGCGTCACATGGTTCAACTGTGACGATGCCGCAATGGTGGCATACGTGCCACTCTACTGCTGTATCACACAGGTGCCAGACCCATTTCGCCCAGAAAACAACCAGCGCAACGAGTTCAGCTTTGAGTCAGCATTTTGGATGAACAACTGGGTGGCAAATATGGTATATCCTCGCTACTCGATGATGATTGGTGACCTTCGTGCGGCGCAAAGTGAGTTGGAAAACTACTATTTCGACGACCAAGACAGTGTAATGCAGGCCATTGAAAAACTCACTCCAGCCGAACGTCGTGAATACCTCAACAAGAAATCCATCGCCTACGCTAAACGAATGATGCAAAGATGGGATAAATTGGCCAAATGTTTGATAGTGAAATACAATGACCAGGTAGTAAAACGCACCGACGAAAAGGGGAACTATCTACGATGGGGTTATGAGACTCCAGGATATAACCAACAGTTCATAGATGCAATAGTTCCTGCTACAGGCGACCGATACCGCCTGAAAAAAGTCATAGATCGAAGAGAAAGATAAAAAATATTGCTGTTTATTGTTTTTTTGTATATTTGCATCGTCTATAGACGATATTAGTTATGCTTTAACTCATACATAGTCAGATTTTAAGCACACTCAGAATCGCAAGTTGACCTTTGTAAAAAAGGGTCTTCAAAGGGTGGGATATGCGATTTTGGGTGTGTTTTTTTTGCGTTCTTTGACATATATATGTTACTTGGCCCACGAACACATGTTCCCTTTTGGAGGGTATTTCGTCAGTTTTTTTGTGGAAACGACAGTCGTATATAACTAAATGAAATTATTTCGTTTAGTATAATACCATATATAAAGGAGTTTGATGGTGTCTTTTTTTAGAAGTTGCCTTAAGTAAAATCTTTATTGATTTGATTTTTTTTTGTATATTTGCAGAATGATAAAAGATAATAATAAATAAATAAAAGACTGAATATCATGGATAAACTCATCATTACCGCTGCAATCTGCGGCGCTGAAGTCACCAAAGAGCAGAACCCCAATGTGCCTTATACCGTTGAAGAAATCGTTCGCGAGGCTAAGTCGGCTGTCGACGCTGGTGCTGCCATCGTTCATCTCCATGTGCGCGAGGACGACGGTACTCCCACCCAAAGCCATGTTCGTTTCCAAGAATGCACCGAGGCCATCCTTAAAGAGTGCCCCAATGTCATCCTTATCCCTTCAACAGGAGGTGCTGTAGGTATGACTCCTGACGAGCGTCTTGACTCTACCAACACGACCCCTGTTCCCGAAATGGCAACCCTCGACTGCGGTACCTGCAATTTCGGTGACGACATCTTCGACAATACGATGCCCACTATGCGTGCTTTCGGCAAACGCATGATTGAGAAGGGTATTAAACCCGAATATGAGTGCTTTGAGATGGGTCACCTCGAGACCATCGTCCACATGGCTCGCAAGGGTCAGGTCCCCAGTGCTTTTGGCGTCAATGGCCCTGACGGCAATCCCCTGCCATTAGTTCCTATGCAGTTTAACTTTGTACTTGGTGTTCTCGGTTGCGCCTCAGCATCTGTCGACAACCTGGTGTGGATGGCCAAGAATATCCCAGCAGGAAGCACCTGGACAGCAACTGGCATCGGCCGCAATGCATTCACACTCGCAGCTCCTGCTATCGTCATGGGCGGCAATGTCCGCGTTGGATTTGAGGACAATCTCTACCTTGAGCGTGGTGTCCTCGCCAAGAGTAATGGCGAATTGGTCGACAAGGTTGTCCGTATGGCCAAGCTGCTTGGTCGCCAGGTTGCTACAAGCGATGAAGCACGTGAAATTCTGAGTCTCAAGAAGAGATAAAAAGTAAAAAAACATTCGCAGAGCGAATGACTCTTTGATGCTACTCATAGATTTCCATACACACTGCAAAACTGCGGAGGGCGTCATCACCCCCCGCAGTTTTGGTATACATCCATGGAAGGCTGACAGATGTCCTCAAGATTATCAAGAGTTTCTCAATGCCTATAGTGAACAATGCTTAGATGCTGAGATTATAGGTGAATGCGGATTAGACAAAGCGTGCAATGTCGATTGGAGATTGCAGACGGCAATCTTCCGTTGGCAGGTGGAGATAGCTGCAGAAAATCATAAGCCAATGGTAATCCATTGCGTAAGGGCCGCAAATGAAGTTATGGAAATGCGATGCAAAGTATCATCTTTGCACTCTGGCCTACCTCCTTGGGTTATACACGGATTCATAGGGAACCCTCAGCAGGCCGAACAGCTTTTTAGAGCAGGCATCTGGGTCTCCTTCGGGGCAGCTATCCTGGATTACCGTCGTGAAAAAGTCCGCAATTGCTTGTCAACCATCAGCACACCTTTCTTTTTAGAGACAGATGATGCTGATTGCGGAATAGCAGAAATTTATGAGGCTGCTGCAGAAATAAGAAAATGCAGCTTGGAAAAACTTTCGGATACAATAAAGGATAATTATACTTCGTTATTTGTAAATAGTGTAAAGTGATCAGCTCTGCGCGGTCCACAGGACCTTGCACCCTGAAACTTGAAACCATTAATACATTCATAGTGCCACATAGAACTATAGAACAACAGGATATTTTCGACGGAATGTCGTTTGAACAGCAACAGAAACTTTATGATGCTGCCTGCGAGATGATTTCCGACAACAAGCGTCAACTATTTGACCGTCTTATTCAATTTCGCACACGTCACATCAGCGTTGTGCTTGAGAATATATATCAGTCGCACAATGCCAGCGCCGTTCTCCGTAGCTGTGATTGCTTCGGTGTCCAGGATGTGCATGTCGTAGAAGACCGCAACCCGTTCAATCCTGCTGGCGATGTCGCTGTCGGCAGTAGCAAATGGGTCGACTATTATAAGCATAGCGACATCAATGCGGCATACCGTCATTTGCACGATAAGGGCTACCGTATCATTGCTACCCTACCCCATGAGAACGACACCATGATAGGTGACCTCGACCTTGGTCAACCAGTAGCGCTTGTCTTTGGTACCGAACTCACGGGACTTACCCAAGAGGCAATAGATGGTGCTGATGGCTATGTCAAGATTCCAATGTACGGTTTCACAGAGAGTTTTAATATCTCTGTATGTGCTGCACTCTCGCTATATAGCACTACAGAACGCATGAGGAAGGATGCCTCCATCCACTGGCAGCTGTCACCAGAGGAACAACTGACGCAGAAACTGCGTTGGTGTATGCAGGCTATACGCAATGGCGAGGAGGTGATGAAGAATTTGAAAAATGGACTCTGAGAATTGTCATTTGAAAAAAAAATACTAACTTTGCAAATTGTTTATAAATGTAATTAATCAACAATTCATTAACAATGAAAAAGATAATCATATTTGCAGCTGTTGCTTTGCTGTCGCAGAGCCTGCTTTTTGCCCAGAATGGCAAAAGCGTTTCAGACAAAGATGTTCCCGAACGCTATGTTAAAGACTTCAACCGCTTGGCACCTGACACCAAGAATGTCGATTGGCGCTTGATAGACACTCTCGTCTATGACGCCAACTATGTCAACGAGAATGGCACTCGTACCGCCTACCGCTTCTCACCCAAGGGTACCGAAACCCGTTGGTATGTAGAGGAAAAATATTATCCACATTCTATCCTCCAGAAAATCGAGGAGGAGCATCCTGGCTACAAAGTCAAGGAGCTCTACACCCTTATGATCAAGAACAAAGTCACATATCAGGTTCTTGTCGGACAGCGTAAGGGTCTCTTTGTGAAGAAGTGGAAACACATGCGTATCATGAATTTCGAAACCGATGGCAAATTCATCGACGAAATCGAACTTTAAGTCTCAGCTTGTATTCTTATAAAAAAAAGAAAGTCCTGAATCATAATGGTTCAGGACTTTCTTTTTGTTTGCTCAAGGAACAACAAATAATAGATATTGTTATTTATTTGCTTTCATATAAAGAGACTAACTCGGATGCAATCTTGTTTGGGTCAAAGTTTGCCGCTTGTTTTATGGATTGCATTCGTAGCTTTTCATATAGATTGCTGTCGGTGAGAATCTTGAGGATTTGTGACGCAATATCACTAGGATTGTCGGGGTCCGCATAGAGAGCTGCTTCGCCTCCCACTTCTGGTATTGAAGAGCGCGATGATGCAACAACGGGTGTGCCGCATGATAGCGACTCAAGTATGGGGATGCCAAAGCCCTCGAAAATCGACATGTAGACTGAAGCTATGGCCTCAGAATAGAGTGCTGGAAAGTCGGCAAAATCAACGCCCTGAAGGAAATGAACTCTGGATTCTAACCCATGTTTTTTTACAGTTTCAGCAACGGTATCGTAGTATGGTGTTTTTCGTCCAATGAAAACCAGATGCAAATCGGCCGCATTGCCGTCAAGCTCCTTCAATGCTTCGACGACGGCAGCTTGATTTTTGCGCTTTTCGATAGTACCGACACATATAATGTATTTGTCAGGAAGTGAATACCGCTTGCGGGCAGAGAGACGCTGTTCCGTACTTATTTGCTGACGGAAAATAGGGTCGCAGGATTGGTAGACAACTTTTATCCTTTCGGCATCAACGCCCATTATGTCGATAAGGTCACGCTCTGTCTGTCCACTTATGGCCACTATGGTGTCGGCACGACGGCAGGCATGACGCTGTTTCTGTTTGTATATTAGTCTGTCCACAAGGGGGAAATGATTTGGATATCGCCATACTATAAGGTCATGCATTGAGACGACAAGCCTTGTCTTGCCGACACTTCCTCGCGGCAATTCATGACTAAGACCATGATAAACATCAAGATGCAATTGCCGAATCTTCTGGGCAATACCAAAAGAACGCCATAAAGACGGAAAGAGTCGCCAAAGGCCAGTGGGTGTGACAACAGTGACATTACTCCTATTGCCATAAAAGGTGGAGTAACTTCCTTTAGTGTCGGGAGTGAAAAGGAACAATTGAGTTTGCTGGACTGCCAACGCACGAATAATCATTCGGCTATAGTTGCCGAGTCCTGTGTTGTTCTTGAAAGCGCGTTTGGAGTCGAAACCGATTTTCATTCCACTACTTTTATTCGTCCCTGCGGCTTGAGGTAAATGATACCCAAGTCTCCTTTGAGGTTGTTCTCTACATAATCTACCACAGCGTCGCGATAATTGATATTGGTTTGACGGAGAACCTTGCTGTCCTTAAGAACGCCACCAAAACCGCCACCACCAACACAATAGTCGATAGTTACCACTTTATAGAGGCGATTGGGGTCGATGGACGCATATTTCCCATCGGGTTGAAGTACCTCAACATCTGTAATGGAGTGAACTCCAGTATGTATCGTGTAGCGTATTCCAGACACTTGAGGGAAGTCGCCATTGTCGTAGCTCATCTTAGCTGTGGTTTTCCTCAGCAATTCTACAATCGTGCTGCCTTTGGCTTCAACAACAGTCAGAAGATTGTCGTAAGGGAGCAGTCTTATGAAGTCGCCGTATGTGAGTTTTCCTGCCTTGGGCTGGTTACGCAAGCCACCACCATTGGTAAGGGCTATGTCGGCACCTGTGGCTGCACGGTAAGCGTCGGTTACAAGGTCTCCTGCATTTGTCTCTGCATAGCGTACGAGATACTCATCGGCATCGTCAAGAACACGAAGCACATAGTCGCAGCGGCCTACTACACGCGATGTCACTTGCTCCATCTCCCTCTGTACCTGTTCCGTGGCGGCAGTAACTTTGGCATTGCTTAGCTTGATGTCTGCCATAGGAATCATAGAGAGGCTCACTGTTCCATCAGTACGTATAAGACATTTGCCTATATTGGCAAACTCACTGCCTGTCTGGGAGACGACAACCTGCTTTCCGTCAATATTCAGCAGCGTATCAGCTGGACGAAGATTGTGTGTATGGGCATCAAACACCAGGTCAATACCTCTCGTGTTTGCCACAAGACCGTGGGAGTCTATGTTCTCATCGGTCTTTTCCTCTCCAAGATGGGAAAGTACAATGACATAATCAGCACCTTCGGCATGAGCTTTGTCTACGGCAATCTGCACAAGTTCGTATGTCCTTTCGGGTGATAATGTATAGATTAGTTTACCATCATCATTGATAAAGGCAAAACGCTCGGTATTCATGGTTGATGGTGCAGTGACACCAACAAAAGCCACCTTGCGGTTGCCCACTTTCTTGATTATATAAGGAGCAAAGAGCGGACTGTCAGAAGCTATGTCCAAGAGGTTGGCACTCACAACCCTGCACCTTAACTGACTCATTAGCTCCTTCAGTCGAGGCACCTTATAGTCAAACTCATGGTTACCCAATGTGATGACGTCATAGCGGACTGCCTTCATGATGTCAACGATATATTGACCCTTTGATATTGCGCCAGCTATGCTGCCTTGCAGAAAGTCGCCTGATGAAACGAGCAGCACATCTGCTGTGTCTCTTATGGCGTCGCGAAGGCCTGCAACCTTGGCGTAACCGTCGATAGCACAATGCACATCGTTCTCGTAGAGGATTACGAGGCTTCGCGATTTCTGGGCGACAAGCGAGTTGCATGTCAAAAATGATATGCAAAAAGTTAGTACAATGGCGAGTGTTCTTTTCATAAGTCTGAGATTTTAAATGTGTTATATGTCGATAACAGATATTCTTCAAATGCAAAAATACGACATTTTTTTTATAAACTATCCTTTTTTAAACAAAAAGAAAACTCAATTCAACTCAAAATTCTTGTTATCAGCTTTAAATATAAAACATTTTTGTAACTTTGCAAAACAATACTCATTTAACAAGTAAACGCAACGGATTAACATTCAATAGAATGAAGAAAACAATTATGATTGCAGCCTTAGCGGCTATCATGCTTTCAGCATGCAACAGCAGTATTAGCGATGAACAGATTAGCTTAGACGTCCACCGCTTGGTGTCAAAAACCGAACAGTGTTATGCCAATGTCCATAACGATTTGATCGACAGTATGGATCTCGACTATTTTACTACTTGCAACGATGAATTGCAAGAAATGATGGCTGACATCGACAAGAAATATCAGAAAGAGGAGGATCATCGAAAATTCGACAGTCTCTTCATGGTTGAGATTCAGAAGAAAGACCTCGACAACGACCTTATCTCCCTGATGTTGGAAATATACGGAATGAATGAGGAATAAAATATCTGTAAGCTAGATTTTCTAATCATTAAACCTCGAATCGTAAAACATAAACGTAAAACTTATATGAAACGAATTAGTATTCTTATTGCATTTTTTGCCCTATCAATGGCTTTTAATGGGTTGATGGCTCAGAGTAATTGGAGTTATGAATTCGGCCTCGGTGGAACCTATAACAGCGGTAACATCAACAATGTTGGATTCCGCACCAATGCCGGCTTGGGTCGCAACGACAGCGTTAAGGCTGTTTATGCAAACGTCCGCTTTGTATATACCGAGGAACAGAAAAAGACTACCAATATGGGTCTTGACGGCAGTATCAAATTCGACTACTATCGCAACATTCACTGGTCTCCCTTCGTTGCTGCCGAATTCCTCACCAACCATTTCAAGGGTTATGACTTCAAGACAGCCTTCCTCGTTGGTCTCAAATACACTTTCCTCTATGATAAAGATCGCTACGACTACTCTGTTAGTGCAGCTCTTGTTGGCGACTATGCCGATTTCTATCAAGCCGATAGCCTTAATGGCGTCAAGATGCGTGTTTCACTGCGTGGCCAAATCCGTCAAAAGATTGGGGAAACCACTACTCTATACCACGCAACCTTCTATCAGCCGGCAGTCACCGACTTTAACGACTTTATCTTTTCGAGTGTGACAAAAATCTCCAATAAGCTGAGAAACAATATCTCTCTTGACCTAATCTTTGACTACGGTTACCGCAGCGTTGTTCCAGAAGAGAAACAGAAATACGATATCGCTACCGAAGTGGCAATCAAAATCACCTTCTAGGCATTAAGTATAGTTTCAAGTTTGCTCGCTTCATTTAATTTATTCAAAGGTGCTTGCAGCCTACGTCACAAGTTTGAGGTTTACTTATTGCTAACGACCATATTATTATTAAGTTCAATACACCATATTAAATATCAATAAATTTAAATAAAAACAAATCATCATGAAAAAGACTTTTTTATTCCTTATTGCGGCAGCGATGTTCGCTGGACTTAACGCACAGAATGTGCAGGAAACCAACGCACAGTTTGGCGACTACACAATTCCTGCATTCACCGTCACATTGAAACAGGATAAGGATATCGTTACCGAAGCTGTACAGCAGCGATTGAAAGATGCTGGCCTTAAGGTTGGTAAAACCAGCGGCCATATTGCTGCCGAAAACCAGACTTTTACTGAAATCTATGCCCAACCCATCGACTTCTACGCTAAGGTTGACGAGCAGGGTAAGAAAAAGGACCGTGTGACTGTTGTCACTTTCTTTGCCAAATCACCCAACCTGACAATAAGTCAGAATGAGTTGAATGTCAATGTCCGTCGTCTGGCCGAGAATTTCCCCACTTATGTCGAACGCTTCGAGGCCAGCCAGAAAGCCGATGCCGAAAGCAAGAACCTAAAGAAAGCCCAGAAGGCTCAATCTAAAGCCGCTTCTGCCGTTGAATCTTTAGATAAGGATATCGCCAAAGACCAAGAGAAGATTGCAAAGAAGGAAGCCGAGATAGCCAAGAAGGAGGCTGAAATCCAAAAAATTCAGGGCAAAATCGAAGATATCCGTAAAGATATCGAGAAGCTGAAATCCAATATTGAGAAAAACACTAAGAAGAAAGGCGAGGCCCAGGACAAGCTGGAACGCACCAATCAGGATGTCCAAAATGTTGAGAGCGACCTCAACAAATACCGTCAGCAGGCTGGTGAATAATCACCTCTGTCGACAACAGTTTCGTAACCTATCTTACGAATCCTCTGCTCAACACAGGCGCGGCATTCGGCCGACTCCTCTCCGGTACATATCTTGTTGTCGTAAATCGAGTAATCTTTACGATGTTTTCTGGGTGAGAGATTTGGCATTACCACATTAGCGCCATGCAGAATACCTCTTTCACGGCCCTTGGGATGCAATGTTCCGAGGGCCGTTGTTGCTGGCAGCAGTACATGAGGATGCAGCAAACGGATGATGGACAGGAGTCTTAATGTTGTCCCCACGCTTCCGTTTTTGAAGTCCGCAAAGGGAGTATCGTGAGCCGATATGAAGGGACCTATTCCCACCATGTGAGGTTGAAATGAGCGAATAAACTGCAGGTCGGCAAAGATGGTCTCCACCGTCTGATATGGAGAGCCTACCATGAATCCGCAACCCACCTGATATCCAATCTCCTTCAGATTCTTAAGGCATTCCATGCGGTTTTTCCATGACATCTCGGCAGGATGGAGCTGTGCATAATGTTCGGGTGACGCTGTTTCGTGACGCAGCAGATATCGGTTGGCTCCAGCATCATAAAGTGCCTGATAGCTCTCGCGACTGCGCTCGCCCAAGGAGAGGGTAATGGCACAATCGGGATAATTACCGCGAACGGTGCTGACTATGCGGCACATGCGTTTGTCGTCAAACCAACCGTCTTCGCCACCTTGCATCACAAAAGTACGGAATCCAAGACTGTAACCCTCTTCGCAACACTCGTAAATCTCATCGTCTGTAAGACGGTACCGCACCGCGGTGCTGTTGCTGCGGCGCAAACCACAGTAAAGGCAGTCGTTTTTGCAGTGGCTCGATAGTTCTATGAGACCACGCATGAAGATACGCTTGCCGTAAACAGCGTCGGCCGCCTCACGGGCAGCCGAACGCAGATTATCAATAAAAGCCTCATCGTCAGTTGAGAGGATAAATCTCAACTCCTCTATCGAGATGTCGTGACGATTTTGGATATTGCTTATTATTGAGTTCATAAAAACTTACGAGTTTTTTTGCCAATAGGCAATAATACTATCGAGCAATGTGGTCTTTAACAATCGCTACTCTAAGTCTCTACCGTGGCAGTTCTTGTATTTCTTGCCGCTGCCGCAGGGACAGGGGTCGTTGCGACCCACCTTCTTCTCCACATGCACAGGTTGCGGTTTCTCACGCGGAGCGGTGCGCTGAGCCTCGGGGGCATCGTTGCGGCTGGTGCGGAGTCCTTTCTGATTGCTGGTGGGCTGGTGGGCCTCCTTCATCTCGCTCTCCTGCTTGACGGGCAATGTGGCGCGACTCAGGAACGAGGTTATCTGGCGATTAATATCGAGGAGCATCTTCTCGAAGAGGTTGAACGACTCGAACTTATAGATAAGCAACGGGTCTTTCTGCTCATAAGAGGCATTCTGCACAGAGGTCTTGAGCTCGTCAAGTTCGCGCAGGTGCTCTTTCCACATGTCGTCGATAATGGCGAGGGTGATGTTCTTCTCTATTGAGAGCTGTACTTCGCGGCCACCATTGTCGTAGGCTTTCTGCACTGGGCAGATGACGTTCATGGTCTTTACGCCATCGGTGATGGGGAAGACGATATTCTGGTAGTGTGTGTTGTCGTGGATATTCTTGATGAACGGCAGAGCCAGTTCGGCAAGACGCTGCATACGCTCCTTGTATGCGTTGTAGGTCAAATCATACAGCTTGTCAACCATCTCTCTTCCGCGAGCATTGAAGACTTCACGTTCGGTGAAAGGCACGTCGAGTGCAAACACGCGTATCATCTCCATCTTGAAGGTCTCGAAGTCATGATTCAGGTCAGCATCGTTGTAGAGCATCTCGCATGTGTCATAGAACATATTGCTGATGTCTATCGATAGACGGTCGCCATAGAGGGCATTGCGTCGCTTGTTGTAGATGACGGTCCGCTGGTTGTTCATCACGTCGTCATACTCCAGCAAGCGCTTACGCATACCGAAGTTATTCTCCTCAACTTTCTTCTGTGCACGCTCAATCTGCTTGGTAATCATACGGTGCTGGATGACCTCACCTTCCTGAAGACCCATACGGTCCATGATAGTGGCGATGCGTTCGGAACCGAAGATACGCATCAGGTCATCTTCGAGCGAGACGAAGAAGAGCGAGCTACCCGGGTCACCCTGACGACCGGCACGACCACGCAGCTGGCGGTCAACACGGCGGCTCTCGTGACGTTCGGTACCTATGATGGCAAGACCTCCGCGTTCGCGCACGTCGCCTTTTAGTTTGATATCGGTACCACGACCTGCCATATTGGTGGCGATGGTAACGCGACCAGGTTCACCAGCTTCGGCAACGATATCGGCCTCTTTCTTGTGTAATTTGGCGTTCAGCACATTATGGCTTATGTTGCGCATCTTCAGCATCTTGCTGAGCAATTCAGAAGTCTCGACAGAGGTGGTACCAACCAGCACGGGACGGCCCTCGCCACGTAGACGCACAATCTCGTCGATGACGGCTTTGAATTTTTCGCGTTTGGTTTTGTACACCATGTCGTCCATATCCACACGTGCGATTGGACGGTTGGTGGGGATAACCACAACGTCGAGCTTATAGATATTCCAGAACTCGCCAGCTTCGGTCTCAGCGGTACCGGTCATACCGGCAAGCTTCTTGTACATGCGGAAGTAGTTCTGCAGAGTAATGGTGGCATAGGTTTGGGTGGCAGCTTCTACCTTGGCATTTTCCTTAGCCTCCACAGCCTGATGCAAACCGTCACTCCAGCGGCGACCTTCCATGATACGGCCTGTTTGCTCGTCGACAATCTTCACCTGACGGTCTTCGGTCAGCACATAGTCGACATCCTTCTCGAAGAGGGTATAAGCCTTGAGCAGCTGGTCCACAGTGTGAACGCGGTCGCTTTGGATGGCGAAGTTGTTGTATATCTCCTCTTTTTTCTGGGCTTTTTCTTCGGGTGGGAGCGATTCTTTTTCGAGGTCGGCAATCTCGGCACCCACATCGGGCAGCTGATAGAAGCGGCGGTCCTCACCGAGGTCGGCAAGGTAATCCATACCTTTGTCGGTAAGTTCCACAGTGCGTTGTTTCTCGTCGACAACAAAGTAAAGCTCGTCGTCGATGATATGCATATATTTGTTCTGCTCCTGCATGTAGAAGTTCTCTGTCTTCTGGAGGAGTGACTTGACGCCTGTTTCGGAGAGGAACTTGATGAGAGCTTTGTTCTTGGGCAAACCGCGATAGGCACGTAGAAGGGCCATTGCTCCAGGCTGGTCGGGTTTTTGGTCAAGACTGTTGGCAAGGTCGCGCTTAGCATCGGCCAATATGGTGGTCACCAGCGCACGCTGGGTATTGTAAAGCTTTTCGATTACGGGTTTGAAGCGG
>CADBOG010000118.1 GCA_902796265.1 uncultured Bacteroidota bacterium
CACGTATGAACAATAGTTGATGACAACAAGTACTTTTTCAAGATTTCGGCCTCCTTTCGGCATCTTTCTGTTTTTCATTCAGTCATGGAATTGCCACGCACAAATCAGCTTTACGCGCTCCTCAGGAGCTTGTACCAGCATCACTCCTTCATTCAAAACAGAAATCTGCTCAAAAGTAGCCTCGAACTCTTTGAAAAGCAATTTTTAGAGGTTGCCTAAAGATAACTTATAAAAAAAGCAGGACTCTCTATCGAGGGCCCCGCCAAAAATACATCTTTGAAATAAGTAAGCACGCTTTTGTTTACGCTGATTTCATAAAAAAGTTTCATTTTTGTATAATTTTTTCTCTATAAAATAGTTTTTATTTTCATGAAACGTCTTTTTTTACTTTTTTCTCTCGCATTTTCAATCTCTTTGTTCTCCTCCTGCGGAGGCAACTCTATCGACAATATGCCTCGCGAGGATGCCCTCAAAATGCTTGATGACAAGATCAAGAATGATTCCGACAATGCTGACTTGTACTATCAACGAGGCAAGTTGCTGATTTCTCTTGGCAAAGAGAAGAACCTCTCTCAGTATTTCAAGGATGCTATCAATGATTTGAAGCACGCCACTGAACTCGACGACAAGAAGTCTGAATATTACACTGCTCTTGGTGATGCTTACTTTAGTCTCGGTAATGTCGACGAAAGCTATTCCGCTCTACATCAAGCTTTGAAACTCGACGAGAACAACTTCGAAGCATGCATGAAAATGGGCGAAATAGCATTCTATAGCGGAAACTACGAATTGGCAATGGAAAACCTGAACAAGGTGACTGCTCAAGATAAAGACAATCAAACTGCTCTATTCATGAAGGGATTTATTTATATGGAGAACAATGACACTACAAACGCTGTTCTCTATTTCCGCCGCCTTACAGAGCTTTATCCCGACTATGCACCTGCTTACGAGCAACTTGGCATGCTTTATATAAACAACAGCAACAAGCTGGGACTTGAATATCTTACCACTGCACTCAACCTCGACCCGAAGAACGTAAACATTCTGTATGGTATCGCCCAGTTCTATCAAGATGCCGAAGAGGCTGATATGGCAAATGAATACTATGTGAAGATTCTTGAGATAGACCCAACGAACAAATATGCTTGGTTTAACAGAGGCCGTCTCGAGCTGGAACTTTACGAAGACTACAACGCCGCTCTCGACTTCTTTAGTAAAGCTTTAGAAAGCGACCCTCAATTTGCTGAAGCCCACCACAATAAAGGTGTAGCTTACGAGATGCTTGGCGATAAAACCAATGCAGATATCTGCTACGCCAAAGCCCGAGAATTGGGATTTGTTAAAGAAATACTTTAAACTCTTCATATAAAGAAACACTTTAAACCCTTCATATAATGAATAACGTAAAACAATACATTGAAAACAACAAGGATCGTTTCCTCGAAGAACTTTTCTCTCTTATCCGCATTCCTTCTATCAGTGCCGAAAGCGAACACAAAGATGACATGATTCGCTGTGCCAACCGTTGGCGCGAGTTGCTTCTTGAAGCCGGCTGTGACAAAGCTGAGGTCATGCCTTCTGCTGGCAACCCTGTAGTGTATGGCGAGAAGACAATTGACCCTTCAAAACCTACTGTCCTCGTTTATGGCCACTACGACGTTATGCCTGTTGCTCCTCTTGAACTTTGGAACACCAAGCCTTTCGAACCTGTCATCAAAGAGGATAAGATATGGGCTCGCGGTGCAGACGACGACAAAGGTCAGAGCTTTATGCAGGCTAAAGCTTTCGAATTCATGGTCAAGACCGACCAACTCCCCTGCAATGTGAAATTCATGCTCGAGGGCGAAGAGGAAATAGGCAGCGGTAGCCTTTACGGTTTCTGTGAGGAGCACAAAGAGATGCTCAAAGCAGATGTTATCCTTGTCAGCGACACTGGCATGATTGCTCAGGACACTCCTTCAATCACCAGCGGCCTTCGCGGTCTCTGCTACTGGGATGTCGAGGTAACAGGTGCTGACCACGACCTCCACTCTGGTATCTATGGCGGTGCTGTTGCTAATCCCATCAATATCCTCTGCAAAATGATTGCTGGTCTCCACGACGAGAACAACCATATCACCATTCCTGGCTTCTATGACGATGTACTTGTCATCAGCGACGAAGAACGTGATCTCATGGCTCAGGCTCCTTTCAACCTCGAAAACTACAAGAAAAGCCTTTCTATCAAAGAGGTTCATGGCGAAAAGGGATTCACTACCACCGAGCGCACCGGCATCCGTCCCTGCCTCGATGTCTGCGGTATTTGGGGTGGTCACACTGGCGAGGGCTCAAAGACTGTACTTCCCAGCAAGGCTTACGCTAAGATTTCTACCCGTCTCGTAGCAAACCAAGATTACGAGAAGATTAGCAAGATGTTCAAAGATTATTTAGAGAGCATCGCTCCCGATTGTGTCACTGTCAAGGTTACTCCTTCTCACGGCGGTGCTGCATACGTCAGTCCTCTCGAGATGAATGCCTACAAGGCTGCTGAAAAGGCCCTCACAACTACTTTCGGCAAGCGTCCCATCCCCACTCGCAGCGGCGGAAGCATCCCCATCGTGGCTGGTTTTGAGCGCATCCTCGGCATCAAGAGCATCCTTATGGGTTTCGGTCTTGGCAGCGACGCCATTCATGCACCCAACGAGAACTATCCTCTGTTCAACTTCTTCAAGGGCATAGAGACCATTCCTTATTTCTATGAATATTTCACCGAACTTGAAAGCAAATAAGCTCAAATAAACTATAGGCAACTGTTTTTGCGCTTTTTATGCGACATCCGTTAGTGCCAATAGCACTTATCATGGCCCTCCTCATTCTTTTGGGTGAGGGCCTTTTTAGTTTGTTTTCTAACCTTCGAGACCCTTCTCGCTCACCATCACATTATAGTCATTTTGTTGATGACAGCAACTGGATGCTCGTTGATGTCAGCACTATGCCTACCCATGGCAACAAGTCTCTCCACATTTATGCCAATGTTGTTGAGATTGGCAAAGACAGCTCTGATTTGGTTCATTCTTGCAGCGGTAAAATATTACTGTACCTCTCCCCTTCCGACACCTCACCTACTCTTGGCGACCGGCTTCTCGTCCATGTCCGACCGTCACTACCATCTGCTGCCGACAACCCTCACCAGTTTGACTATCGTAATTATCTCCGCCGTCGCGGAATCCTTTATAATGCATTCGTACCTTCAACCAGCTACCACATTATAAGCCATTCCAATAGTGATATCTTTGGTGTCATCGCCTCTTTAAGACTAAAAATCATTGACATACTCCATTCGTCAGAGTTATCTGACAATGAACGTGGAATAGCAGAAGCTCTCTTTCTTGGATGGGATGACGATTTGTCTCCCGAAACTGAGCTATCTTTCAGAACTGCTGGTATCACTCACCTACTTTGTGTTAGTGGTTTGCATGTGGGTATTATGGCTCTGCTTGTTGGTTACTGTCTCTTTTTCCTTAGCAACCGGCGTCCCCACCGCATTATAAAAGGCTGCATACAAATTGTCGCCATCTGGTTTTTTGTTCTTCTCACGGGTATGGCTCCTGGAACATTGCGTGCCGGTTTGATGTTCTCGTTGATTGTCATCGGCAAAATGTTTTTCAGCCGTCCGCCTACTATAAATGCCATAGCTGCATCGGCAGTCATCTTGCCTACAATTAATCCGCTGATGCTATTTGAAATAGGGTTCCAACTTTCTTATTGTTCTGTCACCTCTATTGTCCTTCTTGTTCCTCGACTACAAGAACTCGTGCCAATACCAAATGGACATAGCCTTTGTACTAAGATACCTTTATGGTTACTGAAGCGTCTAAGAGACCTTACTTGTGTCAGTATTGCTGCCCAAGTGGCAACAACGCCACTCATTCTTTACTATTTTCACCAATTCCCCATCTATTTCCTCGTTGCCAACATCATTATCGTTCCCTTTGCAGGTCTTCTGCTTGGAAGTCTGCTACTCTTAACCCTCTTCTCTTGGTGGCCTTGGCTATTCAAATTGTTGGGAACAGTTCTCTCTTTAGAACTGTCGGCAACCGATGCTGTTACTTCTTATATTGCATCGTGGCCTCACTCATTGATTGGTGGTATCTATTTTGATTTACTGATGCTCTTTTTGTCTTTGGCCATTGTTGTTACAGCTTCAGCTGCCCTCTTACGCCGAAATAAAATAATGGTAATCCTTGCCCTCGTTCTTGCTTTACCGCTAACCGTACATTGCCGTCAGGTGGAGAAACGTTGCGCTAGTCAGCATGAATTCATTGTCTACAATCTCGGCAACAGAACTGCCATTGAATTCTTTTTTGGACATGACAGTTATCTGCTATGCGACAGCAGCATTGAACAAAGCCATCAGTCAATTGATTACCAAACGGCCAACAATCTTGTATGGCATAAAGCTTCCAGAAAACATATACTGGGATTAGACACTTCCTTTTGTAATGACACATTGTACGTCTCAAACCGTTTTGTTGGTTTCGATGGACATACAATGCGCATAATTGACCGGAGCAATTATAGGCAGATGTCCACAAATATGGTTAAGCTTGACTATATTCTTCTACGAGAAAGCCCTTATATCTCTGTTGCACAGTTGTGTGAACGCTACGATTTCGACACCTTGATTATTGCTTCCCAAAACTCTCCCAGATACAGAGACAATTGGATTCGTCAATGTGATTCTCTCAATATTCCTGTAAAATGTAATAACTAAAATAGCACAATCTTTCGGACCTCTTCACGCTCCAGCTTCTTGTTTATCGCATTCATCAGGTCTGTAGTCTTGTATGTCAGTTCATTCTTAAGTGCTGGGGATGAAAGGGTGACCTTGAGTGTATGCGTGCGTAAATCGTAATTCACAGCTCTGGTTAGCATCACTATGAACTGCCCTACGGTGTCTCGATAGGCCTGTTCAACACGCTCTACGGTGATGCTTTCGTCGAAGTTGTACTTTCGCAACGCTGCATCCAACAAGTCTTTCAGAGTATATTCGTGTTTAGGCATAATTACCTTAATCTATCAATTTTCCACTTTCAACTCTAAAAATCCGGTGAGGCATTTCTGGTGCTTTCTCAAATATTGATTCCACTCGCCCTGGTTGTGTATCCGTAATGAATACCTGTCCAAAACGATCGCTGCCGACCAACAACACCAGTTGGCTCACTCGCTGCATATCTAACTTGTCGAAGACATCGTCAAGCAACAGTATCGGTTTAGATCCAACGTGAGCCTGTATATATTCAAACTGAGCCAATTTAAGAGCCAGTAGAAATGTCTTTTGCTGTCCCTGCGAGCCAAAACGCTTAGCGGCAAAGTCTCCAATACCAAACTGTAGGTCCTCCTTGTGGGGACCTATTGTCGTATATTGAAGTTGCGCATCGCGACGGTAACTCTCCTTGAGTTGTGTTGCCATCGACGGTTCTCCTTCGCCAAACTGGGTTTCATACACAATGGTAGGTTGCTCTGTATTCTGAGCATCCGGATGAATCAGCTGATAATACTCCACAAAAAGTGGACGGAACTCCTCCAAAAACGCACGACGTGCATTGACAATAGGTTCTCCATGACGAACCAGTTGTTCATCCCAAACAGCAATGGTTTCTTCCTCGAAATAGCGGTTCTCATAAAACTGTTTCAGAAGCCGGTTACGCTGTTCTAACGCCTTCTGATAATCTAGCAGGTGTCGCAGATAGCTCTTGTCTACCTGCGATATGATGCCATCGATAAACTTGCGACGGATTTCGCTACCTCCTACTATAAGACTCTGGTCACTTGGTGTTACAATCACCAACGGTATTCTGCCTATATGTTCTGCAAAAGTATTACAAAGCTTCTTGTTGAATTTCAACTTCTTCGACTGTCCTTTTTGTAATGTACAAGAAACTTGTATTACCGATTGTTCACCCGACTGATTGACTGATTGTGTACTTTTATTGTCTGATTGACTGAGTTCTTGAGTATTATCTACATCTATGCAATAATGTCCGTGGATTGCAAAGAAATCACTTCCTAATCGGATATTCTGACTGTCGACTGGATTGAAATAACTCTTGCAGAATGACAAATAATAGAGTGCGTCAAGCAGATTTGTCTTGCCAACACCATTATTGCCCACCAAGCAATTGACGTTGTTTGAAAACTCAACGTCCAAATCCTCGTAGTTCTTGAAATTTGCCAGTTGCAGCCGTTCTATATACATTTTGTGATTTGTGTAATACGAAGAAACAATTATGTCTTTTATTCACCCTCTCATAATTCTCAATTTTCAATTCTCAATCCTCAATTTTCAATTCTCTATTTTCAATTCTCAATGTTCAATTCTCCTTCTCACCTCTTCCATCAGCCATCGTGGTGTTGATGTGGCACCTGTTATACCTATCTTTTCTTTGCCATTAATCCATTCTTTTACAAGCTCGTCAGGTGACGAAATCATATATGTGTTTTGCTGGACATTACGGCAATATTCATAAAGGTAGTGTCCGTTGGAAGAATTTGCACCAGAAACAAAGATTACGACATCTACTCCCTTGGCAAATTCCTCCAACTGTGTTGCACGGTTAGCCACACGACTGCATATTGTGTTATAAGCGACAAAAAAGTCTGCACCTACCGTACTACCATCCGATTGTCTTGCTATAGATGCTTTAATATTCTCTATCAACTTGCTATAGTCCTCTCGACTTTTGGTTGTCTGCGAGTAAAGTCGAATTGGACGACTGAAATCAATACTCTCGATATCGTCTGGTGTTGATACTATTATGGCTGAATTGTTAGCTTGACCATTGAGGCCTATGACTTCGGCATGGCCTTTCTTGCCAAAAATCACCACCTGGCCTCCTACCGATTGCATCTCCTCATAACCGTCACATACTTTCTTCTGGAGTGCAAGTACAATGGGACAGGTGGCATCTATCAGCTTGATTCCTCTACGTTCAGCCAACTCGTATGTTGATGGTGGCTCCCCATGTGCACGAATCAGCACCGTCTTTCCGGGAAGCTTGTCCATTGCATCGTGGTCTATCACATGCAATCCCATCTGCGAGAGTCGTTGTACCTCAGCGTTGTTATGGACAATATCGCCCAAACAATAGAGACTATTACTGCTACTGAGTTGCTCCTCGGCAGCAGCGATGGCTTTCACAACTCCAAAGCAAAAACCCGCATTATCATCTATTACGACAGACATTGGTTCTCTTGGTTTGCCGCCTCTATCACCTGCTCGTACTCATGCGGTGTGAGGTCGTTAAAGAAATAATATATTGGATTGACTTTGTTGCCGTTGAGCCACACCTCATAGTGGCAGTGCGGACCCGAAGCCAATCCTGTTGAGCCCACATGACCTAGCAGCTCGCCTCGCTTCACCTTCTGGCCCTGACGCACTTTGACGTCGTTCATGTGTCCATATAAGGTCTGATATCCGTATCCGTGATTGATAAGTACTGCAATGCCATATCCCGAAAGGTCGTCACTGCGTCCCGCAACCTGTACGGTGCCATCACCGGTTGCATAGATAGGTGTTCCGGTCTTTGCCGAGAGATCAACTCCAGTATGCATTCTGCGGTAATGCAGTATGGGATGGTAACGAGTTCCAAAACCTGAAATGATGCTGCAACTGTTCTTGCGCAAAGGCATGATAGCTGGCACATGATTCAATCTTTCTTGTTTGTTGGATGCCATCTTGTAAACCTCATCGAATGACTTCGACTGGATATAAAGACGTTTGGTAAAGTCATCCAATCGTTTGGCTGTAAGTTTGATAACATCTGAATGGTCGTAACCGTCAAACTCATCATAACTCTGCCCCATCATCCCTGCCCTACGGACACTATCGACAATAGGCTCTGCCTGCAAGAGTGTGCGATAGATGCTATTATCGCGATTCTCAAGATCTGCAAGCACGGCCTCATTACGCTTCATCACTTTCCGCATGTTCTCCATTTGCCGCTCCATAGCGTCAAGCTCTCGTGCCAGTTTCTTCTGTCTAGGAGACTCAAAAACACGAAGACCTATAATCATCAGCACCACACCTAATACAATGCCGAAGGCCACCGTAAAGGAGACCTTCTTAAGCTTGTCGACGAAAGATGTTTTCACCTTTTCGTATGACAACGTGTGCGGATTGAATTTGTAGGTGTGATGCTTCTTCATTCTCTAGACAATCTAGTTATCTAGTCGTTCTAGACCTTCTTGTGTTATTTTTTTTGGTATTTCATTTTGTACTTTCCAAAAGCACGAGCAAAGTCCTCAGCAGGTCCTGTATGGTTCACATAGAATCTGATATCGAACTGTGGGAAATACAGTTCTCCTACCACCTGTTGACGCGAAGTGCCATATAGGGTACTCAGCGCATCAGTATGGCCGCTATGTTTATGCTTCTTGTGCGAATTGAATTGTGGACGAACGGCAAGAGTAGAGATATCCATCACCTTGAATTGCACATCAATATCTTTCAATTCCTTAAAATCAAAATCGATTGACGAGCGAGCTGCAATAATACTATCAGGATAGATATAGTAGTGCATACCCTTCTCATCACGCATGACGGGAGTATCTCCAGGAGACTGGATATAGTCAAAAATGCCCATATCGAAGAATACCTGCTGATATGCTGGTGTACCATTTTCATCATATACAGCCCAAATGCGACGTGAATTGACAAGCAGTTGGAAAGCATCAATGACCTTTTCCCAATCTGATGCCTGCTCTTCGGTCATGTGGTTTGCGTAGTTGTACTGAGCAGAACGCACATCTCGCTCAAGACTTGCGATGCTCGACTTGTAGTGTGTCAGGACACTGACAAGACGCTTGTTGGGTTTATGCCCCATCTTGTCCTTTACTGCACGGACAATACGTTGCAATAGCTCCTCCTCCTTTGCCAAGCCTATCACATTCTGGTAGCAAGAGAGTACGCGCCTCTTGTTTTCGTCATCAATCACGTTAAAAGATGCATCTACTTTCTTATATTCCTTGTCAAAATTGGGTTCCTTGCCGAAAAGTAGAGTAAAAAGATTCTGATCATTGCGCTTGCGGCATGCAGACACAAAACGGCGATAACTATGACTCTCGGTATTGCGAATAAAGAAACCGGTACCTGGCTCACCTTCACAGACATACATTCCACCCATGTGAGCACCTGTGGCATAACGTCCTCTGACCCCAAAGGTTGAATAGTAAAAGTGACGAGAGACAGGAAGACGCAAACCATCAGCGACGGTCATCCGCTTGCCGAATATTTGTGTTAAACTCATTGTCAGTGATTTATTATTTGATTGTTTGAATATTATAACATCACGGTCGTAGAGAATCGATTATCCGTGAATTGCTTTGCCGTATGCTGCCTCGATAGCTTCCATGATAGCCTCCGACATTGTGGGATGGGGATGTATTGAGGCTGCAACCTGCTTGGCTGTGAGTCCATTCTGACGGGCAGATACAATGCCGGCAATCATCTCGGTTACATTGTCGCCACACATGTGAGCACCCAAAATCTGGTCGGTGTTCTTGTCGATAACCATCTTTATAAAACCATCGTTGTTGCCCGCAGCTGTTGCTTTTCCACTAGCCTTGAAGAAGAACTTGCCTACAAGGACCTCATGACCTGCTTCAATGGCCTTCTTCTCTGTGAGACCTACGCTTGCGACTTCGGGAGTTGTATATGTACATCCAGGTATATTGCTGTAATTCACCTTCTCGGGCTCATGACCAGCAATTTTCTCAACACAGCAGATAGCTTCTGCACTTGCCACATGCGCCAATGCAGGACCGTGAACGACATCACCAATAGCATAATAGCCAGGGACATTTGTCTGATAGTAGTCATCGACTTCAATCTTGGTGCGTTCCACCTTGATACCTGTTTCTTCGAGACCCATGTTCTCCAGGTTGGTGATAACACCAACTGCCGAAAGGACCACGTCGCAATCCACTATAACCTCAGCACCTTTCTTGTCTTTTATATGGACATGGCAAACTTCGCCATCTATGTCGACCTTCTCGACCGATGCGCTCATCATGACCTTCATACCCATCTTCTTGAAACTGCGAGCCACATTGGCGCTAGTATCCTCATCTTCGTTGGGGAGAATAGTGGGCATAAACTCAACTAAAGTCACCTGCACACCAATGCTCTGATAGAAGAATGCGAACTCGCTTCCAATGGCTCCGCTTCCTACTACCACCATCGATTGAGGCTTTTGGGGCAGCGTCATTGCTTCACGGTAGCCGATAATGTGCTTGCCATCCTGTGGCAAATTGGGTAGATTGCGCGAACGTGCTCCGGTAGCTATAATGATATGGGGTGCCTCATAGATAGCAGTATTGCCCTCAGCATCGGTAACCTCCACCTGATGGTTCGGCTTCACTTTTGCGCAACCCATGATGACATCCACTCCGTTCTTCTTCAGCAAGAACTGAACTCCTTTGCTCATCGTCTCAGCAACACCACGAGAGCGTTGCACCATGGCAGCCAAATCAGCTTCGGCCGGTTGGGCAGCAACACCATAATTAGCGGCATGATTGATATAGTTGTAAACCTGAGCGCTCTTCAGTAACGCTTTGGTAGGAATACAACCCCAGTTGAGACAGATGCCACCAAGGTTTTCGCGTTCCACAACAGCAGTTTTCATGCCCATCTGGGCTCCCTTTACAGCAGCTACATATCCTCCAGGACCGCTGCCAATGACGATAAGATCGTAATTCATTATATATATTGTTTTTTTGTTTTTGTCTAAGAATGTCTAAAAGTCTTTTATCCAACAGAATAGACTTTTTCAACACTTTAATCTTAAAATGCAAAAGTAACCAAAAAAAGCGGAACTGCAAAATAATTTTGTCAATTTGCCATTTTTCACTACTTTTGTATTCTAATTATTGTCCTTCGATTAATGCATAAAAAATTATATATCTGTCTTTTGACATTCTTCATGTTTGTAATTGGGAACGTCTCTTCGCAGAAACTGAACATTGAACACAAATTCGGTAACACTTCTGTCGGACTTGACATCAACAGCCTCTACAATTACAACATCTATGAGCACAACCGGTTGGGTGCGGGCTTCGATATTGTCACACCCCTAAAATACGACTCCAGATACGGCTCTCTATTTCAGAATGTTTTCATGGTAAATGTTTATGGTGGCTACGGTACCAGAGATGAAGCATGGAAATATGGCATTTCGTTAGGCTTAGCTTTTCCGAGAGACCTTTTCCGCAGTTTCGTTGTCAGCTATCAGCACGACCTAACACAAATAGGCTCCCATAGTTTCAACGAATACAACTTACTTAACACCAGCGACAACAGTAGCTATTTCAGTTCCCGTTTCAGTGGTTATGACCGCATTTCGGCAACATTACAAATCGATCCTCCTGGCCCTTCTCAAATTACATTAGAATATAGTCATTCTCGCGAACGCTACCTTTTTGATGCCATTTATCTCCTCTATCCAGCCATCAACAGCGAAGACGAAATGCCTTACCACTCTTTCAACGAGGTCAACGCAAAGCTCTATCTTGGCAAGCATATCAAATTCAGCTTATTAACTAATATCGTTGCTTCTCAAGACGATTCATGGCGCATCAACAGTAACCCTTTGTTCGAGTTTGAATACCTTCGTTTCTTATCTGAATACAACAACAAAATCGATTTCAACAACAATCAGGGTCACCTCTCTGTCTTTGCCCAATGTGGTTTTTTGATTGGGGACAATGCTCCCATTTCACGCAAATTTGACCTCAGCGGCACTGGCGGAAGTTACTATTACTTCAACAACTCATTCCTCACCGTTAGACCCAACACCTTTATGTCTGACTTTTTTGCTCTCGCCAGCTTTCGTTACATTTTTGGTTTGAGTTTATGGAAAACAGCCTCATCTGAACCTCATCCTTTTGTTCAGCTCAATGCGATGTGGGGAATGCTGACTGGTAAAAACATCGAGAACTATTCTGGTGTATATTATTTTAAAGACACTAATCCTCAAAAATATATAGTTCTATCAGCTCCTTCCGAAGGATTGCTAGAACCTTGTATCGGTATCGACAAATTGGTTCGCTGGGGAGCTATAGATGTCGGTATTGCGGCAGCATACCAAATCACATCAAAAAATTCTCCATACCATATAGACAATTTTTGGAACAAGTTCGCCGTTATATGTGTTGCTAAACTGATTTTATAATAACATATCTAATAACAGAAAATTCTAATCATCAAATGAAACGCCTTTTAGTCAGCTTAATAATCCTAATCCCTGTTCTCGTTTCCGCTCAAAATTACAAGATTGAGTTTACGTCGCCTTCAATAACAGACGCACAGAAATACTACATCGGACAGCATTTTCGTGACACCTTCATACTTGTCGACTCTGTTCAAGCGAAAAAAAGTGAGCTTGTTTTTGCCGGCAAAAAGAATTTAGAAACCGGTGTCTACACTCTTCTCAACAAGGACAAGAAAAAAATATTCGACTTTATGGTCGACGACAGTCGTAAATTCTCCATTGCCTTTGACGAGAAACACTCCAATGCCGGCATGAAGGTAACCGGTTCCAAAGCCAACACCCTGATGTTCCAATATATGGCAAAACTCGACTGGGCAAACGAACTGGGCAAATCAATCAACGAACGGAAGAAAGACCCTGCCCAGAAGGAGGCTGCTGACAATGACATGAATGAACTTACAAAAACAATGAAAAACTACGAGGAGGATTATGTCAAAAACAACAAACAATACAGGTTTACCCATCTCGTAGATATGTCCAAAAGAGTTGAAGTCCCCGACAAAATTCCTGCTGGCAGCAAGGACACCAACCTCCAGCTGTGGCAAGCCATTTATTACCGCACACACTTCTGGGATCATGTGGACCTGACTGACCACTCACTCATCTACACTCCCCAGCTCTTCGACAAGATGAACTATTACTTCTTTGGTGTCCTCTACTATCAAGATGCCGACACCATAACCCGCTATGCCCATCTTGTACTCGACCGCATAGTGAACGACAGCACTATGCTCAGCTATTTCCTCGAATTCCTAACGCCTCGCTACGAGCGCAGTACCAAAAACATTGGCTGGGACCAAGTCTTCGTCAATCTTGTCAAAGACTACTATCTCGCAGGCAAATGTCCGTGGGCAACCAAAGCCAACCTCACCAACAAGCGACAAACCATTGAATACCTGAGCCACTCCCTCATCGGTGCTATGGGACAGGAACTACTGATGGCTGACACCAATCAATCTCCCGACCCCAAGGATTGGATCTCCTCACATGCTTTTCCTCAGAAGTATGTTATGCTTTGGTTTTGGGATCCCGATTGTAACCACTGCAAGAAACAAACTGCCGAGTTGAAGACCCTTTATGATTCACTCTCAGCCACAGGCAACAAGATTTTTGAAGTGTATGCCGTCGGCTACGAAAGCGATACTCGCAAATGGATTAACTATGTCGAGAAGCATCAGCTTCCTTTCGTCAACGTTGGCGGCAGCAACGTCAACATCGATTATCAGGAAGCCTACAATGTTCATGGCGCTCCCACTATGATTCTCCTCAATGCCGACCGTCAAATAATAATGAATAAGACACTTCCCACCAAATCCGTATTGCCCTTCATCGAGCAGTACGAGAAAGACAACCCCGAGCAAGCCAACCGTCCCCCATCACAATGGCAAATCGAAGGCATTCGTAGAGCTAAACTGAAAAACTGATAATTGAAAACAATACTGCTGATATTATCCATTATTATACCCCTTTTCGCGTCATCACAAGTGATGCGTGAGCCGTCATTGCAGATGCAGAGTACCCTGCAACGTATTGCCGCCATTCAGTCGCCCGTCAACGACCGAACTGTATACACCCAAGCTTACTGCCGTGACAGTCTCTATATCAACATCTCCAAGCCCATACGTACCCTCTTCGTGTATGAACACCGTTGCACCGGAAACGTACTTATTGCCGCATATCCTGTTTGTCTCGGAGCTAACAGCGGAAACAAGCGTAGGACTGGCGATATGCGAACCCCCGAAACAGTCAACGGTCGTCCTTTCCTTATCTGCCAGATTACGAATGCTTCCCAATGGCATCATGACTTTCGCGACGGACGAGGTCCAATGCCTGCCTATGGCCATTGGTTCCTTCGTCTCAAAGGCAACTATCCGGGTAGCGGAATAGGCATTCATGGCAGCACAAGCAACCGTTATAGCGTCCCCGGACGAGGTAGCGAGGGCTGCATTCGTCTCCGTGATGAAGACATCATCCACCTTAAAGAAAACTATGCCTTCGTAGGCATGAAAGTGTTCATAGAAAAAGATTTATAAAGAAACCATAAAACTGAAATAATTAACCCCTTTAAACCCTAATAACATGAGAAAAAACATTGTTGCAGGCAACTGGAAAATGAACAAAAGCTTCGGAGAAGCTGACGAATTGGTAAATGGCATCATGACACTCCTTGAGGAGAAAGAACTCCCTGAGAACACAATGATGATTGTTTGCCCTCCGTTCCCTTACCTTGAAATGTGCACCGACTACAGCAACGACTCTTACTTCATGGTTGGAGCCCAAAACGTAAACGACAATGACAAAGGAGCATACACTGGTGAGGTAAGTGCCGAGATGCTGAAATCGCTCGAAATCGAATACTGCATCGTAGGTCACAGCGAGCGCCGTGCATATTACGGAGAAACCGATGCTATTGTGGCTCGCAAGGTAGATCAGTTGCTCAAAAACGAGATTCACCCCATCGTATGCTGCGGTGAAGTACTTGAGGAACGCGAAGCTGGCAAACAGTTCGACGTTGTTCGTCGCCAAATCACCGATGGACTCTTCCATCTCACACCTGAACAGTTTGGCGAAATCGTCATTGCTTACGAACCTGTTTGGGCTATTGGTACAGGCAAAACCGCCACTCCTGCACAGGCTCAGGAAATCCACGCCTTCATCCGTGGTCTTATTGCTGACAAATACGGCAAAGAGGTTGCTGACAACACCAGCATACTCTACGGCGGCAGCTGCAAGCCTTCCAATGCCAAAGAACTCTTCGCAAATCCCGATGTTGATGGTGGCCTGATTGGTGGTGCCTCACTCAAAGCCGAAGATTTCATCGACATTGCTATGGCCTTCTAAATGATGCACGAACGCTTGAATAAATTGGATAAATGACTTTCGAGCGCATCATAGCCAACCGAATGTTGGGGCGGGATGAACACAATTTTTCCCGCCCCTTGATTCGCATTGCAACCATCACCATCGCACTTGGCGTTGTGGTGATGATTATGGCTGTATGCATTCTTCGAGGCTTCCAACGGGAGATAACAAACAAGGTTGTTGGTTTCGGTTCCCATATCACTATTCGCAGCTATGGATGGGTCAACGACTATGACGAGATGCCAATTAGTCTTTCATCCTCAGAGTTAGAAGCCCTACGCAACATTCCTGGTGTAAGTAGTATTCAGCCTTACGCATACAAGGGTGGAATGATGAAAACCGACGAACAGATTCATGGCATCATCCTTAAAGGATTGTCACCCTACTCCGACACCTCATTCTTTTCCACCAACATCATTCGAGGACATCTACCTACTCTTAACGACTCTGCTGTCAGCAACGAGATAGCCATTTCCAAAAGGATTGCCCAGCTCATGAAGGTTGACACCGGCAATCGAGTAGCCACCTACTTCTGGTCGGGAGATAACTACCGTGCCCGCAATTTCCTTGTGGTAGGTATTTACAACACCGACCTCAATGAATTCGATGACCACTATATCATAGGTAATATTCGCCAGGTACAGCGGCTCAACCGTTGGGACAGTTCTCAGGTGGCTGGCTACGAACTTACGGTTGAAGATTTTGATAACCTCTACCCTATTCTCCAAGAGGTAAAAGGTACAACACGACCCGACCTTGCTGTCACATCAATCCGAGAGGAACAGCCTTCTATGTTTGCTTGGCTAGACCTGCTCAACTCCAACATCGTCCTCATTCTCACCATCATGGCCATCGTATGCGCTGCCTCTGTGGCTTCCGCAATACTCATTATGATATTTGAAAAAACACAGATGATTGGCATCCTCAAGACGCTCGGATGTACCAACCGTTCCATCCGCCATATTTTCATCATCAAAGCACTATCAATCATAGCTAAAGCTTTGATAATCGGCAACATTATCGCTCTTACTTTCGCACTTTTGCAATACCATTTCCATATTATTGCTCTCAATCCCGAAAGCTACTCAATGACATCCGTTCCCATTGAGCTCAATCCGATGTTCTTTATCTCGATTGACCTCGGAACAATAATCATCTGTTTCATAGCACTTCTTCTCCCCTCCACACTCATATCCAATATCCATCCTGCTCGCACTATCAGAGTGGAATAAGTCTTTATATGCCTACCTTAAAATACAAGAAGCCCCGCAAGGGCAAATGGATAATCCTTTCGATAACTCTGCTCCTCGGACTTGCTGCCCTTTGGACAATCAACGCATTTGCCAAGCAGATACGACTCTCTGAACAAGAGAAAGTGCGCTTGTGGGCAAACGCCATCAGCCAAAAGTCGGAGCTGATGACCTCGACAGAAACATTCTTCAATGAAGTAGGTATCGATGAACGCCGCAAGGTAAAACTCTATATCGATGTCCTGCAGTCATTCAACAAAACCGACCTCGGCTCCGATGCCGAGTTCTACCTCAGCTACGTCTCATATATTGTAGACAGCAGCCGTACACCTTTCATGATACTTGACAGCGACAGCACGATAACATCGTGTGGCAACATATACCCCTCTCCCGAAGAAGACCGCATGCTCGTTGGCACAAAAGTGTCGCCCGAGCTGCTCATCTTCTTTAGCCAAAATCCTCCTTTCCATTATAAAATATGGGGAATACCCCTGACTTTACTCTACCGTGAGTCGCAGATATACAGCGACATGCGCGAGGCACTTGACAACCTCAACCGTTCATTTCTCTCCGAAGTCACCAACAACAGCGTCTTCGTCCCTGTCATCGTTGTCGACAGTACACGACGCCTTGTGCTTGGTTCCGGCAACATTCGGAGCAGCGATTTTGACAATCCCCAAAAGCTGGAACGGAAGCTCAAAGAGATGTCCAGCGTCAACACACCAATCACTCTGCGTCTTGCCAACCAACGCCTGGCATACGTTTATTACGAGAGTACCCCTCTGTTACGCATGCTCAAGATACTGCCACTCGTCTATCTGTTTCTCGCCGTCATACTCATCATCATCTCCTACAATCTTTTCCGTACCGCACGCAGCGATGAGGAAAACCGCATTTGGGTTGGCATGGCAAAAGAAACCGCCCACCAGCTAGGCACTCCCATATCATCCCTCAGCGGATGGGCCGACTATCTTGAAGGCAAAACCCTTGAAGAGCCATACATAGGAGAGATAAGAAAAGATATCGACCGTCTCGACACCATTGCCCGCCGCTTCTCCAAGATTGGTAGCGTTCCCGAACTGGTAGACGAAGATCTTTGCCAGGTAATCCGCCACACCATCAGCTACATGGAGAAAAGGAGCCCCCGCAAGGTACATTTCGTCACCACGCTACCCGACCGTCCCATTATGGTACCTCTCAACCGCTACCTCTTCGAATGGGTCATCGAGAACATCTGCAAAAACGCCATCGACGCAATGGAAGGTAAAGGCACCTTCACAACCATCGTGACAACCGAATCAGGAGTGGTGAACATCGACCTTTGTGACACAGGTAAAGGCATCGCTCCATCCCAACAGAAACTCATCTTCGAGAGCGGTTTCTCAACAAAACAACGTGGATGGGGTCTCGGACTTAGCCTTGCGCGACGTATTGTGCAAGAATATCACAAAGGGAAAATCATACTCAAGTACTCAGTCATCGGACAAGGAACAGTATTCCGTATAACCCTACCTACTGTGAGTGAAGCGCCTAAGGCTTAAGGTTTAAAGCTTAAGGCTTAAGGTTTAAGGCTTATTCTAACAACCGCTATCCTTCAGACAGCCAACTTACCACAAAAAGTTATTGTATGGATATCTGATGGCATGGATGCGTTTCACCTCTTCATACATCATCTCTCGTAACTCGTCAATATTCACCTTATTCGCAGCAGAGATAAATATTGTATGTGGAGCATTATCTCTATTTTCGCCCAAGTCAGATTCTGGAGAAGGATTAAGTTTTGCCATCCACGAGTTCTGCAGCATTTCAAGAGTCCAGTTGCGTCGTGTCATGGGCGTCAGGTCATCCTCCTCTTTTGGCTCAAAAGTATAGGCATCAATCTTATTGAACACCATTATCGTCGGTTTGTCAATAGCCCCTATTTCCTGAAGGGTGGCATTTACCGATTCAATCTGCTGTTCATGGTCGGGATGCGAGATGTCTACGACATGCATCAGTATGTCCGCTTCACATACCTCATCCAACGTCGACTTGAATGATTCGACAAGACCGTGTGGAAGTTTACGAATAAAGCCCACAGTATCTGTAAGGAGGAAAGGCAGATTGCCAATAACCACTTTGCGAACTGTTGTGTCCAGAGTGGCAAACAGCTTGTTTTCAGCAAAGACATCGCTCTTTGAGAGGAGATTCATCAATGTTGATTTTCCAACATTCGTATATCCGACAAGAGCCACTCTTACAAGGCTTTCCCTATTCTTGCGTTGTTGTATCTTCTGCTTGTCGATGTCTTTTAGTCGCTCCTTCAGCAACGTTATTTTTTCCGTAATGAGACGTCTGTCGGTCTCAATCTGACTTTCACCAGGGCCACGCATACCGATACCACCCCTCTGACGCTCAAGGTGAGTCCAAAGGCGAGTCAATCGCGGCAGCATATACTGAAGCTGAGCGAGTTCCACCTGAGTCTTTGCTATTGATGTCCTTGCCCGTTTGGCAAAGATGTCAAGAATAAGCGTCGTGCGGTCAAGTATACGACAGTTAAAAGCCCGCTCGAGATTGCGCAGCTGAGCAGGAGTCAGCTCATCGTCGAAGACAAGGAAGTCGACATCGAGAGCATTTTTATACTCAATAATCTCCTCCAACTTTCCGCTGCCAATATAAGTACGGGAATCAGGATGTTCTAGTTTCTGAATCACACGTTTCACACAGACACCACCAGCCGTCTCTAACAGGAAAGCCAATTCGTCGAGGCATTCCTCTGTACGTTCCATCGTAGTGCGAGAATCACAAACCGAAACCAATATTGCTGTTTCAGGCACAACATCGGTAGAGAATGTGTTACGCTCCTGCGGGGTCGGGCGTTTTGGCTCCACATTATTCTCTGCCTCCCAGAGCCCTGTCTCACCCTTAAATTTGCCCTTATTCCTCTTCCAGTTGTTCTTCTTCATGCTTAGTGTGTGTAGTGATGGCTTTTTGGAGAACTGCCTGAAGATCGTCGCCTGCCGAACGCCAAGAGAATCTCTCGTGGACAAACTTACCTGCTTCGGTGGCTAAACTATAGCGTAGCGATTCATCATCAAGCAGACGCACAATCGAGGCGGCTATACTATTAGCATCGTCAGCGATAATAATCTCTTCACCATCTTTAGCGCCTATAGAAACATTGACTATAGAGGTGGTCACACAAGGAATCCCCATCGACATAGCCTCGAGTATTTTGTTCTGAAGACCAGAACCGACACGCATAGGTGCCACAAAAACATGTGCAGAAGCATAGCAGGGGCGGATATCATCGACAGTACCAGATACCGTCACACGCGATGTGGCCAATTGCCTTACCCCATTCTTGGGGGTTGCACCGGCAAGAAGAAGGCGTGCCTGCGGATGGCTCTTCCATACAATAGGCATTACCTCATCAACCAGGAAGCGCGAGGCATCGATATTGGGATGGTACTGCATGTTGCCGCAGAAAACGATATCGTATTCCTTAGGCATCTCCATAGGATGGAAATATTCGAAATCGACACCGTTTCGGATGATATCTATCTCTGTATTTTTGTGTTGTGGGATTGCTTCGCTATCGCGTTCCGATATGATAGTCATACGGTCAAAAATGCCACAGGCATTGAATTCGGCCGAACGAAGCATTTTGAACTCATAGTGGAGAATAAAATAAAAAAGACCTCTCTTTTGGAGCATACGTCGCTCCAGATTCATCGAGAGAGAATCCTGGAAATCCATGACCTTCGGGTACTCCGAATGGGCAGCATACTTAATGGTGCGTATCATCTGAGCATATATCACATCAGGTTTCACCTCTGCCTCAAATTGACGATACTGACGTCTGGCGTTGCGGCTATCCCAATAGCCTATCTGCAACGAGCGAACGCTTAAGAAGTTGCGGACGACTCTCAACAGACCCTTAACCTTTGAGAGACGAACCACTCTAATATCTTTGCAATAGCGGCGCATCTCTGCAATCATCTCCTCTACTACCCTTTGGTGCGACAGGGCAAAAAGATATATCTCATTATTCTCTGAGAGGGAACGAATCTGGTTATATGCGCGGAGCTTGTCACCCTTCTCGAGGGGATAAGGAAAACGAGGAAGAATAATAAGTATTTTCATTGAATTATTATGATGCAATAAAATGTATGTTCAATTATAATGATATGTTCAGATGATATTTATAATAGCAGTATTCTGCAATTGCCAATTGCTGATTGTCAACTAAAACAATGTCGTTTGAGTTCCTTCTGCAAAGCCCTCCCTTTCATCTATCTCGTTCATTCCTGAAACCATATTGTCAGTATCATCCTCAGGTTCGGGCTCCGGTTCGGGTTCAGGAAGAGGCTCAAGCCAACGGAACTCCTTGACCGTCGAAGTGGTAATACGCTTACCTTTGGCTCTGAACCCCTTAACAGCTATAAAGTCACTCACTTCAATTATCTCACTATCAATCTTCTTGTTGGAGTTCTCATCATAAAGCACCTCAAGTCGCGGGAAAGTATCAACAGCGTAAGTAACCATCGTGTCGCCCGAATTTTCTTCAAGGAACGAATACTTCTTGTCATGATCCTCAATAGTGAAACGTTTCAGATAGTAACTACCTGTATCAGCAGCTTTGTATACAACCGATATTATTGTGTGGGGATTATACTTTCGGATGAGGACCATATCATCGTCAAAATGGTTGCCCAAATCGAAGTTCGTAGTGCGGAAATAACCCGACTGCATGATGGTAAGGATACGGTCACGACCCTTGAACTCACCAAGGAGGACACCAGCCTCATTGACATTCAGACGCTTCACACTCTCGTCGAACCATATCTTACGGGCACCCAAAGTGGAAACGCCTTCACCTTTCATATTGATGTTGCGTACCGGATTGCGTGTCAAGATATTGCCCATCGAACTACGTCCTTTAATGGCTAATGTAGCGAAGTTAAAATCAAAGGACGTCTTCTTTATCTTAGGTTTCGAGACATGATGAATGGTGACTGTCTCGGCCTCACCGTTGGGGTTGGCAGTAAAGTACAGTATCTTGGAGCCTTTTGTACCCTTAGTAAGGTCGTACTCCTTGTCGCGGGTGATACCCAACACCGAGAAACGCTTGACATAAACATAGCCGAAGGCACCATCTCTATATATCATATTATATACTGTACGCTCGTCACCCTTACGGAAGAGACCCACGAACTCAATCTCCTTGCAGTCGGTACTGCCTATGAAGCCCTTTTCCTGCACCTTGGTAACCATCATGGTGCCGTCCTTGCGGAAGACAATGATGTCGTCCATCTTCGAGCAATCGAACACATATTCAGCCTCTTCGTCCTTCTTGAGTGCATAACCGGCAAAACCCGTAGCACGATTGACATATAGCTTCTCGTTGGCAACAGCGACAGTAACGGCTTGGATATCTTCAAAGTTGCGTATCTCGGTTTTTCTTTCGCGGCCTTCGCCATACTTCTCAAGCAAATGGCGGAAATAAGAGATAGCATATTCTGTAAGATGCTCCAGGTGGTTCTTTGTCTCTTCAATATCCATCTCAATGGAAGCTATCTCCTGGTCGGCTTTCTTGATATCGAACTTCGAAATCTTTCGCACAGGTTTCTCACAGAGTTTCAGCACATCGTCGCGAGTAATAGGTTGCTTGAAGAGCTTGCGGTATGGGTCGAAGGCACGCTCGATGGCGGTAACCTGATCGTCCCAAGAGTCCTGGTCTTTCTCCAACTGCTTGTAGATACGCTTCTCGAAGAAAATCTTCTCCAGCGACACCCAATGCCATTTGTCCTCAAGTTCCGAGAGCTGTATTTCCAACTCTTGACGAAGCAGATCCTTTGTATGGAATGTAGAGTGGCGAAGGATATCGGAGATGGTCATGAATACCGGCTTCTTGTCGACAATGACACATGTCTGCGGCGAGAAGCTTATCTGGCAGCTGGTAAAAGCATAGAGGGCATCAATTGTCTGGTCGGGCGACACCCCCTGTGGCAGCAGCACGGCTATTTCGACTTGGGCAGCTGTGCTGTCCTCTATCTTCTTTATCTTAATCTTGCCTTTCTCATGTGCTTTCTCAATGCTGTCTTTCAAGTCGTTAGTGGTAACAGTATATGGCAGCTCGGTAATAATGATGGCTTTGCGTTTCTCGTCATAGTGCATCTTGGCTCTGATGCGGAGACGTCCACCCTGTGCACCATCGTTATACTTCGACACATCAATCATGCCGCCCGTAGGGAAGTCGGGGTAAATCTCGAAGGGCACATTTTGAAGAATCTTTATCGAGGATTCGAGTAGTTCACAGAAGTTATAAGGCAGAATGACTGACTGCAGAGTGACAGCGATACCCTTAGTGCCTTGAGCAAGCAGCAATGGGAATTTGATAGGAAGAGTGACTGGCTCCTTCTTGCGGCCATCGTACGAGGGTTTCCACTCGGTGGTCTTCTTGTTGAACACCACCTCGTTGGCGAACTTCGACAAACGAGCCTCTATGTAACGAGCAGCGGCTGCATCGTCGCCTGTGAGGATGTTACCCCAGTTACCCTGGCAATCGATAAGCAACTCTTTCTGACCGATATTGACCAAGGCATCCTTGATGGAAGCATCGCCATGAGGATGATACTGCATGGTGTTGCCCACGATATTGGCCACCTTGGTGAAACGCCCGTCATCAGTTTCCTTCATTGCATGCAGAATACGGCGTTGTACCGGTTTAAGACCATCATCTATGTCGGGCACACTACGGTCGAGGATGACATCCGAAGCATAGTCAATCCAGTAGTCTTTGAACATGGCGTTGAGGGAGATGGTTTCGCCGTCTTTCTCCACATTGTGGCCATCTTTGCCGTCATCTACAGGCATTTGTATTATTTCGTCGTTATTATCTGACATCAGAGTTAATGGTTTCAGGTTTTAATGGCCTTCGGCCGTTTCAGGTAACGAGCCGAACTCGGCTCGTTTTAAAGTTTCAATTTTCAATTTTCAATTCTCAATTTAATCTTAGTTCTCAATTTTCATCATTCTTCCGACAAGGAGCTTACAAAACGTCGATAAGCTGAGAAGGTGTTGGCTCGGGAGAGAAATCCAAGATAGTAACCATCATCGTCAATGACAATCAAGTTATAGCGGTTACCCACCTTGAACTTGTTCACAACATCTCCGGGAGGGTCGCTGATGCGGACAATATCACCCTCCGAAATATCGTGCATAAGGTCGACGACAGAGGTTGTGTCGTACAAGTCGGGACGGAATATTATCTGACGCACATCATCCATGTGGATGACGCCAAGAAACTTGTCATTCTCAGTAAGCACGGGGAAAAGGTTACGACGCGAATACTTGATGGCTTCTACAAGATCTCTCAACTTGTCGCCCTCACGTAAAACCACGAAGTTGGTTTCTATCAACTTACGCATATCCATAAGCTGCCATGCGGAGCTATCCTTGTCATGGGTAAGAAGATCGCCATGTTCGGCAAGCTTGCGTGCATAAATGGAATGCTTCTCAAAAGGCGAAATGCAGAGGTATGTCACCGACGATGCCACCAGCAATGGTACCATAAGGGCATATCCTCCCGTTATTTCGGCAATAAGGAATATGGCCATAAAGGGAGCATGCATAACTCCCGACATCACAGCAGCCATACCCACAAGGGCGAAGTTGGCCGTCGACTGTTCCGGAAGACCTAACTGGTTTGAGAGCAAGCAAATAAAATAACCCGAAAAGCCACCAATTATAAGTGAAGGACCGAAAGTACCACCAACGCCGCCGCATCCGATAGTGGTGGCTGTTGCTATAGCCTTCATAAAAATAAGCAGCAGCAGATAAAGGAGCACCAGCCAAACATTGCCGCTAAAGGATTCAAATACAGTATGCTCGAAAAGCATCTGTTCGCTACCACCAAGCAGTTCGGTGAGGAAAGAATAGCCTTCACCGAAGAGTGGCGGGAAAAGGAATATCATCACGCCCAATCCGATGGAGCCTAAAATGGCACGAGTCATTTGGTTTTTCCGTTTCGAGAACCACTCCTCGACTTTGTCGGTGATGCGGAGGAAATAAACCGAGACGGCAGCGCAGAAGATGCCGAGAACAATATAATAAGGTATTTGAGAAAGCCCGACGCTACCAACAACCGTGAAAGCAAACTGGACGCCGCCACCCATCATGAAGTTGGCAAGGGTGGAAGCGCTTATGGCAGCAAGCATCAGCGGAAGGATGGAGGTCGCCGTCATATCAAACATAAAAACCTCAATAACAAAGAGCACGCCTGCAATAGGAGCCTTGAAAATGCCTGCTATAGCACCAGCAGCGCCACATCCCAACAGCAGCTTGACATCACGAGTGCTCAAGCGGAAAAAGCGCCCCACATTGCTACCGATGGCGCTACCTGTAGAAGCTATAGGAGCCTCAAGACCTACGCTGCCGCCAAAAGCGACGGTAAGAGTAGACGCCACCAAAGAGGAATACATGTTCTTTGCCGGAAGACGACCGCCTTTCCTCGACAGAGAGAGTAGCACCGAAGGCAAGCCATGACCTATCTGCCCTTTGATGACAAAGCGGACAAATAGTATTGTGAGGAAAATGCCGATGGCAGGATAAATAAGAATCAAAAGGTTGCCACCGACGATGGAAGGTATCCGGAATTGGAGTAGCCACTGGTTGGTAATATGGACAAGAGTTTTGAGAACGACAGCAGCCAAACCGGCAAGGAGTCCCACCAATACGCTCAACAATAGGAGGAACACACGATCGCCGACATGACGCATTCGCCACACAATGAAGCTCTTATATATATTTTTCCAAACCATGATAAATGGCAAAGATACAATTTTTTTTAAAAAGCAGAGCGTTTTTCGACAAAAAAAAACCACGACTAATCGTGGTTTTACTGTTGCCAGCTGCGTTATGCAGTTGGATTATTATACTATATGCCGTTGTCTGCCAAGTAAGCGGTTGGGGTTAAACAATTGCCAAGAGTTCGACTGTGAAGATAAGGGCAGCATAGGGAGGAATGGAGTTTCCTGCGCCATGCTCACCATATCCAAGGTTATAAGGGATATAGAATTTGTATTTTGCGCCCACCTTCATCAGCTGCACACCTTCTGTCCATCCGGCTATCACCTGACGGAGACCGAATTCAGCAGGTTGGTTACGCATATATGACGAATCGAAAACCGTGCCGTCGATAAGAGTGCCTTCATAGTGGCAACGCACGGTGTCGGAAGCCTTTGGATGAGGACCATTGCCCTCGTTGATTACTTCATACTGGAGGCCGCTGGGAGTCGTGACGACGCCTGCGCGTTTGCCATTTTCGGCAAGGAATTTCTCACCGTCAGCCTTTGCAGCTTTACCCTTCTCGGCAGCTTCTGCCTGCTGGAGGGCTTCCATCTCGGTGAAGAATTTGTCGAGAACCTGACGAGCCTCGCTGTTGGAGAGCTTTGGTTCGCGACCTGCGAAGAGGTCACTTATAGCCTCTGCAAAATCATTAATATTAAGGCTCGTTTCCAAGCCCATTTCTAAAAGTTGGTGGCCAATGTTGTGGCCTAAAGCGTAACTAAGTTTATCCAATGGGTAAAAGATTTAAAAGGTTTCAAGTTTAAGGTGGCCTTTGGCCGTTTCAAGTTTCAGGTTTCAAGTTTCAGGTTTCAGGTGGCCTTTGGGCGTTTCGATAACAATGAAAGATAGACGAAATATTAAAGTCCCAGTTTTTTCATCATTACGGGTTTGATTTCCTCTTGGAATATCTGCTGATACTCAGCGAAAGTGTACTTGTTGTTGTCGCCCGAGCAGAAGAACCACAGAACCATCGAGAAGTCGTAGGCGTTCTGGAAGCCCTGAAGAATTTGGATTAATCCGCCTTCCTTATTAAATATTGCAAATGAGGGAAATCCGAATTTCTGGCCAAGGATGGCGCGAGTGAAAGGGTGAGTCTGAGCTTTCTGACCAGGATGCTGAGTGTTACTGTACTTGGTACCATTCCAAGTAAAAGAAGCATTACCCTCGGCGTCGAAATGTACAGGGATGTAATACTTGTTGAGGATTGCAGATACCACGGGGTCGCTGAAGGTCTCTCTGTCCATCTTCTTGCACCAACCGCACCAACTGGTGCTAAAGTCGACGAAGAAGAGTTTCTTGTTTGTCTTGGTGTCAACCTGCGATGCTTTCTCCATCGTGCTCCAATTAACCTGAGCGAAAGCAGAAGTAGCCAGCATAGCAGCGAATAAAAGTATAAGAATTTTTCTCATGATTTCTAATTTGGTAAACTATTTGAAAGTCTTATAACTAATAAAAGCCAAATTTATTTTGTACCAAATTATTAAAAAATCCTAATAAAGCAACAACAATAAAGCAGACAACTGATTTACAGAATAATGCATCTTATAAACATTGCATCTCATATATATTACCCCTTCAGCGAGCCGAGCTAGGATTGCCCTATGTTATCCCTCTCTCAGTTTTCCAATTCTAACCTAACTCTAACTTAACTCTAACCTAACTCTAACCCTGAATTTGGCATTCCTCATCTCATTTTCGTTACAAAAACACTAAAATTCCGCACCGCTTATATGTGCGCCAAGAAAGGGTAAAAGCATCTAAACTTGGGTTCAAGCATGTCTTTTAATGCCTTTTAGATGAGTAAAATGACACATTCTGTCCCTTTTCCGAGGTTCGGCATCTTGGTTGCCGACTGTTTACTGATATCGTATTTCATTGTTTCTTTGCTTTTTAGATAAATAATTGTGTTCTTCAGAATCACAATAACAGTATCACAGTTTCTTTTTTGATGGGTATCAATCTCTTTTATCCTTATATATATTATTAATTATTAATTAGTTATATAGTATATAAGGGGATGTTTTGGTATCATTTTTTTAATTGTGATACTGTTATTGTGATGATGCCATTAGTTTTTATTGTTCTATTAATTGTAATGTCACCTAAGATCACTCCCATTTTTTCGAGCCTTTCTTCCCTACAAGGCCCGTTGTGTCTTGGTATGCAATCAGAACTGGAAGTAGATGAATGGCTGGAGGTCGGCAGTAACAAACTGGTAGACGACAAAAATGACGACGACAACGACAACAGCAAGCATCCACATCGGCATTGAGGTGAACCAGATGCGGTAGCGACGCTTGAATCGCTCGGGAAGCCAATGGATAATCATACCCATGAGAAACACCCAGAAGACGGAGCTGTAATTGCTTATCACTTGCGACACAACCGACCATTGCCATTCTCCTCCTATTTGGGCAACCATGGAGCTTGCCGTTTCCCAAGCCTGCTGGTTGGCTTCTGCCGGATTGAGGTTTGAACCGCTGCGGAAGAAAAGACGGGTGAAGGTGACGAAACTGAACGTCAAAGCGATATTCCACACTTTTTCAATAGACGACTGAAGCTTGGGGAGTGAATGCCTGTCACAAAAAGGATTGACCACGAAATAACGAATCATGGTTCCAAGGCAGATGATGCCCGTGGAGACAGCTCCGAGATTGAGAGCAGGTGTTATCCATATAATGTCTGCGAAGAGGAAGAGAGCGAAAAGTGCCTGTGTGGCAACAACACGGGTTCTGCCGCCACGACGTTTCCACCACTTATAGACGAGTATGCCTAATCCGTTGAGTCCTCCCCATGCAATGAAGTTGAAGCTGGCTCCGTGCCATAAGCCTCCCAATAGCATGGTATCCATATTGTTGACATCTGTCTGGAACTCCTTGCGGCAACGGGGGAAGATATGATATACGGCGACCAACGCTCCTCCGATGAGCAACACCACAAGGGTTACCCACACCGAATGTGCCATCAAGGCAACTATTGCCAGCATCATGCCAAGAATGAGGCACGACACCCACGTGGCGGAACGGTTGCCGCCAAGGGGGATATAAAGATAATCCTTCAGCCAATTGGAGAGCGAGATGTGCCAACGCTTCCAAAATCCGGCACAGTTGGTGGCCTTATAGGGCGAATTGAAGTTTTTGGGCAGATAGAAGCCCAGCAACATGGCTACGCCAATGGCGATGTCGGTATATCCGGAGAAGTCGGCATATACCTGAAGGGAATAGACGAAGAGTGCAGCAAGATTCTCGAAACCGGTGAAAAGCAGAGGGTTGTCGAACACCCGGTCGACGAAATTGACAGCAAGATAATCGCTCAAGATGATTTTCTTGAGAAGGCCGTTAAGGATCCAAAACATAGCCATTCCGAACTGTCGGCGAGAGAGGAAATAAGGCTTATAGAGCTGAGGGACGAACTGGTCGGCACGAACTATTGGTCCTGCCACCAACTGCGGGAAGAAGGTTGTGTAGAAGCCAAAATCGAGAAGGTGCTCAACATGATGTATGCGATTCTTATAGACATCAACTATATAGCTGATATTCTGAAAGGTGAAGAACGAAATGCCGACAGGAAGAAGAATCATAGTTGCATCGAAACGAGGCGTTGACGTGAAATGGTTGGCAAACTTTGCTAGATGATTGACCACCTGCAGATTGCAATGGAACATATTGTTATAGACATCGGTGAAGAAGTAGGCATATTTGAAGTAAGCCAACACGAAGAGGTTGACCACAACGCCTGCGACCATGAGTGCTTTGCGAGTTGGGGATTGGGGATTATCATCCTGTACCGAATCCATTCGTTTGCCGAGAAAGTAACCAAGTAGTGTGGAGAGTATGAGAAGGAGCACGAAAAGCCCGGAGGTCTTGAAGTAGAAGAAGAGGCTTACGAAGAAGAGATATCCGTTGCGGACACGGATTCGGAAAGAAGAGCTGTCGGCACGAGAGCCAAAAAGAGGCTTGCCATATTTTTGCAGCAAGGCAAGACCTGCGAACACAAGCAGGAGGAACACCCAAAAATTGAATTGTGTAAAGAGCAGCGGATGCTCGTCGTCGAAAGAGAAAAGGTCTCCCAAGAATATCAGAATGTCTTTCATACTCCCCTCCTCTTCAAGCCATAGAGTTTATACATGTTTTCGAAAGCATCGCCCAGCATATTGCCCATAATCATCGAACCCTTGACAGAATAATGGACATAATCCTTGCTGGCATTGCCGTTGCGTACCCATTCGACCATGGAACCGCTACCGCCCATAGCATCGTAGAGGCTCCAGTAAGCGACACCATTGCTAAGGGCAGTAGTGCGAAGACGCTCGACGAGCTTGGGCAGCAAAGGATAGGTGACGAATTCGCCATCAATCCTAGTACTCATATCGGAAGGTCCAACAAAGAGGAGCTTGACTCCAGGACAAACCGAACGGAGGTAGCCAAACTGCTCAACCAATCGTGAACAATAATGTTCGATGGCTGCCTCATTCTTCAGATACGGCACCACATTGCCACCAAACTGAAGGACAATCAACCCCACGTTCAAAAGGTCGTAAGACTTTGAGAGTTGGAGCGAGTCGACCATACGGAACTGTGTACCCGAAACACCTCGCATGGCGACATTATCGAGAGCGACACCGCATCCGTAGTCAAGTACTACACCGTAGATGTCGGCATTGCCGTTGAGACGGACATCGATTGCGGTTGCTGCCGAATCGAGAATCCACTCCAGCTGCTGTACACCAGGAGCCGACACCGACCTGGAAAAACGATTGCCATAGTTGTCGACCATCTCGACAGCAAGAGGTCCTGGACGATTGTTGAAGAGCATTCGTACCTTACCGAAATGCTTGACGCGATTGCTTGCTGCCTTGTTGTGTGTTGCCTTGAACGAGGCAGTTGCAGCACCATCAATATGCCAGCAACGAAGCATAGGGCCATAGTTGCCATCGGAGCGTTGCATAGGTTTGCCGCCATAAGCGGACAATCCCGTCATGCGACCCGAAGCCGTCTGGGTGACCGTAAGCGATGCGACCTGCTGGTTGAGCTGCAACATACCAACGCCGCCACCGCCGAAGAGCGACTGCAGGCGGTCACGCACACAACATGTGATACGATCCATCTCAATCTGTGAATCGCCATAATAAAGCACACGCAGGGTGCTGCCGTTTTGCGAAGCATCCTCAGCACGAGAGAAGAAGCTGTCGAAGAAACGCTCATCGTCATTCGGCAACCATAAACGCGACGGACCTTCGAGAGCCATAGAACGGCAGATTTCGAGAGAATCAGTAAGAGCCTCACGTTCGGAGACAGTAAGTCTTGGTTTTGGTGTTTCAACCGATTCGCGATGATGAGCCGTAAGCACCTTTGAGGGCTTTGCAAAACGGAGTCGCTGTTCTCCGATGGCAATACCCTCCTTAGGGAAAATGATGCTGACAATGGTCAACAAGAGGATACACATCGCCATAAATTTCAACACTTTCGCAACAGAGAGCCCTTTTGTCTCATCGTCGCGAATGACTTTACGCGCCAAAGAGTCATCATGGCGCATTTTGTTCGTTTTTTTTGCAATCATATTTCGAGATGTATTTTTAGATTCCATATTTGTGCTTTTACCGGCTTCCCGATTGTCATTTTTTCTGATTGCAAAAATAATACAAATAATAACGCCAGACATGCTTTTTGTCTGGCGTTGTATCAAGGGTCTCCCCTACTGTATGAAACGATGGTCGACGACATCAAGTCATACAATAAGACGATAATAAATTATGTCGTTTTTTATTGTTACTCAAGGCCTATTCTCACTTTTTGGGCTTCTTGAACACGATATAATTGACATACTGCTGGTCTCCCAATTGGTCGGTACCCATCAAGTGGCGGATGCCATTTGGGTCGACATACCAACCCGAAGCCTTACCGCCAATGAGGTATATGGCATTGTCGGCACCTATTTTTCTGAGCAGTTGGCTGAATTCATCCATCAGCACCTTGTCTTGGCACCATACGACGACGGCATTGCCGTCAATAGAGCAGAGTGCTCTACGGAACGACTTGTTCTCAGGATTGTTGTGCAACACCTCGCCATCCCTTACGGCCGGATACTGACGGAAGAAATAGCCTCCTGTCTCCGTAGCTTGCTCAAAAAGAGGTGAGTTGTCGGCAACGCCAATCGTCATGAGACCGTCGATGATAGCACAATAGCCCTTCTTGGACAACCCCCAAGCCAAGGGCTCACCTTTGAAAACATAAGCTCCAACAATCTTGCCATTGTCGCGACGGATGTCGGCTGCCAAAGTGGCCATAACGATATCAGCATCAGAGGTATCGATATGACCGACGAACAACTCGGGAGTGGCATTCATCGGGGTCATTAGCGTGAGGTGTACACCATCCAGTATGGTATCTTTTGCAAGTGTGACGGCACCAAAAGAACGGTCGGTATTATCCAGCCAGCGGCCATCGACAGATGGGTCGACAGTTTCAATCTCAACAGGGTTTCCAACTGTTACAGGTTCATCATTTTTTCTCAACACAAGAAGCAGGATGACAACAGCCAACAGAACTATGGCAGCAGAAATGGCGACAACCCATTTGGGAATGCCTTCACCATGACGGTCATCGTCATGGACATCACCACCGCCCGAGGGAGTAATGATACGTATCTCGCTGTCCTCTATATCGTCGTAATTATTCATTTCATATCATTTTCAAACATCAACTTGATATTGCGCAAGGCATCCTTCGATGCCGTGAGTGTATGAGTCGCCAAGCGGCCATCCGAAAGGACAAGCTGCTGCTTGGTGAGATTTATGAAGAATACATATTCGCAATTGATAATAAATCCCCTGCCGACGCGAACAAATTTCACATCGTTGGAGTGTGCCTGACTGGAAAGAAGAACCTCTATCTGTCCAAGCTGCATGGTGACCATGCGTGTTTCGCCGTTGGCCAGCACAATCGACGAATAGTTGCCGTCGCTCGAGATGTAGATGATGTCACTCATCGGCACCCTAAGCAGCTCCAAGCTTGTCGATATGATAAGGTAGTCTTTCATCAGTTCAAATAGAGGTGTTCAATCAAAGTGTAGGTGCCTAAGCCGATAAGGACAAGGCCAGCAATGATTGTCGCAATGCGTTCAGGCACAGGTATGTTTCTCGTGCCGAGCAACCACCCGACGAGGGAGACGACAAAAGTGGCTATACCTATCGTCAACACTGTCCAAAGAATGCCGGCAAGAGTTGTGTCCAATCCAAGTCCTATGCCCACCACAAAAGCATCTATCGAAGTGGCTATGCCAAGCAGACATAGGACACCCGTCTTGGACAAATCCAACTGTTCTTCATTCGGTTTGTCACGAAGGACATCAACAATCATCTTGCCGCCAACAAACAGCAACAGCACAAAGGCAATCCAATGGTCAACAGCCTCCAGCGAACCCTTGAAAGCCATACCCAACAAGGCCCCGAGGAAAGGAAAACCCGCCTGGAAGAGAGCGAAAATACTGGCCATCAGCAGCCCTCGTCGCAAGGGCATCTTGCTGCGAAAAGCACTCGCCGTCGACACAACAAGCGAGTCGACACACAAGGCCAAAGCCAATAATATGGATTCAACAAAAAGCATTCTGTCAGTAATTTATGGTCATTGTCAGACGGTGTGGTTACTTGACGACCACACGTTTGTTCACGATGCCTCTCGAGGTGCGGACAGCCATCATGTAGATGCCTGCTGGCAAGTCGTCCAAATCCATGCTGACAACGCTGTCGCTGCAGTCGATGCCACACACCAGCGAACCATTGGCGCTGAACAGTTCAATGTGGGATATCGTCTCGGTAGCGCTAACTGTCACCATGCCAGATGTAGGATTGGGATAGACCTTCACCAAGGCCTTCTCTCTTTCGGCAATGCCGGCCTCGTCGCTGAAGACAACACGCAGCACATGGTTGCCAGTCACATGGGGTATCGACAAAATAATCCAGGTGCTACTCTTTCTCTCGTAGCCTTCATCGTTCGGTTCCACCAAACGCCCATCAAGGTAGATATTCGCCGTGTAATGCGATTCTATAGTCTCTATATTGAACTTAACCAAAGAACCTTCGACCGGAGTGACCGTCGTCCCACATAATTCACCACTACCCGTCATATATACTACGCCAACTTCGCCAAGTTCTCCATACTCACATTGCACATCGATATTAACGCGGTTTACCTGTTGTGCCGGGCCGACGAGCAGACGTATCATCGGGGCTTCCCAAGGATTGTCGTCATAAGTATGTGTTCTAAACCAACGATCTCTTATAGGATCAAATGCGTAGACATCATATCGGTTCACATCAAAAGGATTGGCGTATTTAAACGTGGCGGGATTGTCGCGGAAATAGATGATGGTGTCATATCCGTTCGGTCGCGATGGGTTCGCGATTTGATATCTGTTCATTGTTTGGGCCAGGGCAAAGGAGGCGTTCTCGACGAGTCTGTATCCTACGCGGTAGCTGGTGTTGGGTTCCAACTCTGGCTGTTCGGGGAACATGATACGAATGGTGTTGTAGTTCCCAGGTTCGAGGTAGCCGTTGCTGTTGCGGCCTATCACATTGGCTGTATTAATCTCATTGGCGGTGACCTGGTGTATGTTAGCACCTGTATAGATGTCGGAGAAAACGACGTTACTACCATCGTACTCATCCTTTGTAAGGGTGGCTTCCAACTTGGCACCTATGCCTTCGGAAACATCGGGGACCGGCGACGCCACCATCTCCATGCCGCGTATCACCCACCCCGAAGGCACCTCGCTGCCGGTAGTGTAACGCATATTGAGTGAATAGCCAGCCGAGTCGTAATGGGCATCTGGGTAAATTGCGACATAATAGTTATCGTTGGACAGTACCCAACCATAAATATAATAATTATACGGATTATAGCAGAGCACACCATTGTCCTTTGCCCAAATATAGGCTTTCGTGGAGTTGTCGAAACTGCTCACGGTGTAGTGCATCGTGTCGTAATGATATTCCAATCCTTCCTGAGTGGTAACGCTGGCAAAGAGGTAGTGGTCGCCAGTGGCGGCGGTGGGAATGGTAGCGCAGGTACCGTAGGAGTTGTCATGGTCGGCAAGACCGTCCCATCCACGGTAGTTCAGCTGAGCGGTGTCGAACCACCCCTCTGGATCGAGAATCAACTCCTTCTGCGGGTCAGCTACTGAAGCGGTACCGTTGTTGTATGACCCCAGCTCATTGACTGTCTGCAGATTGTTGTCCAAGTGGTTCATGTGCACCGTGACGTTGTGCTGGTCCTGGCTGCCATTGTTTATAACAGAGGTATACCAGGCGGGTTTGAACTTCATGTTCTGCGGCACAATGCCGTAACCTCCATAGACATACTCGTCATCACCGATAATCATTCGGTTCGCATCGCCGGCAATAATCGACACATCGTCAACAATCCATAAATAGCCGTAGACATTGCCGAAATGAGAGTTGGAACTGAAGTAGCGCAACCTGATTTCAAGATAACTATGTCCTGCGGCGGCAAGAGGCAGCGTGTAGGTATAGTAACCCCACAAAGAATTATTGACTTCGACATCCTCGTTACGCACATTGATTTCCATACTGTTCCACTGTCCAGAACTGCTGGTGCGCCAGTCGATGTAACAGTAGTCGTAATATTTCCTATAATATTGATAGAATCTGACATCGACAACAGGAGCCTGTGAGGCATCGACGACACCCAGGTTGATATAGGCGTTGAAATTGCCCGTGTTAGGCTCCCGCTGATCCACCATCGACATCATCATAAAGCCATTGTCGGCCGACGTGAGGTCGGGATTGGCGAAATCATGGATAGCAGAAATAAAATCACTGAAATATTCATTCCACAAATAAGGGTACCTGCCAGAGAGCAACTCAAGAGATACAGAATCGGTGCCGAGGACTCGGTGCCAGAATGAGAATCGCCCGGTTTGTCCGTGGGGATTATCACCCGACGTGACGACACCAGTCGAATAACCCGAACCCGTCCAGAGGAAATTGTTGATCGTGCCGTCGTGGAAGTCGATGAATTTGATTACAGGACCTGACCACTCTTTGTTCAGCCGCATGGTCACGCGATACTGGCAAACGCTTTTGAAGCCGTAATAGCTGCTGTTGCCCGGGTCGGGGTTTCGGTTGTCATCAAACCATGCCAGTGTCTTGTCGCCCGTACACGAAGAGGTACTGAACTCGTAGTTGTTGCCGTCATAACCGCCACCGTTGTCATCCACTATCAGCATCAAGTTGCCCGTGCCGTCGTACTGGTAGGGAGTGGTGAAGACAAACTCGTTCCAACCAGGGTGACAGTTGAGCGGACCTTCGTAGACCTTCACGGCGGTGCTGTTGTTCAACAGTTCTATATCCGAGGAGGAGGAGAAGGTGTTCTTGGTTGTCGGCTGTATCCATATCGTCACATCGTTCTTTTGGGAGCTGCTGCCAGGCCCTGCATACTTGAAGCTGATGCTCCCGAAAGTTGTGGCTTCGCCCAGTTCGCTCTGGTCGATGATGGTTTCGCTCATCGAATACTTGTAATAGTTGTGCAAAGGAACTTCGATGGAGGTCGACGACGAAGCCTCGTTTCCGACAGTCAGATGGCTTGCCGATGACGACGCCGTGCCGTTCTCGAAGCGGAAGGTGGTCTTTGGCAAATAATTGCGAGCTATGGCAGGGCAACCGGCGACTGATGTTGAACTCGTACCAGAGACGGAAGCCCCATTACGAGTGATGCCATACCAATACGACGACGAGTAAGTACCAGGATTGTAATTGCCTATCTCGACGACCAAGTTGCCACCATTATAAACCATTCCTACGCTGAAATTGACCGTCATGGTGTTTCCTTGGGCGTTGAGCGTGTCCTCGAAGACAAGAGTAGCATCGCTCATGTCAACATAGCCGTCATTCAGCGAGGTTGTTGTTGTTGGCACCTCCTTTATCTTGACTTTGAATGAGGCGTTGCCCCACGATTCGGACGCTGAATTCACGAGGTAGAAAGTCATCGCCTTGAGGGTAGCACCGGTCACATTTGTTGCAAACATCCCCTCTTGAATATCGGATGCACTATACAGAATCTGGCACCTCAGATAATCGTCACAGTAAAAGCCATAGATTGGGACATATTGGTTTGACTCCTGGCCATTGCCTACAGTTACGGATGCATGTTGTGCTTGGCCTTGTGCCACCGATGAGAGCAGCAGCATGGCGAAAAGAATCAATGAGGTTAACAACGGAAGCTTCGAAGAATAGTTGTAGAAGTACTTTGTATTCATATCTTTATATTTATGATTAAGTCAGAAAACATGATGCAAAGATATGATTATTATTTCAAACAAGCAACTTTTTAACTTTTCTACTCTATTATGGTGTGATTATTGCTGATCTTCGTTGTGGGTTCGGGCTTGGCTTTCAAGATCCATCTTGCCGAAGCGAAGTGTGAGACCCACAGAGACATAGCGCGAGCTGCTGCTTGATGAACCCTGGGTGTTGTAGTATGGATTTGTGTTCTCCCACTCCTGAACATTGCTGGCGAAGATGTCGCGGATGTTGAGGTAGAGCGACAGGCGGCGCTCGAAGAAGTCGGCACTCAACCCTGCATCGGCCGTGAAGAGAGGCCCCGAGTATTGCATGAGCGAAAGAGCTCGGGTAGAATAGTTGATATTGCCGAACAGCTGCAAACGTTTCCACACCTTTGCCCATACGTTGAGACGTGCACTTGCCGTCCACATGCTTTCATCATACCATTCGCCTTCGCGGAACTGCGCGTGGAAGCTCCGGTTGTACAACGAGGCGTTGAGACGCACGTTGAACATCGCCGTCGGACGATAGGTGACATTGGCTGTGAAGCCACCAACGCTGCTGTTGCCGATGTTGATGGGCTTGCGGAAATTCACCTCCTTAGCGTAAATGGGTTCATATCTCACATCGTTAAGGTCGGCAATCTCGTCGGTATAAGCCTGATAGTAAGCATCGATGCCGATGGAGCCGAAATTCTCGAAGTACCTGTTCCATCCTCCCTCGAAGGTATGCACATGACTGGGTCGCAGGTCGCTGTTGCCAAGCGAGAAGCTGTCGTCATCGTAGAAGACAAAGTCGGTAATCTGGTCGTTTTCGGGTTCCGAGGAGCGGTGGGTATAGCTGAATGTGAAGTTGTGGAGCGATGGGGTGCGGTAGGTGACATGCAACGAAGGAACAAACTTCATCCATCGGCCTTTGGTATCGACATGAGTGTAGCCGTCGTATGTGGTGTTAATCATTTCTTCGCCCAACTGGAGACCTGCTTTCACGGTCAAGTCGCCAAAACGGCGCAAGAGGGTAGCGTAAGCCTGATACTTGAACATGACGGATGTTTGTTCATAGCTTTGGAGGGTGTCAATATTATGAGAGGGAAGACTGTCTCTAGTGTAACTGTAGCTGGTTGGGGGATCGTAGGCAGCACCGGCACCGACCTCCAGCTCCCAATGGTCGGCAAAAGGCATCGTGTAGCCGGCATCAATCGAGCTGTTTGCCAATATTTTTTTGCGAGTAATGTCGCGGACAGTATAGTCGAGATGATGCTGATTGGAGTAGATGCGCGACTGAGTGCCTTCGCTCTTGTAGCCGAAACCATTGGCGTAGGCGCGAATCCATAGTTGCTTGCCGTTGCTATCATATCGGTGCCTATAGTCAAGCCCCCCATAGTAGCCGCCTTGCGGTATATTGCCCGTCACGGTTCTTCTGTGGCTGTAGTCGCCTGGCGAGTAGATAAGCTCCTTCCAATCCATATCGGAGTAACCCTCTAAGCGATATGTCGAGGGGTATGCTGCACCCCAGAAGGCAAGGGTTCGCGTAGTGTCGATGTTGTAGTGTCCGCCAACATAGAAGTAGCTGCCATGACGGCGATAATCGCTATGGGCGGTGTAAGTCCTGGTGTTGGAAGTGTCGCCCGAGGGTGTAAGCATAGCTATAGAGCCACTTTGGTCGCCCCACGTGTGGCTGTAGTCATACTCAGCGTATGCGTTGATAGAAAAACGTTCGTTGGCATAGACATACGACAACCACGGGGAGAGCTGGGGACGCAGGTTGGCGTTGGTGCCGAACGAGAAGAACTCGTTGCGCGATACCTTGGCGGTAGTGATGATGTTGACCACAGGGCCGCCACTCCCATAGCGAGCCGAAGGGTTGGTTATGACCTCTATACGCTCGATGGCGTTGGCGGGTAGCGTCTTGATGTATTGGCGCAGGCTTTCGCCCGAGAGGTTGGAAGGACGGTCGTTAATCCACACTTCGACGCTTTGCGAGCCACGAAGGGTGATGTTGCCTTCGGCATCGACTTCCACGCCAGGAGCATTCTGCAAGGCATCGCTTGCCGTCCCCGTCTGCACACTGGGGTCTTCAGCTGTGTTGTAGAGTTGTTTCTCGCCATCGACCGAATAGAGCGGTTTTTTGGCGCTTATGGTAACCCCTTTCAGATTTCTGGCCTTTGATGAGAGCTGGAGGCTGTCGGTTTGATTTGCAGCTGTCGTGTCGTTGACTTGGGCGTGCAATGCCCCTGCCGCTGCCATTAACGGCAGCAGGAAAAAGAAGAAATATTTCATATTTTATTGTTTAGGAATTTAGATGTTGCGGAGTACTATTTCAAGAATGAAGCGGTCGTCATCCATGCGTGGACGTGCTTTATATGTTGTTGTGTCATAACGTAGGCGAGCATCGGTTGGCAACTCGTTGTTGAGGAATTCCCATCTTTTGCCGAAGGTGGTCACCTTATTGCCAGTACTGTCGGTATACTCGGTGACCATACTAGTCTCTACTCCTGAGTTCAAATCCAGCAAGCGGTTGGCATAATCATCCCAATTGATTTTCTTAAAGTCGCCTTCCTTGCAGAGAGTTGTCACATGGGCAAATGTTGTGTCGGTATGCTTGCCCAAACTCACCGAACCTATCCATTGGTGGTTGTCGTCAAACTGCTCCGTGAAACTCTCCACAGTATCAATCTTATAACCCGAATTAGGCAATCCCCGCAGCATTTTCGAAAGGCCGCTAACGGGGTTGTTGTCCACAAAACGGAGCACAATGCTGTCTTTGTCGCAATGGCGAGTCTCAAGAGTCATATCGAGCCACGGAGAGCCGTTGGAGTCGTAAATATGAAGGCCATTGTCATCCATCGTGTAGGTGAAATGATGCGGCTTGCCGATGCCTTTTTGGCTTTTCAATTGCAACTTGCCATCGCGCGAGAAGTCGAACGTCTGTTCCTCAAGACCCAGAAACTCCGAACAGAGCAGATCGGGTTCGGCAGGATTGTCCGACATAAGGGTAATGCTTCCGACCGAGTAGGAGCCCTCGAGTGTGTTCTTGGGGACACAGCCGACAACAAGGATTATGGCAGTCAACGGAATGAGAACCATCCATTTAAGGCTTTTGCGACTTGAAGGTTTCTTGGCCATCATGGCTATACGTTTGGCTGTCATGCGGTAGTCGAAAGTATTGCAGATGGGACAATAGATACGGCCGCTTACTTGGTGGTAGAAAAGCTCCGCATATTGGGCACCGTTGTCGGTTTGGAACATCGCACGGTCGGCGATATACTCATGCAGACGTTTCAGTTCGCGCTCATAAAGCCTCACTAAGGGGTTGAACCATAAGACGACGCGAGCCATACGGCAAAGGAGCAGGTCGATGGTGTGATACTCTCTGACATGTACCATTTCGTGACCTATGATTTGTTCTATCTCGCTTTCGCTAAATCCTTTGCGACCTAGAACTATATGGTTGAAGAACGAATGGGCAGGAGTGTCGTCGTCAAGGATGCTGAGTCGCACGCTGGAATCAATGGTCTTATAAGGCAACCGACGCAGCATTCTCCTCAACCGTACTATGGTAACCAGCAGCACAACAGCCGAGACCAAACAACCGCCGAGCCACACCCAGGGGAGAAGTGACTTCCAAAGAGGAGTCCTCGTTGTGGCCTCCTTGTGTTGCAACGTGATATGTTGCACCCCTTGGACATCTTGCTGAAGGGAGATGCTGATATTGCCCTCGTTGGCAGATTGAGCCGTCAGCATTGTTTTCTCAGGCGCTGACTGCCAATTGTATATAATCTCGTCGGAGTTGTTTTTGGCCGAAAAATGGGCAGGTATATTTAATCTTATATTAATGGCGGGAAGGAGCAATGACAGCAATAGAGAACCCACCAGATAGGCGCGAACCATGCCGAAGTGGGTGTCGCGGCGCATCATGAGCCAATAGCCACCAAAGAAGAGAATGGTGCCGACAGTGGCGATAAGGAGGTAGCTCATTTCCGCTCCTCCTTTCCCTTATTCTTGTTTTCTGCTTGGCTGTTACGCTTCTCCTCGATAAGGTTGCCCAACATCGCCAGTTCATCGTCGCTGATGTTCTTGTCCTTGAGGAAGAAGGAAACAAGCGATGTGTACGAGGCGTTGAAGTAGTTCTTTATCAGCGTGCCAAGCATCGTGCCCGAATACTCTTCACGCGAAACGAGCGGGAAGTACTGGTTGCTGCCATTGAAGTCCTTATGACCCACGAAGCCTTTCTGCTCGAGGATGCGGATTTCGGTGAGCACGGTGCGGTATGCCGGTTTGGGTTCCTCTACGGCAGCAGCAATGTCGCCGGCAAAGCCCTTTCCGATACGCCAAATGGCTTGCATCACCTGTTCTTCGGCTCGAGTAAGCCGTCCTTCTTGCGATTCTTGTTTTTTACGTGCCATGATGTATTATTATTGGAAATGGGTAATCAATAGTAGATAGAAGTTTGACAAATTGGAATTGTAATCATTTGGAGGTTGATAAAAAGACCGCAGCTGTTATTATAGTGTATTGATGAATGATAAAAAGTTTATTTACAATGGATTTTTTTGTTGGCAGATAATTGATTTATGTTTTATTAATGATTGATTAGCAGTTTATTAACAAAGGATAATAAAATTAATTAACAGATTTAAAAATACAACTATGGATTAAAAATTTAATCATCAAATAAACGGCATGAAAAAATAAATATTGTGCAGATTATGATTATTTTTTTAATCCTAAAAGATAAAAGCACTTACCGAAGTGAATTTCAACAAAATAAAATAGTAAAAAAAAGCACAACAGAATCTGTTGTGCCTAAAAAATGCTTCGCCGTGACGCTTTGCACAGCTACTTACTGGTAACGGTTAGGAGTTTTTTCTGCTGTCTACTTCCATTTTGTGGCGTACATTCTCGGCGAGGAAAGTGGCGACTGTTTCGGGATCGAAGCCGGTGACGTTGAAGACAAAGTCGTAGTTGCGGGCATCGAAACGCGAGGTGTCGGCGACGGTCTTCACAAAGGTGTCGCGAGATTTGTCAATGCTGTCGACCACCTTTGCAGCCTCTTCGATACTGAGGTTCTGTTTACGGGCGATGCGAGCGATGCGTGCATCACGGTCGGCTATGATGAGGAGATGTACTGCGCGAGGATCGTCGCGGAATATGTGGAAGCCGGCACGACCAACTATAATACAGTCCTCCTGCTCAGCTAACTCGCGCAGCAGACGCTCCTCGGCATAGTAAAGCGACAATGGCGTTGCCTCAGTACGCACACCGATAGTGTGGCTCGCGGCGGCAAACTGCTGGAAGAAGCGGCTAAAATCGTCCCACCAGCTGATTTTCTGAGCTTTGACACGCTCTATGTTCTCCACGGTCATGTCAAACTGCTTGGCAATTTCATTGAGCATGGCACGGTTATAGACTTTGATGCCGAGCTTCTCGCCTAATCGGCGGGCAATCTCGCCGCCACCACTCCCGCATTCGCGGTTGATAGTTATGATGATATTGGTCATTGTAATGTAGTTTTAACACAAAAAATCACGATGCAAAAGTACAATTTTTTTTTAAAACATCTGTTTTTTCGATTTTTTTTTTTGACAGGACATAGAGAAATGAAGACTTTGTGCCTTTTAGAGGTTGCCTAAAATAATGTTTGCCCTGATGTAGTTTTTGGAGATTATGTTTCGTTATTATAAAAAATAAAGTGTTTTCATGGTGCAAGAGCCACTAGACAGAGCAAAGTAGGTTCGAGCATTTGTGGTTACTGCTTTCTAGTTTCAAGGGCGAAAACACATAGGAAAACACCTAACAGAAACAATATCTATAACTACTCAATAAATACGAATTAAAATAACAATAATAACGAAAACAATTATGAAAAAAATCCTATCAACTGTCCTGTTTGCTGCGATGTTGTTCGCATTGCCTACGATAGGCCACACACAGGATTGGCGCGCCACCGTGCCTTATCATTGTGGATTCGATGACCCCGTTGAGAATGGGGCGTGGATTCTGCTCAACGGAGATTCGACTGTAGCCAACAAATGGTACATCGACTCCGCCGTTGCTCATTGTGCGGCCGGAGTGGCTTCATCGTCGTGCGGCAAATCCCTCTACATCTCCGACATGGAAGGGGTTACCTACAACTACGACAACAGCATCGCTTCGCGAGTCATCGCCTACCGCGACTTTGCCTTTGCTCAAGGCACATATGTCGTATCGTTTGACTGGAATGGTGTCGGCGAACAAAACTGCGACATGTTGATAGCCGCTCTTGTACCTTCAAGCGACACCACCGTTCTGATTGGCAGCTCCGAACTGCCACGAGGGGTGAGCGCTTGGTCGCTGCCCGATGGTTGGATAAGCCTCAAGGGCAACGGGAACGGCACAGGGCTTTACAACGCCCCAGGATGGCAGAGAAACGAGAAAGTGGTAGAGATAGGCGCACCCGAGAATCCCTCTCTGGGTGTGTCGTATTATAAGCTCGTCCTCATCTGGAGCAACGACTATGCCGACGGTTCCAACCCTCCTGCCGCCGTGGACAACATCGACATCCGTCAAGTTACCTGCATGCCCCCCACAGCTCTTGCCGCTTCACAAGATGTCTACTCAATAACCCTCAACTGGCAGGCAGCTGGCAACGAGAGCCAATGGATTGTTGTAACTGAACTAGCTGCCGGTACAGAACCTGACAGCAACTCGACTTTCGTGCCCGACACGATAGTGGTTTCGGGTCAGCCAACAGCTACCATATCAGGCCTCCAACCTAACACTACTTACTCCTTCAGCCTCCGCGCCATCTGTGGCGACGGCGACACCAGTTTCGCCACTTCCATCTCTGCAACTACGGGAGTGACGATTCCCTATTTTGAGAATTTCAACAACATGGCAGCCGATTTCCCTGCCGGATGGAGCTACAGGCTCACAGGCGACTCGGCATACGCCACAACACAATATGCACCCTATATCTCGAGCAACAGAATGCAGATGAGAGGCTTCGGCTATCTCATACTGCCGAAGGTCGACAACCGCGTAGACACTCTGCAGCTCTCGTTCTCGCACAGCACTCCCTACGGGTCGAGTTCATCATCTTCTCTTGTGGTAGGCGTGATGGAGAATGGTATCTTCACCCCCGTCGACACCATCGCAGGGGCAGAGTCATCCACAACGACGAAGAATGTTTACTTTATCAATTATCAGGGTCAGGGA
>CADBOG010000119.1 GCA_902796265.1 uncultured Bacteroidota bacterium
GATAACGGCATTCCTTGAGAGCACGGATTTCGAGAGCTGCATAAGGCTTGGAGTCTCCCTTGGTGGCGACAGCGACACGCTTTGCTGCATAGCCGGAGGAATCGCCGAGGCCTACTACAAGGACATTCCCAAGTGGATTGTCGGCGAGGTGTGGAAGCGGCTCCCTTATGATTTCGAGGAGATATTGGTTGAACTGAACAGAACCAGTTTTTACAGGGATATCAGCTATATTCCGCAACTGTCAAAAATATATATGGATAACGAGTCTCCAAACAGAAAAAGAGCATACGAGCCGGCATCCATTGGACAATTAATGGACGATGTGATGGGAGGAAGTGCGAAGTAGGCGATTTGCGCCAGTGAGATAGATCACTTTTTTCAGCTTTCTGGGTCGGAGTGTTTGCTTTGTTGAAAACCCAATACGAGATGAACTTAAATGTCCAGAAAGAAACCGGATATTGCCCTGATAATGATGGGGGGAAGAACTGCAGTTTTTAACACAATCTCTTAAGAAGAAGATACAATAGCTGAAATTATGAAGAAAAATAATTGTCTAGAAGAGCATGACTGCCTCTCGTTGAGACAGGCGGAAGTGGTCAACGGAAAAGTGTTGCCTAATGCTGTAGATTTGGAAAAATGTGTGCTGGGCGCTTTGATGACTAATACTATGGCACTATACCACATGATGGATAAGATATATGACGATTTGTTCTATAACAATGCCCACAAGCTCGTATTCGGTGCGATACGTAACCTTTATGAAAGTTCACGGAAAGTGGATATGATTACCGTTATTGAAGAACTCCGTAAAGAAGGCTCTCTGGAGCAGGCTGGTGGTGGGTTGTATGTCTCGCAGATTGCATCTGGTGTGCTTTCAGCGGCACATATAGAGACTCATGTGGCTTTACTCACGGAAAAACGTATCCAGCGCGAGTTGATTCGAACGGCAACGGAAATCATCCGCGATGCATATAGTGAAACATGCGACCCAATTGAAACGCTGAATCGGGCGGACAGGAGTCTGCTTGGAATATATAATAGTATTCTTAAAAATGAAACGGTGACGCTTGCCGATGCGATTGTAGAAACTATTAATCTGATGGAGTCGAGTCAATGTCATGAGAAAGGGATAAGCGGCGTGCCTTCAGGTTATCACGAACTTGACAAGATGACAAAGGGGTTCAGACCTGGTACTCTGACGGTTCTTGCATCATGGTCTTCTGAGGAAAGAACGTCATGTGCTCTGAGTATGGCTCTGAACATGGCTGTAAGATTTCATTATCCTGTATTGTTTTTCTCGCCGGGAATGGCAGTGACAGATTTGGTGTTGAGAATGCTGTCATTAATGACGGGGTTGACCTTGTCCGAATTGAGATATAGCAGTTCTCTTACAAAAGAACAGAGGAGTAAACTCAATAATTGTATCGATAAAATACAGGAAGCTCCATTGTATTTAGATGACACAGACAATGTCGACATTCAGCGTCTTCGCGCAAAATGCCGTCGGATGAGGATGGATCAGCATATCTGTATGGTCATTATAGACGGTTTCTGGTTTGTTGCAAACCCTGGAGAATTGGGAGGGAGTCATGGCGGAGAGAAGAATGCCAAAATGATAGCAAGGCATTTGAAGTCTTTGTCGAAAGAGTTGGACACTCCTGTTCTTGTGACTGAGCAACTGAGCAGCAGATTCGAAAACCATTCCACTGATATTTCGTGTCTTTCAGAACTTAAAGAGTTGGATGCGATATCAGGATATGCCGACAATGTCTTTGCTATAAATAGTTCATGTATGAAAGGTGGCGTCAAAGTCAAGAATGCTGATAAAGTTATGAATAGAACTGTGTTGTATATGCTGAAACACAATTCGGGGGACATAGGCACAGTTAATATTAATTATAATGAAGGATTTGAACTTTTCCCTGAGACGAAGTAACCTTCAACTAGGCCATCTACAAAATACAAAAAAAATTTGTAGAGACGACCGATTTGGGTCGGAAATAGCAAAAATTTGTACAGAAAAATATGAAAAATATGTTTTATTGTTCAAATTTTTGCTATTTTTGCATCATGAATGCATTGGCGAAAATACAGAACATTCCAGCGGGTACTGCTTTGATTGGCAGCTTGTTCCCTCATATAAAGGGCAAGGGACAAAAGGTCCAGGAATTGGAAAAGTCTGGTCAAATTATCCGACTTAAGCGTGGTTTGTATGTCGTGGATCCTGAAATAAGTGGTAAGACTATCTCTACGGAGTTGATTGCGAATCACCTTTATGGCCCGTCATACGTGTCAATGTTGTATGCTTTGCGTTACAATGGTCTGATACCAGAATCGGTCTATATGGTTCAGTCGTTGACGGTCAAGCATTCCCGTATGTTCGAGAACCGTTTTGGGCAATTCAAATATGTATGCTGTCCATCGGATTATTTCAGTATAGGGTTGACCCAAGTCAATTCTGACAATTGCTCTTTTGTGATGGCTTCACCAGAGAAGGCTCTGTGTGACCATTTGGTCTATACCTCAGGTCTGAATTTCCGCTATAAGAAGGAATTGATTGACTATTTGGAGTATGATTTGCGTTTTGATATGGATGCTTTTTTGCAAATGAACCCGACTGTTTTCGAGCAGTGTGCAATCATAGGGAAGAAAAGTCGCATGTTGAACCTCGCCGCTAAAATATTGGAAAAATGAATGATTAATTCTTTGAGGTTTGACTATGAGGAAACGCAAAAGAAATAAGAAGGTTCCGATGGAATTGCTGGCGGCCAGAAAAGCCAATCGCGAGATGGAGCGGCTTTTGCTTGGCGACGGTTTCCATGCTAGGACGAGAATCAAGAAAAGCAAGAAGGTGTATAGCCGGAAGGCTAAGCACCGGGATGAAGAGTGAAGAATGTGCGCGGTTAACAAGGCCTTGAACCATTTCAATTATAAAAGGATTGAAAGACTGCAGCTTTCTAATGATTTTGATTAGATTTCTTCAGTTTTTCCAGCGACTTTTTGCGTTTTGCTGCAATTTTTCCAGCGACTTTTGTGCGAGTCGCTGCTGTTTTTCTAGCGACTTTTTGCGTTTTTCTGCAATTTTTCCAGCGACTTTTGTGCGAGTCGCTGCTGTTTTTCCAACGACTTTTTGCTTTTTTCTGCAGTTTTTCCAACGTTTTCGATAAGCCGAAAGCAGAGGGCAAATCACGCAGTGTTTGCACTATGCTGAGGCGAGAAAACGGCCCCATGAAATGGAACGACTTTGAGCATTCTGCTGTAGTTTTTCAAACTTTATACAAAAAAAATTGGAGATTGTTTTATGGCGCAAAAAGATTGCACCATAATGGTGTATTTTTGCAATCGGAAAAAGGAAAATTGAGAATTGAGAATTGAGAATTCTGGATAATTGATAATTGAGAATTGAGAATTGATAATTGAAACCTCTTAACGCACAAATCAGCTCTGCGCGAGCCACAGGCTCTTGCACCGCTGCGCGAGCTACAGGCTCTTGCACCCTGAAATTATTAACATCTCACGCACAAATCAGCTCTGCGCGGTCCACTGGACCTTGCACCATCTCAACTAATAATAATTATTGACCATGGAAATTATCGGTAATGTTTACAAAATTCTTCCGCAGGAAGAGGTGACTCTTGGTGATGGCACCAAGAGAATGAAAGGTGGTTTTGTCATAATGCCTGATGGCGTTTATGCAAAACCGGTGGCTTTTGAACTTTTCGGCGACGAACGTCTCGCCCTGCTTAACGGCATTAGTGTGGGTATGCAGGTCAAGGCTTACTTCCTCGCTATTAGCTTTGAGGGCAAGAAGGGTGGCTACTACACATCGTTAAGGTGTACGAACGTGATGCCTCTTGTGGCGGCAACTGTTTCGCAATCAACTCAGGTGGGTGTTGCTCCCAATGGCGCTGACAATGGGGCATGGAATCCTGTTGCTGGGACGATGCCGCAAAACCAGCCTGCCGTGGAGCTGTCGCCCGAAGAGGCACTCCCTTTTGATGACGACCTCCCATTTTCTTGATGGGAGGTTCGCCCGAGAGGCGACGACAAATCCTGTCGCTTTTTTTTATTGGCATGAATTATTGCGTATTAAGTCGTATACAATACCTTTGTGACTGATTAATAGTAAGATATAATGTTATTATATTATGCTGAGAATCACTTCGTTGCGCGTTGTTTATAAAATTGTTGCGCGGCGCAAAAAGATTGCACAAAAAGGTTGTATATTTGCATCCCAATTGAAATAAGAAATAAGTAAGTAATATGCCACGTATCATTCACAGACACATCAGGTTTGAGGTCATAGACCGATGCCTGCGAGACTCGCGGCGCGAGTACCATATCAGAGATTTGCTCGACGAATGCAACCGAACCATGATGGAGACATACGGAACGGTTATTAGTTTGCGTACTATCCAATACGATATCAGTATTTTACGTAAGCCTCCCTTCGGTATCGAACTGGATGAGGATTTGCTTAGGCGTGGGGTGTACAGATATTTTGACACCAATTGCGCCAAGCGTGTTTTCCTTATGCTAGATTGACGATAATAGTATGGGTGAGAAGATGAAGTTTTTCGTTGTCGAGCAGTTTCTTTTGGAGTTCAGCTGATGATATTTTTCTAATCTGGAGAAAAAAGTGTATCTTTGCAATTCGGTTAATTATGCCTCTATGGGCTATTTTCTTTTATGAATCAATCGAATATGACTAATACTAAACGCAATTATATCATTTGTTTCAGCCTGATTGGAGTTCTTCTTTTTCTTGACCAGCTGATAAAGATATGGGTTAAGACGCATTATGCTATAGGTGAGGGTGTGAATCTGATAGGCAACTGGTGTCAGATATATTTTGTTGAAAATGAAGGTATAGCTTTTGGAATATCGTTTGGCGAGAATGTCGGCAAGCTCATCTTGTCGCTCTTCAGGCTTGTGGCGGCAGCGGGAATTATGGTCTTCTTGATAAAAAGAATAAAGCAGGGGATGCGTATGTTGCTGATGCTTAGCGTGTCGCTGATATTTGTCGGTGCCGTTGGCAATCTTCTCGACAGCTGTTTTTATGGGTTGATTTTCAATGAAAGCACTACTGCTCAGGTGGCAACGTTGTTCCCAGAGGGCGGTGGCTATGGTCGTTTCCTTTATGGCAAGGTTGTCGACATGTTCTATTTCCCTATAGCTGAATGGACTTGGCCGGCATGGATGCCGTGGTTTGGGGGCAGTCATGCTGAATTTTTCAACGCTATATTCAATCTTGCCGACGCAGCGGTATGTGTCGGTGTGCTGCTTTTGGTTATAGACCAATTCAGAGGCGATAAAAAGAAGGAAACTGCTGAGGAAGAGGTTGTTGCAGATGTGGAAACGGAAACTGTTGCCGAAGAGGCTCAAATTTCGGAATAATGGTGTGCGAGAATGTTGAAAATAGGGATGTAATTGTGGGTATGATAAGAAATTCTTTTGGGTGTAAAGCATTGGTTGCTATAGGGATAGGAGATAGGTCTTTTGTTTTTTGAAAAAAAATTTGTAGGAAATAAAAAATAGTTGTACTTTTGCAAACGATTTCAGAACAAATCAGGCAATGAAATCTAGGTTGGCGTCGTAGCTCAGTTGGTAGAGCAGAGGACTGAAAATCCTTGTGTCACTGGTTCAATTCCAGTCGATGCCACAGACTTGGGAAGTACAGAATGTGCTTCCCTTTTTCTTATTATTCACTGTTCGCTTTATGGCGAGCAATAACGTATAAAATACCTATTATTATGAGTTTAGAAGTCCAGATTAACAACGACATCAAGCAGGCAATGCTCAACAAGGACAAGGCAGTCCTGGAATCGTTACGTGCCATCAAGTCTGCAATCCTCCTGCTTAAAACCGGCAAAGATGCTGCCAACGGTGAGGTGAGTGAGGCTGCCGAGATAGCTATGCTCCAGAAACTTGTGAAGCAGCGCAAGGAAGCTGCTGATATCTTCGTGCAGCAGAACCGTCAAGACCTTGCCGATGATGAGCTTTTCCAGGCAGGCATCATCGAGCGTTACTTGCCCAAACAGCTCTCGCGTGAGGAGGTTGAGGCTGAGGTGAAGAAAATAATTGCCGAAGTGGGTGCAAGCTCGCCCAAGGATATGGGTCGCGTGATGGGTCAGGCCTCGAAACATTTTGCCGGCAAGGCCGACAACCGCGTGGTCAGCGAGATTGTCAAGACTTTGCTCTCCCAGCAGTAATGGCGCGAATACTTGTTGTTGACGACGAACCTGACTTGTGTGAAATCCTTTGCTTCAACCTTGAAAGCGAGGGGTTTGAGGCTGATAGGGCCTATTCGGCAGAGTCGGCTTTGGAGATGATGGATGGGGGTGAGAAGTTCGACCTGATACTGCTTGATGTCATGATGGATAGCATGTCGGGCTTCGAGATGGCTCACCGCTTGCGTGGTCAGGGTGACCAGACTCCCATTATCTTTCTTACTGCCCGCACTACAGAATCAGACCAGCTGGATGGTTTTGCTGCCGGTGGCGACGACTATGTCACCAAGCCATTTTCTTTTCCGACGGTGTTGGCAAGAATCAAGGCCGTATTGAAACGGGCATCGGCATCGAATGACGACTCAATATGTTGCGGAGGAATCGTGATTGACAAGAAGATGAAGTCGGTGTCGATTGACGGTGAGACTGTTGCGCTGACGAAGAAGGAGTTTGGTATACTGTCCTTGCTGATGAGTGGCATGGGGCAGCATTTCACGAGGCAGGACATTATAGATAAGGTTTGGGAAGACGACACCTATATTGGGGACCGGTCTGTGGATGTGCATATTGCACGTCTGAGGAAGAAGCTCGGGGCTTATGGCGAGTGCATCGTGAACCATATTGGGTTTGGATATACTTTAATCACGAATAACTAAGAACAGTTTTGATTCCGGTATATGTTTTTATAGTTGGGGCAGTTGTTTTGCTGCTGGCTGTAGTATTGGCGTTGAACCACTTGCGGCAGAGGCGGCTCATACGCCAGCTTCAGGATTTGGCTCATTCTCTGGAGGAATCGAAAAAGCAGATTATTCAGGAACAGGAACATAACCGCCAACTGAAACAGGAGATGACCAACAATATAGCCCACGAACTGAAGACACCTGTGAGCAGCATCCGTGGTTATCTGGAGATTCTGCTTGGCGACAAGCCTCTTGACGACGAGAAGCGCCGCTTCTTCCTGGAACGCTGTTTCTCACAGACTTTGCGTCTCTCGGATCTTATCAACGATGTGTCGCTCATCAACAAGCTTGAGGAATCGTCTGACCTTTTCCCGAAAGAGGAGGTGTCGGTGAGTGCCATTGCCGATGAGGCTGAACAGGAGCTTGAAGATGCTTGTCGTACGCATTCTATTACGGTTAATAATCAGTTGCCGTCCCCGATGAATATCGTTGGAAACCACAGTCTTGTGTACTGTATCTTCCGCAATCTGCTGGAGAATGCGGTGTCGTATGCCGGTGATGGGAGCTCGGTGGGGTTTGAATGTTACCGCAAAGATGACGAGATGTTCTATATCCGTTTCTATGATACGGGCAAAGGAGTGGATAACAAGTATTTGCCTAAATTGTTTGACCGTTTTCTGCGTATTGACGATGGCAGGAGCCGCAAGAACGGAGGGACGGGTTTGGGTCTATCTATCGTCAAGCATGCGGTCTTGTTTCATGGTGGCGATATATATGTAAGGAACCGTGAGGGTGGAGGGTTGGAATTCTTTTTCTCACTTAAGAAGAAGGGGTGATGGTTTTAGGTTTTAAGTGGCCTTCGGCCGTTTCAGGTTTCAGGTTTCAGGTTTCAAGTGGCCTTCGGCCGTTTCAGGTTTCAAGTGGCCTTCGGC
>CADBOG010000120.1 GCA_902796265.1 uncultured Bacteroidota bacterium
AAATCTGTACTACCCAAACATAAACCCGAAAAACGACAAATTGCTGATGACAGGTGAATTAGACTATTTGAGGGGTGAAGTCGGGCTGAAACCAATAACCCTACAAATGCGAAAGGGAGTTCCTCACGGAGCTCCCTTTCTTGTGTTGTTATTGGTAATATTTGAGGTTGTTATTTCTTGTTGAGAGTGGTCTCACCACCGAGAGTAACATCATCAGCACCGAAAACGCAATGAACCTCCAAAACACCCTTCATGGACTTAGCGGAGGCATCCATATCGAAATCAAACATTGCGTCTAAGAAGCCAAGAGCGGGACCTCCGGTAATCACAATACGACCTGTGTTGGTATTATCTCTGACGTAGAAGTCGGTTACTGGAGCTACGCCATTGAGGTCTTCCAATGTTTGGAAGGTCGTATGATACTTGAGCGAACCAATGGTGTTGGAACCCTCAGGATTGAGTTCGAGAGTCCACTTGATGGTGTATTTCTCGTTGGCATTATTGATGGTGGCAGTACCGTCGTAGGTGCCTTCCCATGTACCTACCATATCGGCCTTAGTCAACTGCTTGTCGTCTGTTTTGTTGTCGTCCTTGTTGCAGGAGACCATCATTGCGCCGCAAAAAAGGACGGCAGCAAACATTGCAAAAAACTTTTTCATCCTGAATTGTTTATTTATTGATTAATTTTTGATTTTTTGGAGTCGATAAAATTATTCCCAATCCGAGAAGGTCTCGCGCTCGCCATTGGCCAAAACCTGGCAACGCACTTGCGTTGTATAAGTAGTGCCATTGTGAGGATCTACGCCATTTTTAATAATATCATTGGATTTGTAGACTTCTCTCGTCTTTCCAGCTTTTGAAGTGTATTTACCGTTCAATTCGACTTTACCATTGAGTTTCAGGTCATCGCTATCTGTAACACCACTGAGGTCGCTTTTCGGAACCAGTCTTAATCTTACACCAAACCATGCGGGGAAGGAGGTCTTGCTGACTGTCTTTTCCCATGTCAAGTTGCTGGGTGTGATCTCAGTAGATGATTTGATTGTACCATCTGCATCATAATAGTCAACGAATACATCATAAGCTTTGGTAATAGCGGTTACGCTAGAGGAATTTAAGTTGATCTTGTAGGTAAAATCTCCTTTTGCTGTGACGAAAGATCCATCACCACCTTCGCTTGTGGATGTGTTATCCTTCTTGCAGGAGAAAGTTAACATAGTTGCGGCAGCCATAAAGAGCACAGCCATAGATTTGAAAATTCTGTTCATTGTTGAATGTTTTTAATTAATTATTTGAATGAATTAAATTTGTTTCCTTTAATTTGTTGTTTACTGTTTTATGATTATCAATCTCTTCCTATAGAGTTCACGATTCAATTATCTTCCTGTGGGTCAACGAGTGAACCGTCCTCGCAACAGATAACGCGTGCGGGGAACTTGTCAATCATCATGAAGTCGTGTGTGGAGATAAGCATCGACACTCCCGATGTGCGGTTAATGTCGGTGAGGAGATTCATAATCTCGCTCGAAGTGATGGGGTCAAGGTTGCCTGTCGGCTCATCGGCTATGATGAGGTCAGGGGTATTCACCAAAGCTCGTGCTATGCCAACTCGCTGACGCTCACCCTCCGAAAGGCGATTCGTCATATAGGTTGCCTTCTCGGCGACACCAACGGAAGTTAGCACTTCCATGATGCGGTCGTCAATAAGCTGTTTCTTTTTCCATCCGATGCTGCGAAGCACAAAAGCGAGGTTATCGTAGACGTTGCGGTCGGTGAGAAGCTGGAAATTCTGGAAAACAATACCCAAACGGCGACGCAAGAGTGGAATCTGGCGACGCTTGATGGTAGAAAGATTGAATCCGCAGACAACACCGCTGCCTCCCCCCAAAGGGCTGTCGGCATACAATGTCCGAAGCAACGTTGTCTTTCCCGCGCCACTCTTTCCTATAAGATAAACGAACTCTCCTTTGCGCATTGTGAAGTTTACGTTGCTTAGCACAACACCCTCTTCATGACTGATTGTCACGTTGTTGAGTGATATTATTTGCTCTTGTTCCATTGACGATATTTTGTGCAAAAATACAAAAAAAAATAAAAATCACAATATTATTTTCTCCAGAAGCCTGGAAGGAACAAAATCAGTATCGTCAAACACTCGAGTCGACCCAATAGCATCAGCACCGAGCAAATCCATTTTGCCACCATTGGAAACGCTGCATAGCTGCCAAATCCTCCCGATGCTCCAAGTCCAGGACCGTATGATGTTAAGCACCCGAAAACGGCTCCCAACGCCTCGGTCGACTCTACTCCGCATATCAGGAGTGCCAGCAGCGAAAAAAGCAACGTGGTGCACATGACCACAAAGATAACCATCACGTTGGTGATGATATCGTTGGAAACGGGTTTTCCGTTGAGACGCACAGGATTGTAGGCATGGGGATGCAGTCGACTCAACAATGCGTTTCCCACGTTGCGGAAGAGTATCAGCACTCGCATTATCTTGATGCCTCCAGTTGTGGATCCTGCCATACCGCCACAAAACGAGAGGATTAGAAACATCAGCAGGATCGGTGTCCACCATAGGGTTGTGTCGGCAACAACGCTTCCCGTCGTTGTAAGCACACTAAGTGTCTGCACCACAGCATCACGCAACGCCTCGTCCCACGGAAGTTCATGATGCACCCTCAACACGCCAAAGACGGCAAGCACCGAGACAAAGGCTATAGCGCAATAAAAGCCGAACTGGTCGAGCTTGTTCTTGAGTCGCGACCACTTGAAGGTGAATAGGTTATAGAGCAAGGCGAAATTCACGCCTCCGAGGAACATCGATGCTGCGAGGATGTACTGCTGCAAGGGTGTGAAGCGTGCTATGCTGTCGCCATAAATCGAGAACCCACCCGTCGAGATATTGGTGAATGTGATGTTGGATGCCTCCCACAATGTCATTCCGCTAAGTCGCAGAACAACAATAAAGAAGAGTGTCAGGCAGAGATATACGGCAAGCGTCTGACGCACCATGCTGCGTGTCGATGTGGTTGTCTTGCCACTATTGTCGGCACCACTTGCTTCGGCTGTATAGAGTGAGTATTTGTTGATGTGGAGGCTGGGGACAATAGCAAGGACAAGGAGGATGATGCCGAAACCGCCTATCCATTGCGACACGCTACGCCAGAATAGTATAGAGGGCGGCAACGATTCCACATCGGCAAAGATAGTGGCTCCCGTTGAGGTCAATCCCGACATCGACTCAAACAAGGCGTCTGATACCGATGTCGTTGAACGCGTCAGCAAGAACGGCAGCATTCCGAAAAGTACCAGCAAAACCCACACCAGCGCAACAGCGACGTATGCCATTCGCTTATTGGATGTCTCTGAATGCTTTCGAGTCGTGGACATCTGGGTTCTGTGGTTGAAATAATTGGAGAATGGCTTGGTAACAAAAATCATGCCCACTATCATCGTTATGGCGGCCGAGATGGCTATGGGCACAACCGTACCGTCGGCAAAATGGATTGCCGGCAACAGGCAGCTCAGCATGGCGATTCCCTCGCCGATGAGCGGTATGCCTATAGGTAGCTGACTATTTGTTTTTCCGCCAATAAGCAGGTAGTATTAATGAGACAAGTGCTACAATTTCAATGCGCCCGGCAAGCATTAGCAGCATCAGCGACCATTTGGCAAAGCCAGGAAGCGCAAAATAGTTGAGGCTTGCACCCAGATTGTCGAAAACTGGCGATGGACCCAGGTTGCCGATATTGGCTGCTGCCATACAAAACGAATTGGGGATATCCACACCGCTGAGTGTCAGCACCAAAGCACCGGCGACAACCAGCAGCAGGTAGAGAAAAAGAAACGAGAATACGCGACCCACATATTGCTCCTCGACCACCTTGTTGTCTATCTTGACGGCGAGGACGGCATGTGGGTGTATCATCCTTACAAAATAGTTGCGAACATAGCGGGCAATAATCATCAGTCGCTTGATTTTCAATCCACCTCCCGTCGAACCTGCCGATGCGCCTATAAAGACAAGCAGGAAGGTGACAACCGACACCGTTGCCGGCCATACCGATGGTGCCGAGGTGAAGAATCCGCAGGTCGAGATGGTCGAAGCCACATGGAAAAAGGAAAAACCTAACGAATGGAGCGAGAAACCTCCGGCCAGAGAGAAGGATAGGAAGCAGATGAGGACGGCAGCGAAAAAGATGATGAAATATCGGCGTGCCTCCTCGTCGACAAAGAGCGAACGCCAACGACCAGTAAAAATACCGTAAAGCAACGCGAGATTAACGCCCGAAAGGAACATGAAGATTGTTATCGACGCCATCGAGAAGCGGGAGAAACCTGCCAATCCTGCCGAATGGGTCATGAATCCTCCTGTCGAAACGGTGCTGAGTGCGGTGCAGAAAGCGTCGACAAAACCGTTGCCGCCAACCATCAGCAAGAGGAAGAGTGTCAACGTCAAACCTGTATAAACCAACCACATAAGCATCACGCTTCGTTTCATGCGTGGATGTAAACGACGTTGCAATGTTCCCGAAAATTCTGCTTCCACCAATCGCGCACTTCCCTCGTTGAGCCGTCGCAGAAGTGCCACAACAAAGAGTATAAGTCCCACACCTCCAATCCATTGTGAGATAGCTCGCCAAACAAGCAACCCTTCGGGTGCGTGGTCGATGTTGACGAGTACCGACGACCCCGTTGTGGTGAATCCCGAAAACGACTCGAATGCCGCATCGGTGAAGGTCGCCGTCGAGCTTGTGAAAAGGTATGGTAGCGCGCCTGCCAAAGGGATAATCACCCAAATGGCGACCGTGAACCAGTAGCTCTCGCGCATATCGAGCTCTCGTGTCGCCTTCGTCCCCAAGAAGTTGCGCATGAATAGGCCTACCGTCAATATCGTCAACGCCGACAAAGCCAATCCGAATTGCGAGCCGTCGCCGAAATAGAGCGAGACAGCAATCGGCAGTATCATGGAGATTGCCATGATTACCAGCAACATGCCGAGGATGCGAAAAAGCAGGCGAAGGTTCAAGGGGATTGGTTATTTTTGTGCGAGAAGCGAATTGGGCTTCATTGATTATTATCCTAACACTATTATTATCCGAACAGTTTGGCGACACGATCCATCATGTTGGGCAACGCAAAGACCACCACTTTGTCCTTCTCGCGGAGCTGTGTCTCACGAGTTGGCAGAAGCGTCTCGCGGCCACGTATTATGCCGCCTATGGTGGCTCCACCGGCAGGAAGCCTCAACTCCCCTATCGGCACTCGTGTGGCGGCTGCATGACGACCCACCACAAACTCTATCAGCTCGGCATTGGTGCCCGACAGCCACTTGCTACTAACAGCGTCGCCCTTGACGATGAATCTGGCTATATAGCTTGCCGTGATGAGCTTCTTGTTGATAATGGTATCGATGCCGATATCCTGCGATATGTTGATAAAGCCTGTATTCTCCACAAGTGCAATGGTCTTGCGGATGCCAAGCTTGCGTGCATGAAGGCAGGTGAGGACATTTGTCTCCGACGATTCGGTTACGGCTATGAAGGCATCATTCTCCTCCAATCCTTCCTCTTTCAACAACTCGATGTCGGTGGCGTCACCATTGATAATGAGCGTATTGGAGAGCAGGGCACTCAAATCCTTGCAACGGTTTCGGTCTTGCTCCACCAGCGTGATGCGCTTGCTGTCCTCGAGGGTCAAGGCTGCATAGCGACCTATTCGGCCTCCGCCGACAATCATTATGCGGTTGATATCCAACTCCATTCCGCCAGCCAACCGCTTCACGGTATCCATCTGCCCCTCTTTGCTGATGATGTATGCCATATCGCCTGCGGCAAAGTAGGTGTCGCTATGGGGAATGATTGTCTCGCCGTTACGCAGTATTGCCACGATGCGAACCTGAAGCGTCGAGTATATCTGACTCAACTCCTTGACCGACTTGCCGCATACGGGCGACTCCTGCTCCAGTCGGATGAGATACATCGTAAGCAATCCTCCACTGAAGTCGAAAAACTCGGTGGCAACAGTATGGTTCAGCAGGTTGGTAATCTCCTTTGCTGCAATACGTTCGGGACACACCATCTCGTCGACACCCAGGTCGCGGAACATATCGCGGTGCTTCGAGGTCAGCAGCTCCGCGTTCGTGATGCGTGCCACCGTCTTCTTCGCCCTGAGCTTTTTGGCAAGGATGCAAGTCACGAGGTTTATCGATTCGTCATGAAGCACAGAGAGAAAGAGGTCGCAATCCCTCACATTGGCCTCCTCAAGCACGCGGGGCGATGTCGACTCACCAACGATGGTCAGCAGGTCGGTCTCCTTCTCCAAGCGTCCAAGCAGCTCTGAGTGTGGGTCAACAACCGTGATGTTATAGTCAAGTTGCGTAAGCGATTTGGCGAGATAAAAACCCACCTCACCATCACCAGCGATAATTATATTCATCTATATCAGCGTATTGTATATTCCTTTTTCCTTATGGGCTCTTCGTCCTCCTCTTCATCTTCTATCGGTTCCAGAAGGTCGGTATCGATATAGGTCACCAACGCCATACTGATGCCCGTAATCTCCACAGCGAAGTTGCCATCCTCGCAGTCGCTCACCAGCAAGCCTTCCCTTCCGGCAAGCGATCCGCTGTGTATCCTCACACGCTTTCCGCGAGCCAGCTCCTCGGTGTTGCGTACCTGTATTGCAAGCCTCGAGGCGATGAAATCTTTCATCATCTGGATTTCCGACTCGGGGATTGTCAACACATTGTTCTTGAACTTAATAAGGAACGCCACACCAACCACATTGCGTATCAGCGTCTCCTCACGAGCGGTGATTTTGGCGAAGATATAGGACTTGATAAGCGGAATCTCCACCCATTTCTTGCGGTCGCTCCAAGTGTGCAACTCGCGTATCATCGGCAGGTACGCAACAAAGCCCTCTCTCTGCAAGTTCTTCTCCACTTGCTTTTCGGCGCGAGGGTTAGTATATAGTGCAACCCATTGAGGTTCATTAGATAGCATAATTCTTTTCTTTTTTTCTTCTCTCAAAAATGAAATTGCAAAAATACACAAAAAAAACGACGCCACACAAAATATTTTTTAACGATTCTAGTTATAATAGCCGAAATTATTATCACGTTTTTCTCTTTCTGACCATTTTTACCTCCCTTTCCTCTCATAAATACCAAGTAATAATCCTGAAACAATGACCACTATCGACCTCATCAACAACCATCGCAGCATCCGCAAATTCCAATCGCGTCCCATAGAAGAGGATAAGATGCAGCGCATCCTCGAATGTGGCATGCGTGCCTCCAACACCGGCAACATGCAGATTTACAGCATCGTCCTCACCCAAAAGACTGAAAACGTTGCCTCTCTCTCCAAACTCCATTTCGGACAATGCAGCTCGGCTCCTGCCTTTCTTACCATCTGCGTCGACGTCAATCGTTACCACCACTGGTGCCGCCTCCGCGACTGCGACGAGCCTTACGACAACTTCCTGTGGCTCATGTCGGGCACCGTCGATGCCTCGCTTGCAGCTCAAAACATCTGCATCGCTGCCGAAGCTGAAGGACTCGGTTTCTGCTATCTCGGAACAGTACTCTACAACACCCAAGCCATTGCCGACGAGCTCCAGCTGCCTTCGGGTGTTGTCCCAGTCATCACCCTCGCTATGGGTTATCCCGACGAACAACCCAACCTCAGCGAGCGTCTCCCCCTCGAAGCTGTTGTCCACAACGAGAAATACCACGACTATTCCGACGACGACATCAACCGTCACCATCGCATCCGCGAGGAGTTCCCCTTCAACCAGGAAATGGTGCGCATCAACAAGACCCGCAACCTCGCCGAGATATTCACCAAAATCCGCTACCCAAAGAAGGACAATGTCGCCATCTCGCAATCGCTTCTCCACTTCGTCGAGCAAGCTGGCATGATGAACCAAGATTCATAATCTCTTGACAGATTATCCCATCTAAGGCAACTTCTAGTTTGAGTCAAACTTGTGCTAATAATTAACGCACAATTTTGCTATTATCAATTAAATCTGTATATTTGCAATCTCAAACATACAGTTATCAAACATCAACCATTGCCGTAACTTATTGATATTCCCCCCCCCCTATTCAAACTCTCTCAAAAATAGGGTCGATATAATCTACGGCATCCTTAACAACGGGTTTTCCTAACATTAGATAATTGATATTTATGGTGTATATGCAATTGGGCATTATTGGTCTTCCACTGATAATTCTACGACACAGGCTAAAGCAAGGTATTTTGATATATACAATTTTAATGAAGAAGATTTTGACCGCTCAAATGGTTGTTCCGTCAGATTGGTTAGAACCAACTAACCACCACCTCGTTTCTGAGTAGTGGTTTTGTTATTTTGATAATTCACAACTATTTGCAAAAACCGCCGTCGCGAATCGCGACGGCAGTTTTATGTATTCTCGCACAGCAATACCATCATCATAGCATCATCACACATTGTCGAAGCTTGCAATCCTTGTATTTTGAACTGAATTCAGAACTATGAGCAATCACATCGATAATCGTTTATTATTCTGCCATAATAGTATGTTTTAATTTGCTACTATCGAATAATATCTTTTGCCACCATCGAAAGATATCTTTTGCTGCTACCGAAAGATATTTTTTCCTATCATAAAAAGATTTTGTAACTTTGCATTTCTGAAACAAAAAACATAATAATCATGCATTTATTACAAAAGCCTTATAGTCAAGTATCTATAATATTATTCTTTTTGTCTCTGTTTGTTGCGCTAACGGCCAACGCTCAGGACTCTTTGTCTGTCAATCAGCCTCGATTCTCAACCTATTTTGTCGAGTCGAGATGGCAGCTGGGGCCCGCACAAAAAAAAGAATTCGGCCAATTCAATCTCGACCTCGGTGTTGGACTCCAATTCACATCCCTTCCTGACAAGTGGGGTTGGTATGCAAGCGCGACATATATCAATAGCGACCTACAAGGCATCCACGGCGGTATCGCCTACAGACTTTTAGGCTTTGCCCACAAAATCGACCTCCAGTTTTATAGCGGCCTCAGCTGCGGTTTCATGAACTTCTTCAACGGCGACCCTATTAATATCCGCCCAGGACTGGATGCCGGCATCCGTATCTCCCTCGGCGCCAAGGTCAAAAGATCCCGCTTCGCATGGACAAGTGTCTCCATGGGTATGACCAACTATTGGGATCGTCCCTTCTTAACCTTCGGCATGAGCCTCGACATCACCGCCTCGATGGCATTGGGCCTCTTGTTGTAGCTTGTGCTATTAAGAGTTTGAAACCATGCATCACAGCAGATGGTATTCGCTTATTTATCGTCTGTCAATTATCGATAATCGCTACAGTGCTACAGTGCTACAGTCAAAAAAACGGACTGTAGCACTGTAGCACTGTAGCACTGTAGCAAAACAAAGAGCATAAAAAGTCAGAATCAACTCTTACTTAACTCCTACTTAACTCCTACTTAACTCCTACTTAAGTCTAACTCAACTCTGACCTAACTCTGACTTAACTCTGACCTAACTCTGAATTAACTCTGAATTAACTCTGACCAATATTAGAGTTAATTCAAGTCCGTGTTTTTGTAAAAATCTTACACCCTTACAGTCTTACAGTTCAAAATCAGCTATTACATATCTCAAATCAACAAATATTGATTTGTTTTTCGAATATCCCCAAAACGAACTGTAAGACTGTAAGGGTGTAAGGAATCATTGTTACTTTATATAATCACAGCACTTCACTCCTCCCCGCGCTTCTTGCGGTCGTAGTATTCGGCTGTCGCCGTGAAGAAGGCATCGCCGCTGCTGTTCAATGCCGTCTCGACAGAATCCTGCACCACTCCGATAATGAAGCCCACGGCAACAGCTTGCATTGCCACCTCGTTGGGAATGCCGAAAAACGAACAGGCCATCGGTATCAGCAACAAGCTTCCGCCAGCAACTCCCGAAGCGCCACAGGCTCCAAGCGTGGCAATAACACCAAGGAAGAGAGCTGAAGCAAAGGTCACCTCAATGCCGAGCGTATGGGCAACTGCAAGCGAGAACACCGTGATGGTCACAGCGGCTCCATCCATATTGATAGTCGCGCCAAGAGGAATGCTTACGGAATAAAACTTCTCGTCAAGCCCCAACTTCTTGCATAATGCCATATTGATTGGGATGTTGGCTGCCGACGAGCGTGTGAAGAATGCCTGCAATCCACTCTCCTTCAGACAAGTGAAAAGCAACGGATAAGGATTACGTCGTAAGAGGATAAACGATATAAGCGGATTGAAGATGAAAGCGTTGGCAAGCATGCAGCCAACAAGCAGCAGTAGCAGGTGACCGTAGGTGGTGAAGACCGAAAGGCCATTCTCACTAACTGTCGTGAACACAAGACCAAAGATGCCGAACGGAGCAAACTGAATAACCCACTTGACAACACGCGAAACAACGTCGCTAAGGTCGTGGACAACCTGAACGGTAGACTTCGACGCGGTGGTCTTCAACGCTACGCCAACCACTATCGACCAGAAGAGAATGGCTATGTAGTTGGCTTGGGCTATAGCCGCGATAGGATTGCCTACCATGTTGGTAAGCAAGTTGGTGAAGACATCTGAAAGCGTGCCAGCACCCTGATTGACAACATCAGTTGCTGTTCCCTCGAGCTGGAGTGTCACTGGGAAGAGGAAGCTACCCACAACGGCACATACGGCTGCTATGAATGTGGAGAGGATATAGATGGCTATCAGCGAACTGAAACGACGACCCATACCCTGTCCGGCTTTGGCCACCGATGAGATGACCAGCACGGCGACAAGCACGGGAGCTATGCCCTTCAAGGCGCTGACGAACATGCGACCAAGTATGCCGATGCCACTCCAACTGGGCAACAGTATTCCCAACAAGGCACCTATCAACAGACCTATCAAGATTCGCAACAAGAGCGATGTCTCGACATATTTACGGAGTATTCTTTTTGCGATGTTCATTTCGATGCTATTTCTCTAATACTTACTGCGAAACCGCCACAAGGAGCCATCCGTAGTTTGAGTACGCTCTTGCTTGTGACTTTCTTCTTTGTTATCGTGTAAGACTGTGGTTTGTAGCTTTCGCCCGGGATTCCAGAGGCATCCTTTGCGTCGGCATAGATGATGGCTTCATAGCTCTTGCCCGGAGTGAGGAAGTCAAGTTTGACAGAGAACTCGCGAGCATTCTCATCGGTGATACCACCCACATACCAAGTGTCCAAAGCTTTTAATCTCGCCAAATCGCTCTGCTTGCCATTCTCATCCAATCCGTATACAAAGCGTGCTGCGCTGCTGACAACGTCCTTCTTGCCGTCGGACAGCTCCCCTACCCCTTCGGCTGCCTTATTCAGCGATGACACCTTGGGCTTGCGTGCGGTGACGATATAGTCGCCAGGTTCGGCATAGAGATAGATGCTGGTGTCCCAATCGACAGCAACATCCTTTATGAACTGGAAAGCATCGAGATAGGGTTCGTAATGTTCAGGGAAGTCGGCTGCCATCTGAAGCGGTGAATAAAAAGTGACATAGAGTCCCAATTGGTTACAGATAGTATGTTGCATTTTGCCGCCCCAAGAGACAATCTTGCCCATATCGGGTTCGAAAATGCCTGGAGTATAATCCATCGGACCACCTTGCAGTCGCGTGAACGGCAGAATGGAGGTATGGCCAGGATGGATGCGCTCGCGGAACTCGGTTCCCATGGCACTCTCGTTGCCAATCATGTTGGGCCATGTGCGACACAAACCAGTAGGTCGCACTGCTTCGTGGGCATTGACCATTATATGATGCTTGGCGGCCTCAACGATGGCGTAGTGATAATGGTTGTTGATTGGCTGGCTGTAGTGTCCCTCTGCAAATGGGATGATGGTGCCTACATATCCGCTCTTGACGGCATCATAGCCATACTTGTTCATAAGATTATAGGCCTTCTCCATCCAACGCTCATAGTTGACTGTCGATGCGCTGCTCTCGTGGTGCATGATAAGGCGGATACCCTTCTCATGGGCATACTTGTTCAAAGCGGGCAAGTCGAAATCGGGATAGGGCGTGAGGAAATCGAACACAAACTCCTTCTGCTTGCCGTACCAATCCTCCCAACCGATATTCCAACCCTCGATAAGGAGGGCGTCGAAACCATGTTTGGAGGCAAAATCGATATAGCGACGCACGTTGGCATTGTTGGCGCCATGTGTGCCATTGGGTTTGGCATGTTCGAAATCGGTCTCACCGAGCCGCACCGAAGGATACTCATTGGTATAGCTCCAAGTGCTTTTGCCCGATATCATCTCCCACCATACACCCATGTATTTTACGGGGTGAATCCAACTGACATCCTCCAAAGCACAGGGGTCGTTGAGGTTGAGTATCAGACGCGAACGCAGAACATCGGTAGCCTTCTCGCACACCATAACGGTTCGCCACGGAGTGTGGCACGGTGCCTGCATACGGCCTTTGTAGCCAGCAGCATCAGGACAGAGCCATGCGCGGAAGGTGTAGCTCTTGGGGTCGAGGTTGAGATGCATCGTCGGGTAATCGAGGGTAGCTGCCTCGTGGATGTTGATATAAAGCCCATCGTCGGTCTTCATCTGCAGAGCTGTCTGTACGCCGTTGCGCGAGAAATCGGTCCACGGCCAACCGCCATGCTCATGACCTTTCTCATAAAGGCTGTCTATCTGCGAGAGGCGGCTCTGGGTGTAGTTGTACTCCTGAGTGTCATAGTCGCCCGGAATCCACCAAGCAGTATGGTTGCCGGTCATAGCAAATTCTGTCAGCTCCTCCTTTATCCAGAAGCAAACCAAAGCATTATCCTCCTCGGGAGGATATTCTTGTCTCAAGAGTAAGGGTATCAACGACTGTGGGAACTCGTAACGGAAACCCAATCCATCGTCGTAGAGGCGGAAGCGTATCTGCATCACGGTAGCGCGCTTCTCGGTGCTATGATCCATACTCGCTATGCTGCCTATCGGCTGCTCGAGGGTTACAAGCATCTCATTGTAGTGGTTGCGGATGTTTGCCTCTTCGCCCCATACGGGATGCCACACCTCGTCGAAGCTGCTGCGCTCGGTTGCCTTGAGTACGAATGCATGTGCCAAGTCGTCGCGCCACTCTAGCGTGAATCCCATCTTGGAGCTCTTCACAACCTCCTTACCGTCGCGGCAGAGGCTATAGTATGGAACACCATCCTTCAATTCGAATCGGAGCTCCAGACGGCCGTCGGGACTCTTCTGTCGCTCGGTTGCTGTCTGACAAACAACTAACTCTGCCGCCATCAGCAGCATCACAAGAAGTACAATTTTTTTCATGATGTATGATGTATGTTGTCTCTAATACTGTTCCCTTTCGTTGGGGAAGTCTTGCGACTTGACATCACTGATATACTGGCGTATGGCGTTGGAGATATCCTCTCCTATGGTGCCATAGAGTCGCAAGTATCGCGGCTTGAACTGCTGCGTGATGCCAAGCATATCCTGAAGCACCAGCACCTGACCATCGACACCGCTGCCGGCTCCAATTCCGATGACCGGTATCTTGACCTCTGAAGCTATCCTGCCTGCCAATGCTGCGGGTATCTTCTCAAGCACCATAGCGAAACAGCCTGCCTCCTCAAGGACATGGGCATCGTGAATCACTCTGTTTGCCTCTTCTTCTTCGGTTGCTCGCACAGCGTATGTGCCAAACTTGTTGATGCTCTGTGGGGTAAGTCCCAGATGTCCCATTACAGGTATGCCTGCACTAAGGATTCGCTGAATCGACTCAAGCACCTCTTCGCCTCCTTCAAGCTTTACGGCATCGGCTCCTGTCTCTTTCATGATGCGGATGGCTGAGGCGAGTGCCTGCTTGGAGTTGCCCTGATAGGTTCCGAAAGGCATATCGACCACCACCAACGCACGGTTGATGGCACGCACCACCGATGAGGCGTATACAATCATCTCGTCGAGGGTGATGGGCAATGTGGTCTTGTATCCTTCCATAACGTTGGCCGCACTATCGCCAACAAGGACGACATCAATCTTGGTGCGGTCGAGTAGCTGCGCCATCGAGAAATCGTAGGCTGTAAGCATGGCAATCTTCTCGCCATGCAGTTTCATATTTTGTAGAACACGTGTTGTGACCTTCGTCACATCTGTCTGTAAATAAGCCACGGGATTGTGTATTTTATTTCTTTTCTTCTATTTCTTCATCGTCTTTATATCTGCTATCTTCTTCCTGCTGCTCTTCTATCTCGTCAACTTCATCTTCGATGATTCGCATCAGGGCGCGAAGCGGCTTCTTTATCTCATAGTCACCATGCTTGCCGAGACGATAGGCTTTCCAATGGCTCCCCTCTGCTGCAAAGGAGCCATCCTCCATATCGGTCTTGCACTCATAGAAATAGTCGTCCAACTCGTTGGGTTGGATTCGTTTGCCCAAGAAGATGGTATCCAGCTGGGTGACATTGATTGCCGCCTGAACGCTGAGCGATACCTTCGAGGGCATTTTCTTTGTTGTCAATGCCTTGTATTCTACGCCCTTGCTCGAATACTTCTTTCCAAAGATTCGGATTTTGTTGTCGAGCTGCTCCTGTGTGACCGGGAAACGGACATAGATTGAATCGGGCAACACTTTTGAACATTCGCCGAAATCGCGATGTATGCTACTGTGTATCACAATGTAGCCTACTTGAACGATATACTGCTTCTTATGTGGCACAAGGAAATAATCCTCTACGATGGGACGATATTCGAGATGCTCCTCTATTGAGAATGTGACATTTGCGGGGCAGCTGTCCTTGGTGCCTTCAACGCTATAGAGCGAACCGCGTTTCATGAAGACCGAAGCATAATAGCCTCGTATGGTGGTGTCCATCGAAGGAACAACACATCCTCGCGATGCTCCAAGACATGCATCAGGGTCGTTCTCGAATGTCACCAACACACAGTTGTCGAGCGAAATGTTGCCATTTAGCACTCGACGGCTCTCAGGCAAATCGGAACTGCGGTATGCCTTTCGCGTTACAGGTACCTCGTAGCGAACCATCTCAACCGTATCACCATGACAATGGCATTTGATGGGATTGACTGCATAACGGATTGGGAACGGAGCATAGCAACGCCCTGCAAAATAATCATATACTTTCTGCACTCGCTCCTCCGAGAGGCTCTCGCTGCCGCTATAACCCTCGATGGTCATTGAATACATCTTGGGATTGTGACGGTCGGAGAAGGTGACTCGGTAAGCTGAATCGAGCCAGTCGAGTGCTTCCACGCCGTATGCCGAGGACCCACCGCTGAACGTGATGAGAAGGCAGAACTTTTCGGGATGCTCCATCGCCTTCTTCATATTCTTGATAGGCTTGGCGCTGGGTATGTAGATGCCTGTTTGTGCATGCAGATTCAATCCGCTGGCTACAAATGCCGTCAAGAGGATTGAAAGTACTATATGTCGATATTTAAACATGTAAATGGTTTTTTTGCAACTGCGTGACGAAGATTGTTAATGAGACGCTTGTTTTTTCAACTCTTCGATGACGGTATCGGTCGATATGCCCTCTGCCTCGGCGAAATAGTTGCGTACCACTCGATGACGCAAAACCTCGGCTGCAACATAGTCGACATCCTCTCTGTCGGGCGAATACTTGCCACAGAATGCTGCACGTGTCTTTGCTCCCATCACCAGATATTGCGATGCTCGCGGACCTGCACCCCACGACAGATATTTCTGTGCCAATGTATTGCCCTCAAGCAACGGACGTGTGGCCGACGATAAAGACACAGCATACGATACCACATTGTCTGGAACTGGCATTCGGCGTATGACCGACTGTAGGTTCATGATTTCTTCGGCCGACATCACCACGTTGACAACAGCTGAACTGTCGACCGTGGTTTGCTTTACAATATCAACCTCCTCTTCAAACGAAGGATAATCCATCTTGATATTGAACATGAAACGGTCCAACTGTGCTTCGGGAAGCGGATAGGTTCCCTCCTGCTCTATGGGGTTCTGTGTGGCGAGGACAAAGAATGGCGACTCGAGATGATATGTGCGGCCGCTGACGGTAACCGAGTGTTCCTGCATGGCCTCAAGCAGAGCCGACTGGGTCTTCGGCGGCGTACGGTTTATCTCGTCAGCAAGTAGTATATTGGCGAAAACGGGTCCCTTGACGAAGCGGAAATTGCGGCTCTCGTCGAGGATTTCGGAACCTGTAATATCAGAAGGCATCAGGTCGGGGGTGAACTGGATGCGGCTGAACGAGAGTCCCAAAGCTTTCGAAAGTGTATTTACCATCAAGGTCTTGGCCAAACCAGGCACACCCACCAGAAGGCAATGGCCTCCTGTGAAGATAGAAATCAGTAGGCCCTCAACGGCCTTATCTTGACCTATGATGACCTTGCCTATCTCGTTACGCAACTGCTGGTATTTGTTCACCAGTCCATCAAGTGCTTCAATATCAGACATGATGTATCTTGTATGTTGTTTTAGTTTTTTGGAGGTTAAAGTGATTGTAACGAACTACTCCCATTTCAGCTTGAATGAGCAATCTTTGAATTCGTCGTCTATTTTAATATATGTATTCTTTATTGTTTTCTGTGCCCACTCAAAAATCTTCTCCTGTTTGGCATTCTCAAGAGCGGCATTGAAGATTCGGTCGTAGTCGTCCTTGAGGTTTGCCTTATGGCTTGGGTTGCGTTTCACAACGGTCATCAGGCGATAGGCATCCTTGTTCTCATCGGTCTTAAGCGCCGTAGCGTTACTGATGTCGCCTGCATTCATCGATGCGAAGCTGATGTTGGGATAGAGCTGCTTGAGATCGTCGAGGGTAAACTGGTAGCTGCCTGTCTGAGGATGTGTCACACGACCTCCCTCCATGCGGTTGCCATCGTCGGAGTACTGCTTGGCGGCTTCGGCGAAGGTGAGATGTCCAAGACGAATCTCACGGGCAACGCTGTCGAGCAGCATACGAGCCTTCAGGAGGTCTTCGGCCGACACCTTGGGCATCATAAGAATATGACGACAATTGATGGCGTTGCCACGACGCTCTATGAGCTGGATGATGTGAAAACCAAACTGCGTCTCGATGACAGGCGACACCTCGCCTGGCTTGAGAGCAAACGCTGCTGCCTCGAATTCGCCAACCATATCGCCTCGTGTGAAGAATCCCAGCTCGCCGCCTTTCGACGATGAACCCGGGTCTTCGGAATAAAGGGTTGCCAAGGTTGTGAAGCGGTCACCATTGAGGATACGCTCACGCAACTTGTTTAGCTCTAACTTCACTCGTTCTCGTTCTTCATCGTTGATTTGGGGTTTGCGGACAATCTCTGCCACCTCGATGGTTTCTGGAATCTCAGGAACACTATCGGCTGGAATCTTGTTAAAGAACTGCTGTACTTCATAGGGGGTTATCTTCACGTTATTTGTGAGTTCGTGACGAACGCGCTCAGCAAGCATTCGTTCACGCATCATCTTGGTGAAGAGATCCTTCATCTCGTCGTATGTGTAACCCGTAGCTTGGCGGATTGCCTCATGGCTGCCATATTGACGTTCATATTGTTTGAGATAGTATTGCACATTGGCCTCTATCTCTTGGTCGGTAACTTCGGTGCTGTCCACCTCGCCCTTATGGACAAGGAGTTTGTTGATTAGCAACCCCTCAAGGATGTTGCAACGGTTCTCGAACGCATTTTCGTAACCTTTGCTGACACGTACAGAGAGATATCCGTTCTCGACATCAGATAGCTTTACGATGTTCTTGCCGACAACAGCCACGACTTTGTCGACAACAGTCTCATCGCTACCAACTGCCGTAACGCCCTGTGCCATCATGAATGATGACAAGGACAACAATATAGATACTGAAAGGATTTTTTTCATGAAAGTTATTTGATGTTAGTACACAATCTCATCGATGACATCCTGATGGATTTTTACATTGTATTTCTTACGGAGGTTATCGATAAGCTGTTTTTCAAGGTAATTCTGATAGTCGTTGATATAGAAGCCTCGTGCCTCGATGAGAGTCTTGGGGCGAGGATTGAGCAATCCCACCACACGGACAATCTGGTAACCCTTCTCGTATGGGAAGATATAGATGCCCTTGCGAAGCTGTTCTTTCGAAAGGAGTGTCTGTTTATCTATTTCGACGGTGCGTGTCTCTAAGCGTACATTGACGGTATCAACCTTCAGCGACTTCTCAAGGTTGCTCAATATGGTAGCATCTGTGTATCCTTTTTTGTCGCCTTTCTCAACGATTTTCAGAGCCTTGCTGGGTTTCAGCCATGAGCTGTCGGCTATGGTGAAGAGCCTCATATCGACGCTCTCGCCCATGAAATAGGATGCATCTTCCTCGTTGTCGATACTATGTTTGTCCACATTGTCGGCATAATACTTGGCTAACCCTAGTGTATCGTCGATTGCCTTCGACCATACATTTGCATCGTTGTATGCAAATATCATCAGGCCGTTACGGTATTCTCTCATCAATTCGCCAAACTCAGGATGTTCCGTCTCCAAATGCTGGTCGGCATACTCGAAGACTTTGTCGTTGACAAAGTTCTGGTAGCGGTTCTCGATATACATAAGATGTTCTCTCTTGCCCTCGGCACGCTGATGTTCCTCGATGAACTTCAGAAAATCGGCTGTATTATAATATTTGTCACCAACGCTGAAGAGGGGACGATTATCGGTAACCATACTCTCATCAAAACGCCAAGCCTTGATGAAAACTGAGTCATTGATTGCCTTCAAGCAGTTGTCGAATGAAGCCAACGGTGCTCCCTTTACTGTTTTCTTGCCCTTCTTGACGGTTTCGTACATCTTAGTGTAATCCTTGAAGTTGTAGCGGCCCTTGCATTGCTCGATGAAGGCCTCGCGAGGCTTGCTGCTACGGCTGTCGCGTGACATACGCTGACGATAGGAAGGCAGCATCTCCTCAAATGAGGCAAGGGAGTCGCGGTCGATAAGCTTAACGATATGCCAGCCATAACGAGTATGGAAGGGTTCCGAAGTCTCACCTACCTTCATTGATGATATAGTCTCGACATACTCTTGAGGAATCTGTCGAAGGGGCATATCCTGCACCAAGCCACCATTCTGCGAAGTACTGTTGTCATCGGAATAGTTGCGGCAGATTGTAGCGAAAGGTTCACCTAGCTGGAGATGCTTATAGGCATCTCTAATTAGATGCTCTGACGACTTGGCATTGTCTGTACTTTCGGCAATCCATATATGCTGGAATGAGCATTTGCCAAAATAAGGTACTTTCTCCAAAAGCTTAATGACGTGGTAGCCAAAGGATGTGCGTACAGGCTTCGATACCTCGCCGACATTGAGGCTATAGGCGGCCGTTTCGAAAGGATAGACCATATCGAATACCGAGAAATTGCCCAAACGGCCATCGTCTTTGCTGCGCGGGTCGTCGGGTTCTAAGCCTTGGGCTTTGGCGACAATGGCTGACTGTTCGCGAGCGACGGCAAAGAAATCCTCGTTTTTCATGACCCTATTGTAGTATTCCCATATCTTGTTGTAAGCGGCGAGAGTATCTTCTGGCCTTGGGTTGTAGCGGATAGGAACATAAATATGGGCTGCGGAGAGTACGTAATGATTACGCTCATAAGCCTCTTCCATGATTTTGTCAAACGTGACGGAGTCAATAAGATAGGGCGCTGCCAACTCCTTGCGGTATCCGTCAAGTTCTCTCAACATCGAAGGAATCGTGTCGAACCCATTTGCATAAGCGTCCTCTAGTTTGGTGCGGTAGTTAACGAAAAGTGTGACGTAGTCCTCCAAAGCCTGGCGTTTCTCGTAGGTGCATGCCGTCGGGGCTGCCTTGGGGTCTTTGCCTATCGAACGGAGAAACTCGCGCATGAACTCTGACTTATATATCTTCTTGCCGTTAATCTCAAAAATCACGGGGTCGTTGGCCTTCTGAGCCATTACACATTGCGATGCCACAAAAAGGAGCAGCAAAGCGAGAATTTTTTTCATCTAATTATGGGTTTATTCGTTTTATGTTATTACGATGATGCTAATCAATTATCTCGAATAGTTGGGTGCCTCGCGGGTGATGGCGATATCGTGGGGATGGCTCTCGGCACGACCGGCAGCGGTGATGCGGATGAACTTGGCTTGCTGAAGGGTAGCGATATCCTTCGAACCCGTGTAACCCATACCGGCCTTCAAGCCACCGACGAGCTGATAGAGTACCTCGTTGAGGGTGCCTTTGTAAGGAACACGACCCACAACGCCTTCGGGAACGAGTTTCTTGGCGTCGGTTTCCTTGTCCTGGAAGTAGCGATCCTTCGAGCCACTCTGCATAGCCTCGAGTGATCCCATTCCACGATAGGACTTGAACTTGCGGCCTTCGAAGATGATGGTCTCACCTGGAGCTTCGTCAACACCGGCCACCAGCGAACCAATCATGATGCTGCTGGCTCCTGCGGCAATAGCCTTGACGATGTCGCCGCTATAGCGGATACCGCCATCGGCAATGAGAGGAATGTCAAAACCTCCCTGTTTCAAAGCTCCTGCAACCTCGCAAACGGCTGTCAACTGAGGAACGCCAATACCGGCGATGATTCGTGTGGAGCAGATGCTTCCGGGTCCTATGCCAACCTTCACGGCATCAGCGCCTGCCTCTGCCAGCATGATAGCAGCTTCTCCTGTGGCTATGTTGCCAACAACAACATCGAGCTCGGGATATTTGTTCTTGACCGTCTTAAGGGCATCGACAACACGGATGCTATGTCCATGTGCGGTATCGATAACGATAGCGTCAACACCTGCCTCTACAAGTGCGTCGACACGATCCATCATATCGCCTGTAATACCCACTCCGGCAGCCACACGGAGACGTCCATTGCTGTCCTTGCAAGCCATGGGGTGCTCCTTGTTTTTCATGATGTCGCTGTAGGTTATAAGCCCAACAAACTGACCTTCATTATTGATAACAGGAAGCTTCTCAATCTTGTGCTCCTGCAGAATCTCGGCTGCTTCCTCAAAGGTAGTGCCCTCATGGGTGGTCACGAGTTTGGTAATCATTATCTCGCTGAGAGGACGACTCATATTGCGTTCGAAACGGAGGTCACGGTTGGTTACCATACCTATGAGCATGCGGTTGGAATCGACAATGGGTATGCCGCCAATATGGTACTCATGCATAAGGCTTAGGGCATCCTTCACCAAAGCATCCTTTCCAAGCGTGACGGGGTCTACTATCATGCCGTTCTCGGAACGCTTGACTTTACGCACCTCGTTGGCTTGACGCTCAATAGACATGTTCTTGTGCAACACACCGATACCACCTTCCTGGGCCATACCGATGGCCATAGCAGCCTCGGTGACAGTATCCATTGCGGCGCTGACCATAGGAATGTTAAGTGTGATATTGCGTGAGAAGCGCGAGTTGACCTTTACCTCGCGGGGGAGGACATCGGAATAGCTGGGGACGAGGAGGACATCGTCGTATGTGAGGCCCTCGCCAATGAATTTTGTGGTATCTGTAAACATAATAATAAAATTTCGTGCAAAAATAGCAAAAAAAACTTGAATAGAGATAACATTTTTTTTCAAGAAACACAACTTGTTAATTTTCCGACAATAATACGAGTATTATATATAAAAAATGGGAACCTTTGAGGTCTAAAAATCGCTTTTTTTTCGTCGTATTGTAAGAAAATTCGTAGTTTTGCAAAATGAAAAAAACAATACTTCTCATATCATTTTCGGCACTTCTTTATGTCGTCGCTTCGGCTCAGATATCTGGCGCTTCGGCTCAAATACCGAACGACAGTTGCCTCATGAAGAATAATGGTCATCTGAATCTCGACATCGATGCCGAAGCGTTCTTTTTCAACGCCGAATATGGAACTCCTTTCGTCAAAGGCTTCACCGTTCCTGGATTCCGTCTATCCCCCACTCTCGTTTACGGGATTAATGAGCACGCCCAACTGCGTGTGGGTTTCAACGCGATGATGAATGCCGGAATGGACTCTCTCCAATCTTTCCGTCCGACGCTGACATTACTCTACAAACCAACACATTGGCTCGCTTTTGTTGCAGGAACACTTCAAGACAAATACCAATCCTCTATCTTCTGTTCTCATCATGGCCTCCCTTATCCCGTCATCGACCCTGCTCGTCATTACTTGAACTACCAGGAGGATGGAATCCAAATAGTTGCCGATACTCGACTATGGAAGAGCGACACTTGGCTTGACTGGCGTCACTACCTCGTTCCCTGGACACCCGACCAAGAACTCTTCACGATGGGCAGCAAGCACGAATTCGTACTTCTCAACCGTTCATGGCTCAACACTTCCATATCGACTGCTATGCCATTGTCGGGTCCTTGCATCACAACAGAGTATTACACCCAACAGTATTTCAGGGTATTGGTACCTTGTTTCTTCATCGCCAACCATCGTGGTGGCGAACTCAAGACCATCGACACCAACACCGTGACCCACTTCAACGAACAGGTAGGATTACGCTTTGAATACGAAAAAGATAATGGCTACCGTTATCATAAACTGGCTCTTGATTTCCCAATTCTATTCTTTCATCTGGACAGCAAGGTTGACCACGGCGGTAACGCCTTCTACCCCACTCTTTCCTACCGCTGGTCAAAATCATTAGAAACAGATTTGCAATCCAGCAATACCGATTCGCGTCTATCTATCTTCAATTCTCTCGGCTTCTGGCGTGGCAATCACTTCTTCAGCCCTTTAGGAAGCCCATTATTCTGGTCGGCAAATAGTTACAGCAGCCAACACATGTATGCCTCTGTTGCTGCCGATATACAATCAGGAGATTATCCCAATGCCGACTTTCGCAACCTGCTGACATACACTCTATCTTTAGAACACCAATTCAAGGGAGTAGCATTAGGTCTACAAGTCGATTTCCTTCACGACTTCGACCTTAGCACTAACGACTTTATATTCAGTTTCTTTATCAAATACAACGGACACTTTAGTCTTTTGTGACCCCGGCGGGATTCTAACCCACGACTTTCGGAACCGGAATCCGACGTTCTATACAGCTGAACTACGGGGCCAATAATATGCTTCATTCACGCACTAATAAACGTGAGTTTTGGTAAATATTGTGTTTACCTAAAATTTTTTTTGAAAACACCAATCTCAAGCATCGGCAAATGTTTTGCCGTCGGCAAGGGTGACTTGGAGCTTTGTGTATTCGCAATGAAAATCGTTTTTGAGACGGTCGAGATAGCGGACACTCTCCCATTTGCACATGGGAAGGTCGTGAAGGAGGCAGTTGCCGCATGTCTCGGGTGTTGTGGCAGGGACTTCTTCTTGAGTAAGAATCCATTCTAGGCACTCTATCGTCAATGTTCGCATCTCCTCAACAGTATATTTGCCCCTCATGATAATGTACATACCTGTAAGGCAACCCATTGGACCCACATATACAACATCGTCCTTCACACGCGAGTTGCGGAACCATGTCGCCATCAGATGCTCCATACTGTGCATGGCCGAAGGCGCAATTGCAGGTTCCTTATTCGGTTCGGTTATGCGAATGTCAAAGGTGATGAAATCTTTGTCTTCGCGAGAAATGTATATACCTGGTTTCAAATGGGTATGATCAATTGTAAAGCTTTGAATTACTTCCATATTAAGATTTAAGTTATGTGTTCAGTTATTGAGTAACGTGTAATGATTATCTGTGAAACGATTATTGTGGTCGTCGAAAATGGATGATTATTGCGGTCATCGACAATGGATGATTATTGTAGCCGTCGCATAAAAAGAATTGTGGTCGTCCACGCTGAAATTCTATGCTGAAATTTTACAAAGTTTCCAAATAACGTTTCACGAAATGGAATGAGCGATCGCACATTGAGGCAAGGAAATCCTCCCATTGCTGCTGGTGGTTGTCGGTACGGCCAGGAGTGTCGCTGATGACACGAAGGCTAAGGAACGGCACACCAAGCAGATAACAAGTCTGAGCAATGGCGGCACTCTCCATATCGCATGCCATACCGTCTGGGAAATTGCCTTTTATGACATCCAAACGCTTTCGGTCGGTAATAAACTGGTCACCGGTACAAATCAATCCAGTCATCAGACGCTCACCCTCGGCAAGGGGAACCAAAACGGCATGATCTATGAGTTTCTTGTCGGCATCAAAACGCGAAGGCAGACCTTGCACCTGTCCCAGCTCGCAACCAAGCCCCACACCACAGTCAACATCGTGGTAAACACTCTGTGTTGCGGCAAGAACGTCCATTACCTGCATCATCACATCGATGCCACCAGCCAATCCGGTACTGATTATGGCATCGGGATGATGCTCATTTACAAGTCGCATAGTACCTACGGCGGCATTAACCTTTCCTATACCACATTGCCACAACACTATGTCGTTGTTTCCCAAGCGACCCGTGTCGCCACCAAGAGCATCACGCATCTGCCGATACTCAATATCCATCGCTAAAATTAGTCCAATTTTCATATTATGTTTAATAGTTTCGTTAAAAGGTTTTTAGAGGTGCTTGCATTCAAATTCAAGCCCTACTGTCGTTATGATTTATGTCTTGTTGTCATCTGTTTCAATCCTCGCCTCATTTCTTCGGTTGCGGGTCGGAGGTGACATCGACGCCAAGCTTCTTGAATATCTTGAGGTCGACCTCGCCGAGCATCGTCGTGGTATGTACCTGACATCCTTTGAGTAGCGGCAAAGTGTCGAGTGCCTTGCGGCAGTTTTCGTCGCTAAGGCTGAGCATCGAGAGTGCAAGAAGCACCTCGTCGGTATGGAGACGCGGGTTGTTGCCGTGAAGGAGTCGTGTCTTTGTGTATTGTATAGGTTCAATATATTTTTGTGCGATGAGCTTCACGTCGTGGTCAATCGAAGCAAGATGCTTGGTGGCGTTGAGCAACATAGCGGCACAAGCGCCAAGCAAGTCGCTTGAATGACCCGTGATGATGGTGCCGTCATCCATCTCCATAGCTGCTGCGGGAGCGTTTTCTTGTGCAGCACGTTCATGAGCAGCCGTTGTGGTGCGACGGAAGTCGGTCGTTATCTTCATCTGCTTCATTAGCAGTGCATTCTTGTCGACTTCGGATTCGGGTATTCGACCTTGCACGAACTTGCAGAGGGCTGCATAATAGCGACGGATAATTTCCTCCTTCGAAGCATGGCAGCAGACCTCGTCGTCGCAGATGCAGAATCCCGCCATATTGACACCCATGTCGGTAGGTGACTTATATGGGTTCTCACCGAAGATGCCTTCAAAGATGGCGTTGAGCACCGGGAATATCTCAATATCACGATTATAGTTGACCGCCGTTGTGCCGTAAGCGTCAAGGTGGAACGGGTCAATCATATTGACATCGTTAAGGTCGGCAGTAGCTGCCTCGTATGCCACATTTACAGGATGTTTCAGAGGTATGCTCCAAATTGGGAAGGTCTCGAACTTAGCGTATCCGGCCTTAACACCTTGTCTGTTTTCTTGATACAGCTGGCTGAGGCAGACAGCCATCTTGCCGCTTCCGGGACCTGGAGCCGTGACGATGACCAATGGACGAGTGGTCTTTATATACTCGTTGCGACCGAAACCGTTCTCCGAACAGATAAGGTCGACATTTGTAGGATATCCATCTATAAGATAATGATAATAGACGCTGATTCCCAGACGCTCAAGTCGCTCACGGAAGGCCTGCGCGCTTGGCTGGCCATGATACTGCGTGATGCATACGGCGCTGACCAGAAGGCCGCGACTTTGGAACTCGTCACGCAATCGCAGCACGTCGTCGTCATAGGTTATGCCGAGGTCGGCACGCACTTTGTTTTTCTCGATGTCGCGAGCACTAATGGCGATGACCATCTCGGCATCGTCGCGCAGCTGCATGAGCATCTTGAGCTTGCTGTCTGGTTCAAAACCAGGCAGCACGCGGCTGGCATGAAAATCGTCGAAGAGCTTGCCTCCGAACTCCAAATAAAGCTTGTTGCCGAACTTGGAGATGCGCTCCTTGATGTGTTCGGATTGAATTTTGAGATACTTCTCGTTGTCGAAACCGTGTTTCATAAAAAAAATATGAGCCCCCGACTCATCCGTATTGCCGCCGAGGAGATGGTTATGTAAAAAAATGAAATACGGGATGCAAAAATACTAATAAAATCAGAATCCAAAGCAGAAAAATAACAAAAAATTATTAATCGCTAATTGACAGTCATCTACATTTGCCATACATCAACAAAAGTTGTTCTCCTCAATACTTATTGCATCATACAATTTGTAGTTTTTTATCATTCTTGAAAAATATCCATTATCACTCCTTTCATACCCAAAAACAAAATTTTCCAACTCTAACCTAACTCTAACTTAAGTCTAACTTAACTCTAACCTAACACTAACCTAAAAACCGCCCTAAGGCAATCAAAAAAAATCTTTTTTAATATGTATAACAAAACGGCATTTGTTGCGTTATTGAAAACATGAAAAAAACATTCCTGATAACTCTCACCACTCTTTTCACGTTGGCTGCCGCCAGCTTGATGGCGATACAATATGTGCAGATGAAGCGAACGGTGACGGTTAGCAACAACCTCTTCAACATCAGCGTCAACAATGCTATGGACGACATGATTGAGCAGCTTAACCGCCTTAAAGTAGAAGACTACATCGGCCAAAACGACAGATACAAGCTCTTGAAATTCAAACGCATCGAAGAGCTCAACAACCGTATGCAGAGCATCATCAAAGAGAACTATACTACTTTCTACGACACCAATATCGTGCAGGTGGGCATCACCATGATTGACAGCGTGAAACTCCTTCCTGGCGTCAAAATATCATCGGCCGACTCTAATGCCATAGCGCAATACAACACCATTCTTGCCACTCGCGACCGACTGACCGACAACAGCGAATTCTACAACCAGTTTGTCACCGACATCTCCGAATATGTGGTAGACAACATCCTCACCTCCAGCTCGTTCAACTTCAACCTTCTTGACTCGCTCATCACCGACAAGCTGATGATCAACGGTGTCGATATCGAACCATACGTAGGCATTTACGACAACACCGACAACAAGTTCCTCTACTGCAACACCGAAGGCATGGAGCAGAAACTCCTCGAGTCGCCCTTCAAATACCGCTTCCACCCCAACGGCATGATGTCGCCTAACGAGTACTTTATCTTTCTCCAATTCCCTCTTTCCTCGCTGCTGCTCAAGGAGAACTCCACTCGCTATTTCCTACTCGCTTTCGCGCTCATCTCCTTGATATTAACGTTGTTCTTCTTGATAATGCGAACCATCCTCAAAAAGGACAAGCTCGACGTCATGAAGACCGACTTCATCAACAACATGACGCACGAAATCAAGACCCCTATTGCTACCATCGGACTTGCTTGCGAGATGCTTCAAGACCCTTCCATCGCTTCCGACCCAGCCAACAACAGCACCTATATCGGCATCATCAGCGACGAGAACCGAAGAATGAGGCTCCTCATCGAGACAATCCTGCAGAATGCCAAGATGTCGAACAAGAGCTTCACTCTCAACCGCACTACGGTGGATATCAACGACATAATCAAGAACGTCACAAAGAGTTTCAACCTTAAGATTGAGAGTTTGGGCGGCATACTCAACATCGACCTTACCGAGCCCTCCCCCTCCCTTTCTGCCGACGAGTTGCATATCACCAATATGATTTACAACTTGATTGACAATGCAATAAAATATTCGCCAGAAAAAGTCAATATCAAAATAACCACACGCAAAGATGGCGACAAACTTCTCTTGAGCATAGCCGACAAAGGACTGGGTATCAGCCGCGAAGACCAAAAGCATATCTTCGAGAAGTTCTACCGAGTATCGACTGGCGATGTCCACAACGTCAAAGGATTCGGCATAGGACTCAATTATGTAATGCAAGTAGTCAACGCCCACGGAGGGAAGATAAGTGTGAACAGCACCTTGGGCGAAGGCTCAACCTTCACCGTCGAGCTACCAATAATAAATTGAAAATTGAGAATTGAAAATTGAGAATTGAGAATTAAACCTGAAACCTTTAACATCCCACACACAAATCAGCTCTGCGCGAGCCACAGGCTCTTGCACCCTGAAACATATTAACAATTATCATAAAATGAAAATAGCAGTAGTAGGTGCCACCGGATTGGTGGGGAGCGTGATGCTCAAAGTTTTAGAGGAACGCGGTTTTGCCAACGAGGAAATCATCGCGGCAGCCTCTATCCGTTCTCTTGGACGCAAAATCGATTTCGCCGACCGCAAAATTACTGTCGTTACCGTCGAAGAGGCCATCTCGATGAAACCCGACTTCGCAATTTTCTCGGCCGGAGCTGCTGTTTCTCGGCAATATGCGCCTCTTTTTGCCGCTGCCGGCACCACAGTTATCGACAACTCATCTGCTTGGCGCAAAGATGCCGACAAACCCCTCGTGGTTCCCGAAATCAATATTGATGCCGTAAAAGCCGACGACCGCATTATTGCAAACCCCAACTGCAGCACAATCCAGATGGTTCTCGCCATCTCGCAACTGCATCTTCGCTACAAGATTAAACGACTGGTCATCAGCACCTATCAGTCAATTACCGGAACGGGAATCAAAGCCGTCCATCAGCTTCAGGAGGAAGAAGCTTGGCACGCTGAGCAGGTCAAGAGAGAAGGTCCCGACTTTACGTCAAGAGTCGATGCCATGGGCGAACACAGCCAGGCTTATCCCTATCAGATTTTCCGCAACCTGTTCCCTCACGGCGGTGACTTCCAAGAAGATGGCTACACAACCGAAGAACAGAAACTCGTCGACGAAACACGCAAAATCCTTCGCGACCAATCTATCGCCATCACAGCCACAGTGGCTCGCGTCCCCGTTGTTGGTGGTCACAGCGAATCAGTTAACGTCGAATTCCATAAGGAGTTCGATATCGATGAGGCACGTAACATTATCGCAAACACCCACGGCGTAATCCTCTACGACAACCCTGCCGAGAACCAATACCCTATGCCCATCTTGAGCGAACACCGCGACGAGGTCTTCGTGGGTCGCGTCCGCCGCGACCTCTCCCAACCGCGTACCCTCAACCTATGGGTCGTTGCCGACAATCTCCGCAAAGGTGCTGCCACCAACGCTATCCAAATCATGCAGAAACTCATAGAGAAAAGAGGATTATAATTCTGTAAAACAAACAACACAATGAAACATAAAATACTTACAATCATCACCTTCGCACTACTCGCCACCTCTTGTGGAACAAAGACCGTCCTCGACGAAACAAAGCCTTTCGCCAACAACTGCTGGAAACGCTTCGAACCCGTAGAATTCACAATCCCCAAAGTCGATACCGACAAAGCTTACCGCATAAGTCTCACGCTCCGCTACGACACTACCAAGCTGACTGGCAAGATTTTGCCCATGCTCGTTATGTTCTATGCCGACAGCAACGAGCACCACACCATCACGCCCGACTTCGAGCTTTGCGACCAGAATGGACACCGCTACGGAAATACGGTAGGTCAGTACTGCACCGTGAGCGACACCATCGACTATTATCGACACTTCAGCCACGCCGAGCCTTATACATATTTAATAAAGCAACGCACCTCCAAATACGAACTCTACGGCATCGCAAGCCTTCAGATGGTTGCCGAAGAACTATAATACGGTCTCCGAGGGAATAGTATGATTCACTAGAGGAAAGAATGATTGACAAAAGCATAAATAAGAACATTGACCGCATACGCCTGAAACTCAAGACCGTGCCCGAAACCCCCGGTGTTTACCAATACCTTGACGAATCAGGCAAGGTGATTTACGTCGGGAAGGCTCGTAATCTCCAACGTCGCGTGAGTTCTTATTTTAACAGATATGACGACCACAGCTCGAAAATCAAGATGCTGGTTCGCCACATCTACGACCTCCGCACCACAGTCGTCGCTACCGAAGTCGATGCCCTGCTGCTTGAAAACAACCTCATCAAGCAGTATCAGCCGCGCTACAACAGCATGCTCAAGGACGACAAGACCTATCCTTTCCTCTGCATAACCGACGAGGAATACCCTCGGTTGCTCTTCACTCGCGACCGTACTCGCATCAAGGGACAATTCTTCGGCCCTTATCCCAACCAACGGATTCTGCGCGAGTTGCAAGACATCATACGCAAACTCTTCAGCTATCGCAACTGCAAGAAAAAACTCCATTGGGACGAGAAAACACAAAAATGCATTGGCTCCGACCGTCCCTGCATGAACCACCAGATAGGGCTCTGCAAGGCTCCCTGCGCGGGATTGCAAAGCAAAGAAGAATACCTCGAGACTTTCCGACGCATACGTCAAATCCTACGAGGCGACTTTGGCGACATTCTCGATGCCATGAAACGCGACATGTTCGCATTGGCCGACCAACTGCGGTTCGAAGAAGCCGAAGTCATTCGCCGCAAAATCCGCCTCCTCGAAGAATACCAGTATAAGTCGACCGTCGTCAACACCAATGTTCGCGACGTCGATGTCTTCTCCATCCTCTCCGACTCCAAATACGCTTATGTCAACATGATGCGCATAAAGAACGGCAGCATCATTTACAGCTTCTCTAACGAAATCAAGAAACAGCTCGACGAGAGTGACGCCGAGATACTGGCCACCATAATTCCCGCCTTGCATGAGCAAACCGAGAGCACCGCACGCGAAGCCATCGTTCCTTTCGCCATCGAAGAAATACCCGACGAATACCTTCACCTCACTATTCCCACACGTGGTGACCGTAAAGAACTCCTCGAGCTGAGTCTTCGCAACGTACGTGCCCACCAGCACCAATGCTTCCACCAGCGCCTTCTCCTAAACCCCGATGAGGCACAAGGCCTTGAATCTAAAGAGCAACCTTTCTCCAAACGCAACCAACTAATGGAGCGGTTGCAGAAAGAGCTGCACCTCAAGCGATTGCCAGTACATATCGAATGTTTCGACAACTCCAACATCCAAGGTTCGTACCCTGTGGCCGCGATGGTTCGCTTCACCAACGGCAAGCCCGACAAGAACGAATACCGCAAATTCAACATAAAGACCGTTGAAGGTCCCGACGACTACGCCTCTATGGCCGAAGTCATCTTTCGACGCTACAAACGCCTCAATGAGGAAGGCAAAGAACTTCCTGGCTTACTTATCGTCGATGGTGGTGCAGGACAAATGGAGGTGGCTCGAAGAGTGATTGTTGAGGAGCTCGGATTCGACATTCCAATAGCAGGCCTCGCCAAAGACAACCGTCACCACACCAGCGAGTTGCTCTGCTACGACGAATATTGGCAGATTCGAGTTGTAGGATTGAAACCTACCGACGAACTATTCCACCTCATGGAGCGCATCCAAGACGAAGTCCACCGCTTCGCCATCACTTTCCACCGCGACAAACGCAGCAAAGGAACCATCCGCACCCAGCTGACCGATATTCCCGGCATTGGCCAAAAGACTGCCCGCGACCTCCTTCTACGCTTCGGCTCCATCAAGGAAGTACGCCTACAAACCCTCGACGACCTAACCAAAGCCATAGGTCCATCCAAAGCCAAAATCGTTTTCGATTACCTCCACGACAACGAAACATTCCCTCATAAAAATGTATAATTCAACAAACATTTTTCGAAGGCCATTCCTCCACATGCTATTTTAACGGGGAAGAGGCACAGTAAATATTTGTCGTGTAGTAGTTACCGGATGTTTCCAGATGCTGATGCACAATAAAAAGGATCATTATGCGTTTAATACAAAAAAAAGACAGCATGGCAACGACTAAAAGAAGATACCCAATAGGAATACAGACCTTTTCAGAAATCCGAAAAGGCAACTACGTGTACATAGACAAGACGGATTTAGTTTGGGAACTTGCCAATTCGGTGAAATACACCTTCCTTAGCCGGCCACGACGCTTCGGCAAATCCTTACTCACAACAACGCTGAAATCCTATTTCGAAGGCCGCCGCGATTTATTCGAAGGACTCAAAATCATGGAGTTGGAAGAAGAGTGGAAACAATATCCTGTCATCCACATTGACATGAGTACCTGCAAAGGGCATAATGGGGCAAAAGAACTTCGCGAAAAAATCATGTTCACATTACGTTCCATGCAAATAGACGGTATTGGTGATGCACCGACACCTGGCGGAGCAATGATAGGCATGATTAAAGCGCTATACAATCAAAGTGGGAAACAGGTAGTTGTACTTATTGATGAATACGATGCACCGTTGCTAGAAGTCATGCACGAACAGGACAACCTCGAAGCAATGCGAAAGGTAATGCAAGAGTTCTACCAACCCTTGAAAGCATGCGAAGCGATGATACGATTCTGCTTCCTCACGGGTATAACCAAGTTCAGCCAATTGAGCATATTCTCAACACTTAACAACATCTCTAATATATCCATGGATCGTGAATATGCAACCATCTGTGGTATCACAGAGAAAGAGCTTACCACAGTGTTGAGCGACGACATAGACATGCTGTCCGAAGAATACGAATGCACCCACGAGGAGATGCACCAAATGCTGAAAAGGCAATATGACGGCTATCACTTCTCCGGGCGTTCAGAAGAAGTATATAATCCATATAGCCTTTTCAACTGCTTCAACAAAAAGGAAATCCGCAATTATTGGTTTGAGAGTGGCACGCCCACATTCCTATTTAACCAGATGAAACGCTTCGGCACAGATATAACTCAGATGGACGAGATTCTGGCC